>CAYFMZ010000015.1:0-35945 GCA_964344275.1 uncultured Proteiniphilum sp.
AAATCGAGTTAACGAGCAGAAAAATAAAACTCGAATTGAGACCTGAGTAGTTACCAAGGTGCTCTTAACATAACCCAAAGATCTTCAATTTTCGTAATAAAAGCATCTCCCGAAATTCCGGATTGATGATCAATTACAGGTTCGTGTTTCCATCGTTTCCAGTGGATCATATCATCGGAAATCGCCATGGCAATTCGCTCGGGCTTTTCTCCCCCTTCTATTTCTTCCCCTTTAGCATTATAAAACATGACAAAGGGATAACCAGTGGTAAGTTCCTTATCATGAATAACGGTGCTTTTATATATTGTTGTATTATCATACCACTGGGCATCCTCATCGTTCGCCGATAATACAGGATGCTCCAATCGTTCCCATTCTTTCAACTGGATTAAGCTATCGGTGTAGGCTATTCCTATTCCCAAAACACCGGCCTCGTATCCTGGAGTATCACCTCCTAAGTATGACATCCAGTATTTTTCATTATACGTCTCAACCTCGTAACTCTCGTTCCAATTATAATCCTGTAAAGCAATGTAACCAGCTTTTTGGTTGGCATCCCATGTGTTGTCTGTGAAGGACATCACTTTTCCCAAAGTGTGCCATGAAAGAAGGTCATCACTGTGAGCTAACCAAGTCTCGTAACCGATACCGTCGTATATTATATAGGTCATATACCACGATCCATTGTGGCTAAATACACTTGGGCTATCTACCATTTTGTCATTATCGGGAGGAACGACGACTAACCCATACTTATAAGGTGTTTTTATCTCCTCGTAAATCTGTTCCATAACTAAAGGAGGTACATGGGTGACGCTATCCGAAGTCTTTTTGCAATTGAAAAAAAATGGTATAAACCCGATTATAAGAAAAATATTATCTAAATGCACGTTATTAGTGATACTGGTTCAAGCAGAAAAACAAGATGTAAATTAACAACAAAAGTAAATAATAACAAAATATTTTCACGAATGTTTTATAAACGATGGAGTGAAATCGTTTTGTTGGCGTTATATTTGTAGACAGATACTCTAAACTTCCAGTTGATAGATGCAATGACTCCCTTCTTATACAAAATAGCAAAGTTATTCCACGAGCAGTATGGCGAGCGGCTGTATACCTGCACCTTCGTGTTCCCCAACCGCCGAGCGGGCATTTTCTTCCAAAAATACCTCGCGGAGATCGAGGGGAAGCCGCTGTTTTCACCTTCCATGCTGACTATCCAGGAGCTATTCGAGTCGCTCTCCTCTTTTCGCCCGGCGGAAAAAATTGAGATGCTGGTCTTACTTCATGATCTTTTCGGAAAAATAAGTGGATCGAAAGAGTCGTTCGATGATTTTATCTACTGGGGCGAGATGCTGATCAATGATTTCAATGATGTGGACAAATACCTTGTTGATGCAGGTGATTTGTTTCGGAACGTGCACGATTATCGGTTATTGGACGATGATCTGAACCACCTTTCCGAAGCTCAAGTGGAAGCAATACGACGTTTTTGGTCGCACTTCATGCCGGTGGGCGATAATAAAGCGAAGCAGAAATTCCAGGAGACGTGGGCCGTGCTGTTCGAGCTCTATTCATCTTTGAGAGAAGCACTGGCCGTTAGAGGGGAGGCGTACGAGGGGATGATGTTTCGTGAAGTGGCGGAAAAGGGAAAGCGAGGGGAGTTGGAAATTTCGCCCAACAATAACTATATCTTCGTGGGACTGAACGCGCTTACCCCGGCCGAGATGGAGTTGATGGGATATCTTAAAGCCAATGGAGTTGCCGACTTTTACTGGGACTACGAATCTCCCTTTGTTCACGATCCCCGGAACCAAGCGTCGAAATGGGTAAAAGAAAATCTCTCCCGGTTCCCATCGCGTTTCACATGGAACGAGCCGCTTTACTCGGAGACCCAGCTTTTCCCGGAGACCCAGCTTTACTCACACGAGCAGTCCCCACGAAAAGAGAAAACAAAAATCAACGCGATAGGCATTCCATCGGGGGTGGGACAGGCGAAGCATGTAACGCATCTCCTTTCAGGATTGATTGCCTCGAATGCGATAGACGACCCGGGCGAAGCAATACAGACGGCCGTGGTGTTGCCGGACGAGGGCTTGTTGATGCCGGTACTTTACTCTATCCCCCGAGAAATTGGGAAAATAAATGTCACCATGGGCTATTCCCTGTCCAACGCGTCGGTGGCACAATTGATAGATCTTATTGCTCAGTTGCAGCAACATGCACGTGAGAAGGAGGGGGAAGCGCTGTTTTATCACCGTCACGTGAAAGCGCTATTGAATCATCCATTGGTGACCCTTTCGGCAAGAGAAGAGACGGAAAAGTTAAAAGGGGAGATCGTTGCTTATAACCGTATCACGGTGAAGGGGTCGGAGATCCCGCCGCACCCGCTCCTGAAACAACTATTCTCTCGCGTGACTCGTTGGCAGGATATTGGAAACTACCTGAAAGCAGTATTGTCGTCCCTCTATACATCTCTTACCGAAGAAAAAAGGGGAGAAGAGGAGCAGCTGGAAGGGGATACACGCGCGATCGACTTGGAGAGGGAGTTTATTGTTCAATGCCACAAAACGGTGACGCGTTTAGAGGATAGCTTGCAGGGAGATCGCGATATGTCCGTCGAGACTTACTTTCGACTTTTTAATAAGCTGGCGCACGGGGTGAGCGTGGCTTTCCGGGGCGAACCATTGTCGGGGCTTCAAGTAATGGGGGTGCTGGAGACGAGGGCCATCGATTTCGAAAACCTGATCATTTTATCGGTAAACGAAGGCGTGTACCCGCTAAGAAACAGCAGCGGTTCGTTCGTGCCCTATACCTTGCGGCAAGGCTTCGGGTTACCCACGCGGGAGCATCAAGATAGCATTTACGCGTACCACTTCTACCGGATGATCAGTCGCGCGAAACGGGTGTTTTTGCTTTACGACACGCGTACCGAAGAGATGCAGACCGGAGAGGTGAGCCGCTATTTCTATCAGCTGAAGTATCTTTATCGCGATCACTTCGAGATTACAGAAGAGTCGGTCGCGCACGATTTGGCGGCACCCGAAGTGCCCGTTGTTTCGGTGACGAAGACCGATGGCGTGCTTCAAAAACTAAACGCGTACCGGAAGGGGGGAGAGTCGCACCTCTCCGCCTCGTTGATCAATAATTATATCAATTGCCCCCTTCAGTTTTACTTTACTGCCGTGGAGGGACTTTCGGAAGAGGACGAGGTGCAGGAATCGGTGGAAGCGGATGTGTTTGGATCCATTTTTCATCATGTAATGGAGATCATTTATAGCCGGTTCCGAGGGAAGACGATCACACCCGACGTGCTGAATGAGATACGGAAGGGCGACGAGTTTCTAACGGAGGCTATCCGAAAAGCATTCGCCAGGTACTACTTCAAAGATGAGTCGAAAGAGTATGAGCTGGAAGGGGAGCATTACCTGATAGGGGAGATATTGAAGAGCTACGTGAAGCAGACGCTTAAGGTCGACCAACAGTTCACCCCTTTCGAGTATGTAGGTGCAGAGTATCGATTTAATAGAAGTTACCGGGTGAATGACGCGCTGGAGGTGAATTTTAAAGGGAGCATCGACCGGATTGACCGAGTGAACGAGGTATTCCGGATTATCGATTACAAAACCGGTACCGGGGCGACCGAGTTCAAGGAGATGGCGCAACTTTTTGATGCCACGAAGAACAATCGTCCCCACCAAATATTGCAACTGTTCGTGTACGGGTTGTTTTATCACTTAGAAAACCCGGGAGCGAGGGTGTCGCCCGCGGTCTATTACCTGCGATCGGTCTACAAGGATTTTGACCCAACGATACGATACGATAAACACCCGATCGAGGATATTTCAGCCTATCTCCCAGAGTTCAAGAAGCAATTCGATGCCTTACTAGAAGAGATTTTTGATCCCTCGGTACCGTTCCAACAAACAAAGAACCCGAGAAGCTGTCAATGGTGCGCTTTTCGGGAACTTTGCCAAAGGTAATCTTAATCAAGAATTTAGGTTTGGCATGCAAATCTATTATGTATACAACTAATATTCGAAACATTGACAGTCGAGTTATTAGTTGTAAAATTCATATACGAAACTTAAATGAAGAGTTAAGAAGTACTGGATGTTTAACGGAGATAGATGGCCGCGAACCGGGCTAAAGGAACCGTTTCCCTGATCAGCGTGAGCGTGTCGTTTTGAATCGAATAACGGTCGCAATCTTCAAATACGTTCAAGAACTCCTGCTCGTAATCTACGTCGATGCATGCCATCCGGGTGGTCGCCATGGGTGAAAAGTCGATGCGGTTATCGTCCATCGAGCCCGAAAGCTCGAAACTACCCATGAGGTTGTTGCACCCCGTGCTGCCCGTCACACGGTTGTCCTGGTTCTTCAGTATGAAATGAGCCTCTCGCCGTCCTTTCTCGACGGGCGGGATCGCTTTTCCGTTCAATTCCACCAGTTTCCAGTATTTCTCGGTGATGACATGGTCTAAATCCATCTTTTGATAGACGTACACTTCGGCTGGAATGTTGTTATCGATGGGGTTTCCCTCTATATCGAGCATGATAAGCCTGTTCTCTCCCACGCGAAACCAGTTTCCTCCTTGATCCGGCGACTCTTCGTTGATCAGGCGGATCTTTCCGCCCGTGTTGTCCCATTCGAAGCGGCCCTTCTCGGCAAAACGACTGTCACGCTCTTGGTACACCATCAACCGTTCAAAGGTGAGGTCGTCGTTCAAACGTATTTCATCCTCAATTCCCGGGCAATCGGCGCAAGGGATAACTCCCCGGTATACACCGGCCCAGTCGACCGAGTTGCGGCTATTATGTGCAGGGTCGGGGTTTATTTCACTGCCTGTAAAGGCGGTTTCACTACTCCCATCTTGGGAGGTACTTGCACGCTTGGCGGTATTACACGCGCCAAGAACGATAAGCGCGAAAGTAATTAAAACTGTTATTTTTCTCATATATGTTTTGGTTTGTTAGTTACTCTATATTTCGTGCAGGTAGTATACCGTTTTCACGAAGCACAGTTGCTGTTTCGTATCAAGATGAACGTATAAACGTATCCGGTTGTTCGATCGAGGGGTGCCTAAAGCCTGCATGGAAAAGACGCGAGGAGCCGCTTCAAAAGCGCTTCCCGATCGAGATACCCACGCGAGGGTACGCGCCATCGTTCGCGAAGTCCCTACCGGCTCCCATGTAAAAATCGCCCACCCAATCGTTCTTGGTTAGGTACTTCCATCCTACGGCTATTCCCAAGCCTGCCCCGGTTTGCGATCCGGAACTTTCGGGGTATCCATAGTTTGAGTTCTCATCTCCGGAAAACAAAGCGCCATTGGCTTCAAGATACAATCCTGCCCCATACTTCTGCAGAGAAGCGTGAGAGCCGCCAAAGAACCACCGGAAATACGGGATGAAAGCGAAATCGAGTATGTAGTCATCGTTTAAACCTACACCCACGGAGGCACCCACGCTTATATCACTGTCCAATATCCGCTCGTAAGTGATCTCGGGATAGGAACCAAAAATAGTGGTGGCTAAATTTAGTTTCACCTCGTTCAAGTTGAACTGTACTGTCTCGAGGTTTTGGTCGAGGGAGACGGTTGTCGTCTGTTGCGAATAGGCGCAGAAGCTAACGAGCAGTGTCGCCAATAGAATAGTTTGTTTCATGAAAATCTGTTTTAGTTATTATTTAATTTAATATCAGGTGATTTAGTGTGTTCTTAACTTGATGTGTATGCAATGCACGGAATTTTTTTAATTTTTTCGAACGTTACGTTGTTTCCTATAAGACGCGGGAAAGATAAAAAAGCTGCATCGCTATTCACTAAATAAAGTGAATTTGACCTCACTTAAGTTCATCTATCGCCAATAATCTATCACGAATATCCCCGTTTCCCTTTCATTTTTAACGTTCAGTGCGGTATTCAGGACAAAAACATGTAAATTTGCCGGTGTGACGGGAAGGATCTGTCCGAGGAGTATTTACTCGACGGAAATTACGGTGACGGGTTCTACCTAGCATGAAACAAATTGCATTTGAAATGAAAAACTCCAGTGATTTTAAGAAATTTCTTCCCGATCTGATCGCGATCGTGGCATTTATCGTGATATCGTTTATCTACTTCCTGCCGGCTGTAATCGATGGGCGGGTAGTGGTGCAGCACGACTCGCTGGCGGCGATCGGGCAGGGACAAGAGCAACGCGATTACATGGAGCGGCACGACGGCGAGCGTACGCGGTGGAACCTCTCGATGTTCTCGGGGATGCCTTCCTACCAGATGAGCCCCACGTACGACTCGTCTAAACCGCAAGACGCGGCGAAAAAAGTTTATTCCCTTTTCTTGCCCAACTACGTGCAGCTGCTGTTTATCATGCTCCTTGGATTTTATATCCTGATGCGGGCGTTCAGGGCATCACCGCTTTTGAGTGGGTTGGGAGCGGTGATATGGGCCTTTTCTTCTTACTTTTTTATCCTTATCGCCGCGGGGCATATCTGGAAGTTTGTCACCCTGGCCTATATACCGCCCACCATCGCGGGAATGATTTACGCGTACCGGGGCAAGTGGTTGCAAGGGGGACTCCTTTTCATGGTGTTTACCGCGTTCCAGATCTCTTCCAATCACCTGCAGATGACTTATTATTTCCTGTTCGTGATGTTGTTTATAGGGATCGCGTTCCTCGTGGAGGCTATACGGAAGAAGGAGATGCCACGTTTCGTGAAGTCGACCGGGGTGCTGCTTGTCGCGGGCATCATCGGGATAGCGGCCAACGCGAGCAACTTGTACCACACCTATGAATACTCGAAAGAGACGATGCGGGGTGGGTCGGAGTTGACCGGGCACGCGGAGGCGAGCGTCGGTAGCGACGGGCTGGAGCGGGATTATATCACCGCGTGGAGTTACGGCATCGGGGAGACTTGGACGTTGCTCGTGCCCAATACCAAGGGCGGGGCATCGGTTCCCTTGTCCGAAAACGGACGGGCCATGGACAAGGCACGCCCCGAGTACCGTCAGATTTACCAGCAGATTGGGCAATACTGGGGAGAACAACCCGGTACGTCGGGACCGGTGTACGTGGGGGCGTTCGTGCTTGCCCTGTTCGTGTTGGGACTCTTTATCGTGAAGGGGCCCATGAAGTGGGCACTGCTGGCGGGCACGATTTTTTCGATCTTGCTCTCGTGGGGGAAGAATTTCATGGGACTGACCGACTTTTTTATCGACCACGTGCCGATGTATAACAAGTTTCGGGCGGTCTCTTCCATCTTGGTGGTGGCAGAGTTTTGCATTCCATTGTTGGCTGCCCTCGCGGTGAAGGAATTGATCGAGCGGCCCGATATCCTCAAGAGTAACAAAAAGCCACTCTATATCAGTTTAGGTGTGACGGGCGGTGTCGCGCTACTGTTCGCGCTCGCGCCAAAGCTCTTCTTTTCGTCGTTTATCTCTACCTCCGAGATGCAAATGTTCGGACAGGCACTGCCCGCGGAGCACTTGCAACCGTTCATGGCTAATTTAACCGATATGCGGGTGGCACTCTTCACGGCTGACGCGTGGCGCAGCTTTTTGGTTGTCCTGATAGGGGGAGCACTGGTATGGATGTTCCTCGAGAAAAAAATAAAACCGGAGTGGCTTATAGCCTCTCTCTTGTTGCTCTGCCTAGTGGATATGTGGGGGGTGAACAAACGATACTTGAACGACGGCGACTTTGTACCGGAGACGAATCAACAGAATCTGTTCGCCTTGACACCCACCGATGAGTATATACTTCAGGATACAACGCCCTATTACCGGGTGTTGAACATGGCGACCAGTACGTTTAACGACGGGGTCACGCCTTACCACCACAAGGTGATCGGGGGGTACCATGCCGCGAAGTTGAGCCGTTACCAGGACTTGATCGACGTGCATCTTTCTAATGAGATGATGACCCTGCAACAAGCCATCATTGAAACTGGGGGGGCACTGGATTCAGTGGACGTGCGGGGGTTCGACGTGTTGAACATGCTGAACGCGAAGTGGGTGATTATGCCGTCGCAAGAGGGGGGAACCTTGCCGGTGGAGAACCCGCACACGATGGGAAATGCATGGTTCGTGGATGAACTGCAGGTGGTGGAGAGTGCCGATGAGGAGATCGATGCATTGGCTGCCCTTGACCTCCGTAACGAGGCGGTGATGGATGCCCGGTTCGTGCCGGTGTTGGAGGGTTTTCAACCTTCCCCGGCCGATTCGCTCTCGTCGATCGTGCTCGCCGATTACGACTCTGATTTCGTGGCCTATTCCGTGAATACCCGAAAGGATGAGCTCGCTGTCTTCTCCGAGGTGTATTACCCCCGTGGGTGGCAGGTAAGCATCGATGGAGAACCTGCCGAAATGTTCCGTGTGAATTACGCGTTAAGGGGACTCGTGATCCCTGAAGGGGCGCAAACGGTGGAGTTCCGATTCGACCCGCCGAGCATAAAAGCGACCGACGCGATCGCGTACGGTGCGCTCGTCATTATGCTGCTAACGGCTCTGTTTCTTATTTATAGAGCTTTCAGAGCCGCTAAGCGATAACTTACGTTTGGTGTTTCATCGAAATGTGTACACACTTTTAATAACCCAAAACAATAAAATAAACAAACTATGAAAGTAAAAATGAGCGGGGCGCTCCTGATCGCGCTCCTTTTTTCCGTATCAATTCACGCGCAGCAAAACTACCGGGTGGAACCTTCTCCATGGGCCTTCTCGTGGGGAGTGGGTCTTGGTACGATGGTACCAACGGGTGATTTGGGGGATAAATTCAACGCGGGTTTTGCCGCCGATACCGAACTGAACCTCTATTACAACAAAGCCTTCCTTATGCTTAACGGCGGGTTTGCCATGAGTGGCCTCGTGGGTGATATCGACGTGGTGAGTAGCGAGGGAAACACGGTGTGGCCGGGCAACTCCAGTTCGATGCATGCCTTCTTGGGTGGAAATATAGGGGTGACGCTTCTGGAGGTGGATCAAATTAGCTTCTACCCCTACGCGGGCATCGGGTACGGGTTTATTGAACCAAACCTTAAGACTTCTCAATCAGACCCTATTCTCTCGGGCCTCAAACTAAACACATTTCTATGGAACGTGGGATTTGGAGTAGATTATAACGTGCCCGACAAAAATTACGAGCCGGGCGATATCAACCGGATACTGAAGATGGGCTTACGCTACCAGTTTCAAAAGCCCAATCACGAGAAAGAACAGGAAGGGTTCGCTGGGGCTACCCACTGGCTTACCCTCCGCTTCGTGATCGGTTCTTCTATGCCCGGCAAAAAGGTTTACTATTAACCGGTGGAAGGTTCCAATCTCACTGCTTATTTGCTCCTTGTTTACCAATTACCGCGTGGTTTATAACTAACCCGATGGAAATCAAACGGAGCTTATCACGATTTCAAGATCCGCTGTAATAGCGTGTCAACGTCAATGGTCATGAACGCCGCACCGGTGTCGGAAGTTCCGTAAGGGACAATCAAGGTGTCGTTATGAATAAGCGATCCACAGGAGTAAACCACGTTAGGAACGTAGCCCTCTCTCTCCTCACTATTCGGGGCGAGAAGAGGTTCTTTCAAGTGCCCGATCTCCTTGGTGGGATCCTCTAAATCCAACAACATGGCTCCCAGGCAATATTGGCGCATCGGCCCCACGCCGTGGGTAACCACGAGCCACCCTTCAGGAGTTTCAATGGGTGAACCGCAATTCCCCAGCTGGATATATTCCCAGGGGTGTTTTGGCTCCTGCACCTTGATTGGGTCGTCCCAGATATGGATATGATCGGAAAAGCCCACGTAGCTGTTAATGCCATCGATTCGGGACAACATGGCGTATTTGCCGTTTATTTTCCTTGGAAAAAGGGCGAGGTTCTTGTTTTGAGCCCCCCGGCCATGAAGCGGCTTTACCTTAAACGAACAGAAGTCCTCCGTCACGATTAGCTTGGGCAGGATGGTATACCCGTCGTAAGCGGAGTAGGTCGCGTAGTAAGTCACTTTTTCATCATCGCCCACGAAGCGGACAAAGCGGGCATCCTCGATCCCCCTCCGTTCGGTGTAGGAGATAGGGAAGATCACCCGTTCCGAGAGGTGCGTGTCGCGTGAAAACGAAATCTCGTAATGGGAGTCGGCCAACCAGACGATCTGCTCCACCGCCCGGCGCTCCTCTTCGTTCAACGAGGGATCTTTCAACACGTTTAACGCGGAACCCAAGAACTCGCCGTAAATAAACGTGTCGTTCAGAGGATCCAGCACCGCGTCAATAATATCTTGCCGTACCTCCATCTCTTGCAGTTTCTCGATGGTCATTTTTTTCTCGTATACGTGCCTTTTTATGGCTTCGGGTTGATCCACGTGGTTCCCCGCTTTCTCGATGTGAATTTCGTTATTACGGTCAATCACACCTGTATGGAACACGATGCTCGAGATATGCCCTTCGCCCGTGGCCCGGAAGCTGATAATTACACGCTTCGAGCCATCTTCCAATCCTGTTTGGTCGGGCGACTCCACCATGGAGGGGTTGAAGAATGCAGCGGAGCTGATGGAATACTCTTTCGAAAGGTAGGAGCCAATCAGCATCTTTTTATCTTCGCTGATCTTATCCAACTCTTTAATTTCGCTTCCCGCTGTTTTTACCGCTTCTACATAGTGATCCTTGTAGGTGCGAGTGAGGTTACGATGCCTGCGGGAAAACTCTCGCAGCGTTTGAGTCAATATTTTATAAGCCAGCGATTCGTCCATTTGGACCACTTTCTGTATCAGGTCGGCCGTTCGCTCGGGACCAATATCTAAAAATCGCACGATGACCCTCTTGAAGTCGGGGTACAATCGGTTAGGTAATCTGTTAACTATAATTCTCATAAGATCTGTTTTAAATGTTTAGGCAGGGCATTCGCTGCCCCATGATTTTACATAACCGCTTCGTCCACGCTCATTCGTGGACAGGGCGGTCAAGTTTACGACAAGTGTAGCTCAAGGGCTTTACTCATCAAAGAAGTTAGTTGAGGCGAGTTGGCAATACGCGGCAAGCGTATAGTGGGCGTACTAATGGCGTTTGGATCTGTTTCAGACGACGGGACTGCCGGGCAAAACGTTTTCCGACGGGAAAATCAATGCCAACGACCCATCGCTATTTTCAGCAGAAAGGATCATCCCTTCCGAGAGGATGCCTCGCATCTTCCTCGGCTCTAAGTTAGCAATAAAACAAACCTGTTTACCAATAAGTTCCGAGGGGTTGGGGTACCATTGGGCAATCCCCGAAAGGATGGTGCGCTTCTGTAGGCCATCGTCTAATAAGAAACGGAGAAGCTTATCGGTCTTGGGCACTTTCTCGCACTCCAAAACTGTTCCCACGCGGATGTCGAGCTTCTCAAAGGTGTCGAATGTCACGTTCTCTTTTACCGGTTTCGCTTTCTGCTTGCTGGCTTCGTTGTTTTTCTTCGTGTCGTGTAACTTTTGAACCTGCTGTTCGATCACATCGTCTTCAATTTTTTCAAACAGCAACGATGCTTCCCCCAATGCGTACTCTTCGGGCAGGAGATCGAAACTTCCCAGTACGCTCCAATCGAAACGTTCGGCCTTCAAAAACGAGCGTATCTTCTCGGAGGTGAAGGGGAGGAACGGTTCCATCACGATGGACAAGTTGGCGGTTATTTGGAGCGCGATGTTTAGGATGGTAGCGGTCCGCTCCATATCGCTCTTGGAGATTTTCCAGGGCTCTGTGTCTGCCAGGTACTTGTTGCCGATACGCGCCAAGTTCATCGCCTCTTTTTGGGCCTCTCGGAAGCGATAATGATCCAGGTTGTGCTCTACAGCCTGTTTCACTTTCTCCACTTCCGCGATGGTCTCACGGTCGTACTCGGTGAGCTCTCCCAACGCGGGCACCTTATTGTCGAAATAATTACGAGTAAGCACCATGGCACGGTTCACGAAGTTACCGAGCACGGCTACCAGCTCGTTGTTGTTGTGTGCCTGAAAATCTTTCCACGTGAAATCGTTGTCTTTGGTCTCGGGTGCATTGGCAGTGAGCGCGTAGCGTAGGACATCTTGCTTCCCCGGGAACTCCTCAAGGTACTCGTGCAGCCATACCGCCCAGTTATTGGAGGTGGAGATCTTATCGCCTTCGAGGTTGAGGAATTCATTCGCCGGGACGTTCTCCGGCAGGATAAAGGAGCCTTCCGCTTTCAACATCGCTGGGAAGACGATGCAGTGAAACACGATGTTGTCTTTCCCGATAAAATGAATCAGCTTGGTATCTTCCTCTTTCCACCATTTTTCCCACGTGTCGGGGAGTAACTCCTTGGTGTTAGAGATATACCCGATGGGGGCGTCAAACCAGACGTAGAGTACCTTCCCTTCGGCACCCTCCACGGGCACAGGCACCCCCCAGTCGAGGTCGCGGCTTACGGCACGGGGCTGCAGCCCTTGGTCGAGCCACGACTTGCATTGGCCGTACACGTTTATTTTCCACTCTTTGTGCTCTTCCAATATCCATTCACGTAGCCACGGTTCGTGCTTGTCCAGCGGGAGGTACCAATGCTTGGTCTTACGTTTAACCGGTTGGCTGCCACTGAGAGTGGACCGTGGTTGAATCAGCTCCGAGGGACTTAGCGAGGTGCCGCACCGCTCACATTGGTCGCCATACGCTTTTTCGTTCCCGCAATGGGGGCACGTGCCCACGATGTAACGGTCGGCCAAGAATTGCTTCGCCTCTTCGTCGTAGTACTGCTCGCTTTCCTGTTCCGTGAATTCGCCTTTGTCGTAGAGCGTTCTGAAAAAATCGGAGGCCACCTTATTATGAACTTCGGAAGTGGTGCGAGAGTATATGTCGAATGTAATGCCAAATGCTTCGAACGATTTCTTGATCAACTCGTGATACCGGTCCACGATGTCTTGAGGAGTGACCCCCTCTGCCCGCGCTTTGAGCGTGATGGGAATCCCGTGCTCGTCGGAGCCCCCGATAAAAAGGACCTCCTCTCCCTTGAGGCGGAGGTAGCGGGCATAAATATCAGAAGGTACGTATACTCCCGCCAGGTGTCCAATATGAACCGGCCCGTTCGCGTAGGGCAACGCGGAAGTGATCAATGTGCGTTTAAATCGTGTTGACATAATTCGTTTGTGGGTTGCTAGTTTAGAGGACAAAGATACTAAAAATAGCCCTTTTATCGATGATGGGAGGTAGAAATAGCCCAATTTTAGCATGAAAACAAAACATCCGCTCTTATTTAACGTTATTAAATAAAACACACATATAACAGATCATAAAATGGAACTCAATTTAAAAGGAAAAACTGCCTTCGTGGGTGGAAGTAGCAAAGGGTTAGGTAAAGCGTGCGCGTTATCGTTGGCACGCGAGGGTGTTAATATCGTGCTTTGTGCTCGCGACAAGGGGCCATTGAAAAAAGCGAAAGAGGAGATCGAATCCTTAGGAGTGGAGGTGTTGGCACTAAGCGGCGACATGGGCAATGAGAAGGATAACAAACGAATCGTCCAAAAGGCAACAGAACGTTTCGGGGGAATCGATATTTTAATCAATAATTCCGGGGGACCAAAACCGGGAACGTTCCGAGATATTTCGGAAAAGGATCTGGATGAGGCCTACGAGTCTGTGCTCAAGTACAATATTCGTATGATCCGTCTGTGCCTGCCGTATATGGAGAAGCAAGGGTGGGGGAGAATCATCAATATTACCTCGGTCACGGTGAAGGAGCCGGGTCCCAATATGGTATTGTCGAATATCTTTCGGTCGGCCGTGGTGAGCTATGCCAAGACCATCAGCAAGGAGTTAATCGGGAAGGGCGTCACCATTAATAATATCGCGCCGGGCTATTTCAAGACCGATCGGGTAACGCGGTTGATGGAGGCGCGTGCTGAAGTGGAGGGTATCACGGTGGATCAGTACGAGAAAAACGCGATTGCTCAATTTCCTCATAACCGCTACATGGATCCGGACGAGTTGGGCGACTTGGCCTGTTTCTTATG
The DNA here is from genome assembly GCA_964344275.1 of uncultured Proteiniphilum sp. Taxonomy (GTDB): domain Bacteria; phylum Bacteroidota; class Bacteroidia; order Bacteroidales; family Dysgonomonadaceae; genus Proteiniphilum. The sequence continues at coordinate 13,981 of CAYFMZ010000015.1, forward strand.
TTCCGAACAGGCTCGGTCCATTACCGGTGTTACGCTCCCGATCGATGGGGGGATATTGCACGGGTTGATTTGAAACCGTTCATCTGAAATAAATTAAAAAGGTTCACCAAGTGGGAAAATTGCGCGGGTTGATTTGAAATCTTCCGTTATGTTCCAAAGTTATTCCATCTTTTCTGGGAATATATTGTAATCATTTTTCCACCATTTTGGTTAATCTTTATTATCTTTGTTTTTCGTGAAAGAGTTTTTATGGAAAAAATGTCAATACTCCAATCCGTAGATTTCACGATTCGAAATAAAAAATAATGTAGTAATCATTAGAAACACCAAAATAAGCGGAACAAATCATGGATCGACGAATTTTTTTGAAAAAATCTGCAATCACTGCAACAGGACTTGGACTGGCACCGCTGATGGGGAAATCGTACTCATCTATTCTTGGCCAATCGGCACCAAGCAACAAAATTAAAATTGGACTTATTGGTTGCCGCAATCAGGGGTGGTCAAATTTAAAGGCATTCCTTCAATACCCGGAAACCGAGTGCGTTTCTATGTGTGATGTGGATGACCAGTGGTTGTACCAGCGAGCGGACGAGTTGGAAGAGATGACCGGTAAAAGGCCACCGCAACTAGTGAAGGATTGGCGAAGGGTAATCGATAATAAAGACGTGGATATGGTGATCATCGGTACCCCGGATCACTGGCACTGTCTTCAATTAATAGCTGCCTGTGAAGCAGGAAAAGATTCTTTCGTGGAGAAACCACTGGCAAACACAATTGAAGAGTGCGACCTGATGGTGAAAGCCGCCAGGAAATACGACCGAGTGGTGCAAGTGGGACAATGGCAGCGGAGCGATCCTCATTGGGACGAGGCAGCTGCTTACGTGCAGAGTGGTAAACTGGGGCGAGTACGTACCGTGAAGGTTTGGGCGCATCAGACCAGTAAATGGACGCTGCCGGTGGTGCCCGATTCAACACCTCCCACGGGAGTGGATTACGATATGTGGTTGGGACCAGCACCAAAACGCCCTTTTAACCAAAATAGGTTTCACTATAACTTTCGCTTTTTCTGGGATTATGCGGGAGGATTGATGGCCGACTGGGGGGTTCACCTGCTCGATTACGCGATGAAAGGAATGAACGTGGGGCTACCCTCCTACGTGTATGGTGCCGGTGGAAAGTATGGCTACCCAGACGATGCCATGGAAACCCCTGACACCCTTTTAGCTACCTACAAATATCCCGATTTTAATATCACGTGGGATCACGCGTGTGGAATAGCTTCTGGCTTGTATGGCCAACGTGAAGGAGTGGCTTTCTTAGGAGAAAATGGTACGTTGATACTTACCCGTGGAGGATGGGAAGTGGTACCCGAACAAGCTGTCAATAGCCGTAACTTTCCCTATTGCTACCCGTGTGACGATGAGAGGAAGCCCAATACACTACGAATGGAGGCGGTTGAGAAAAGAACAGGTAGTGGGAAAGGATTGTTCCTGCACGCGGGTAATATGTTGGATTGCATGAGGTCGCGTGAACTGCCTAATGCCGATATCGCGATTGGGGCAGAAGTAGCCAAACTGAGCCATATGGCCAATATCTCTTGCCGCGTGGGTTCCGCTTTGAATTGGGACAACGATACAGGCACGTTCGACCACCTGGAAGCTAACCGGTTAATAAAAGCCAATTACCGTTCACCGTGGAAATTGCCTAAGATTTAATGAAACAACAGAACATATGCAAACCTATAAATTTCACCTGATCTGTTTAATTCTTTTCGCTTACCTTCACGGCCCTTTAGTAATTGGACAAACCTTCTCCATTCCGACAGATCTCAAGAGCGACCATCTCGAGAATCCGCTAGGGATTGATAATACTAATCCCAGGTTATCTTGGCGACTGGATGATAAACGAGAGGGTGCCAAACAAACAGCATACCGGATCCTCGTGAGTACTGATTCAGTATCGCTCTTCAAAAATAATGGAGACGCGTGGGATACAGGCAAAATCCTTTCGGAAGAGCAATTGATATCTTACGAGGGAGAGGCACTGAAGCCATTTACACGCTACTTTTGGAAAGTGATCCTCTGGGATGCATGGCAGGAAGAATGCAGCTCGGTCATACACTCCTTTGAGACGGGTATGATGGGTATACATAATTGGCAGGGTGCATGGATTAGTGATGGTAATGATATTCATCACAAACCCGCGCCTTACTTTCGGAAAGAATTTACATTGGATAAACAAATTGCCTCGGCCAGAGCCTATATCGCTGTGGGAGGGCTCATGGAGCTTTATGTTAATGGTGAGGTTGTAGGGGATCATCGTCTCGACCCGATGTATACCCGTTATGACCGGCGTAACCTGTACGTTACTCACGATGTGACGCACATGTTGCAGGAGGGGCCCAACGTGGTGGGTGTACTTCTGGGTAATGGCTGGTATAACCATCAATCGATGGCAGTTTGGGATTTTGAACGCGCGCCTTGGCGTAATCGACCCGCGTTTTGCCTCGATCTACGTGTAACGTATACTGACGGAACTGTCGAAACAATCTCCACGGACCTGAGCTGGAGGAGCTCTGATAGTCCCTTGATATTCAATAGTATTTATACCGCGGAACACTACGATGCTCGCATGGAACAGAAGGGCTGGTGTGAGCCCGGTTTTAACGCCTCCGAGTGGCACGGTGTGAAGTTACGTTCTGCACCGTCTAATAATATAACTGCCCAACAGGTGCGCCCCGTAAGGAATGTGCAAACAATTCACGCGGTATCTCTCAACAAGATAGATGAGCGAACCTATGTCTACGACTTTGGTCGGAATATGGCGGGGGTAACCCAGGTTAGAGTGGCTGGACCGAAAGGTACGGAGCTACGTATTAAACATGGGGAACGCCTTCACGAAAACGGACGTATCGACCTATCCAATATTGATGTTTATTACAGGGGAGATAACGAAACCGACCCGTTTCAGACCGATATCCTTTTCTTAAGTGGTGAGGGTACGGACGAGTTCATGGCACGTTTCAATTACAAAGGGTTTCGGTACGTGGAGGTGACTGCCGACCGGCCGATTGAGTTGGATAAAGAGAATCTGATTGCCTACTTTATGCATAGCGACGTGCCACCTGTTGGAAAGATCGAGAGTTCCAATGAATTGCTCAACCGGATTTGGTGGGCCACGAACAACGCGTACCTGTCAAACCTCATGGGATATCCTACCGACTGCCCTCAACGTGAGAAAAATGGCTGGACAGGCGACGGCCATTTTGCCATTGAAACGGCACTGTATAACTTTGATGGTATCACGGTGTATGAAAAATGGTTAGCTGATCACCGGGATGAACAACAACCCAACGGTGTGCTCCCTGACATAATCCCGACCGGTGGATGGGGATACGGTACTGCCAATGGACTGGATTGGACAAGCACGATTGCTATTATTCCGTGGAATATCTATCTCTTTTACGGGGATGATACCCTTCTTAAAGAGACCTACGAGAATATCAAACGGTATGTTGATTACGTGGATCGGATCAGTCCCGACCACCTCACCTCGTGGGGGAGGGGCGACTGGGTTCCGGTGAAATCGCAATCGAACTTGGAGCTCACGTCATCCGTCTATTTTTATGTAGACGCGAAGATTTTGGCCGATGCTGCCTTGCTCTTTGGAAAAATGGAAGATCATCGCTATTATTCCAAGCTGGCAGAAAACATAAAAGAGGCAATTAATCGGAAGTACCTCGATCGAGAGACAGGCGTGTACGCGAGCGGTACGCAGACCGAATTGAGTGTCCCTCTCCAATGGAGGGTTGTCCCCGAAGATATGATTGCGAAGGTAGCAGGTAATCTCGCGAAAAAGGTAGAGGAGAGTGAGTTTCACCTAGACGTGGGTGTATTGGGAGCAAAGGCTATCTTAAACGCGTTGAGCGAGAACGGCTATCCCGAGGCCGCGTATAAAGTGGCCGTGCAAGACACCTATCCCTCGTGGGGATGGTGGATCGTGAACGGGGCCACTACCTTGCTGGAGAACTGGGATCTGGAAGCAGAACGGGATATCTCGGATAACCATATGATGTTTGGCGAGATCGGAGCATGGTTCTTCAAAGGGTTGGGAGGTATTTTTCCCGATCCTGAACAGCCTGGATTCAAGCATATCATCTTGCGCCCTCATTTTATAAAAGAACTAGATCGGTTCGAGGCTCAGTTTGAATCACCTTATGGCCTCATCACCTCTCACTGGAAATGGGAAGGAGACCAAGTTAATTACTCAGTACGCGTACCTGCTAACAGCAGTGCCACGCTCTACCTACCCGACGGTTTTGAGGGAGATCGCACCGTGAAACTGGAAGCAGGAGAGCATCGTCTTTCTTTGCGATTAGCGGCTGATCGTTAGATGCTGTAAATAGGGCTGTAGATGCTGATGTGATTTTTTACCTGTTTAGTTAAGATCAGAGAAATGTGTATAAAGAAAGGGTGAGTCGCGTAATGGACTCACCCTTTCAATATTAATTAAATGAGATTTGATGTTCTGTTTAGAACTTATGCACCCACGCGGCAAAAGCATCGACCCAACCTTTCAAGAAAGCACGGGTGTCCTCGCTCTTGAGGTTGTCGTTCTCATCGAAAAGCGACATGGTGTTGCCAATATATGCTTCCGGTTGTTGCATCGCGTAAACATCCAAGAAAACCAGTGACTGACGAAGCGTGTGGTTGGCTATAGCACCGCCTAACGCGCTGATAGAACTGCTCACGACTGCCCCTGGCTTACTGCCCCAGTTATTTTGCCCGTAAGGTCTCGACCCCACATCAAGCGCGTTTTTAAGAACGGCCGATACTGACCTGTTGTATTCAGGGGTGAAGAAAAGGTAACCATCGGCATCTTTAATTTTTTGACGGAATGCTACCCATTCAGCAGGGGGATTCTCATCCAAGTCCTCATTATACAGTGCCAATTGACCAATCTCTACGATCTTCAGTTCCAAAGATTCGGGAGCCAATTTTATTATTTCTTTCGTAACTTTTTGTTATACGAGCCCTTACGAAGGCTGCCTACCAATACTGCAATTTTCTTTTTACTCATATGATCTAATTTTTTAAAATACCATCTATTTGTTTTATAACGTTTATCAAGCCGCTTTGTTTGATCATAAATATTGATGATCGATTAACGAAATCTTAACTTCACTAGCAGGTATGCGCGTGTATGAATCACGCACGTGTTAGTAAATAGGGAGATGAGTTCATGAATAAAGAAATGAATTATGATAAAATCTGTTTCTCTTCTGCCAGTTTCACCAGATCCTTCAACAGTTCTTGTATTTTCTTGGGTCCTTTCTTGATTCCTATCAGGGTCTCGAAAACCATTTCGGAGCTAACATCTGCCTCACGCCAGCTTGTACCCGAGCTGTAGGTGTTGAGTAACACGGGCATGATCTTATCAACCGATGCCGCGAAGATGGAATCATGGGTATCCTCTTTCTCGAACTCGAGCCACAATTCGTAATACTCTTTCCCTTGATCGTAAGGGAGCTTGGTAAACAGTTTTTTAGCGGCCTGGTTCTCCCGGTTGAATCTATCTCTATTAGCTTCCGAATCGAACATGAATGTATCGCCCGCTTCAATTTCCACCAGATCGTGAATGGCGATCATCTTAACAATGCGAAGGAGGTCGAGCTGCGTCCTATTTTCGGCATACTCATAAAGGATAAGGGCCGTTAATATGGAGTGCCACGAGTGTTCAGCCGTATTCTCGCGACGGGAGTCGTCCACCAGGTAGTTTCTGCGAACAACGCTCTTCAGTTTGTCTACTTCTAATAAGAATTCGATCTGTTGTTTCAATCTTCTGTCCATGCTATCTTCTGTTTGGTTATGCTCTATTAACAGTTTTCCATGAAAAACGTTTAGAATAAGTCAATAAATTTACGGAAACGAAATCCGCGTACGGTGTAATCGTTAGCTCGTTTATTGCAGTCTGAATATGCCTGTTGGACTCAATATGTCAATTAGGCAAGTTTTAATCACGAACTCGGGCGAAGAATAGTTTCATAAGATCGGCACAATCCTCGGCCATAACGCCGGGTGTAACGACTGTCTTAGGGTGAAGGAGGTGGGGGGATACTTTTGAAAATCCCCGCTTCTCGTCCGATGCCCCATAAACCACCCGTGCCACCTGAGCCCATCGTAAGGCACCGGCACACATAGGGCAAGGTTCTACGGTGACGTACAACGTGCAGTCGGTTAGGTATTTCCCACCCATGATATTGGCCGCGGCGGTAATCGCTTGCATCTCCGCGTGGGCGGTCACGTCGTTCAATGTCTCTGTCAGATTGTGTGCACGGGCAATGATCCGCTGGTCCGCCACTATCACAGCCCCGACCGGCACCTCCTCTTTGTCAAACGCGTCGCGCGCCTCCTTCAGTGCTTGCCGCATGAAATATTCGTCGTCCAGTATCATCATCTTCGCATTTCGTTTTCCTCGAACAGGGTAGGGTAGTCCTGTTCCATGTTTTTCAGCACGTGGCCGATAACCGTTTCACGAAACCACCGGGAACGGTTAGTTATCTTGTACTTCCTTAAATAGAAGTGGATTAATTCATACTCTTCGTCGCTCAACATGAACTCTGCTTTCTTTGTTCGCGTTTTGGTTCTACCAGACAAATTACTCTTCTTTGTTCTCATCACATGACCGTTGGAAATACTCGCCAAGTGGCGGATTCTACTGCTGAAAAGCAATGCTTTTCCTTTGCCGATACAAAAAAACGAAATATTTCCTCCAAAAAGAAGAATTAATGGCTTAAATTTGTATTTTTACGTTATACTGGGGCGTTTTGATCGTTGTTGAAATGGCCGAACACAATATTTTAGGAAGGAAAGGGGAAGAGGCCGCGATGGACCACCTCGTATCGAAAGGGCATCGTGTCTTGGAGAAAAATTGGAGATTTCATGGTTACGAGATCGATATTATTTCACTGGATGGGGAATTTATCGTGTTCACGGAGGTGAAGACACGCGCTTCGGTAGAGTGGGGATATCCCGAAGAATCCATCGGTAAACAGCGTATGCGCCGCATGATTCGTGCGGCCAGCCATTACCTGAAGTTGCATCAAGTGGATAGGCCGGCCCGGTTTGATATCGTGGCGGTGGTGGGAAATAAAGGCCGGTTCGAGTTGGATCATATTGAAGACGCCTTTATGCCTTTCCTGTAGTGACAGAAGCCGCTTTCCCTAATGAATGATGATCTCATATGCTATGAATGTCAAACTATGAATATCGAAGAACTGTTTGATTATTGTTTGTCGGTAAAGGGTGCAGAAGCTACCACCCCTTTCGATGAGACTACCATCGTGATGAAGGTGATGGGGAAGATGTTCGCCATGATACCGACCGATGAGGAGCGGTTATGTATCTCCCTGAAATGCGATCCCGTGGAAGCGGTGAGGTTACGAGAGCAGTACACTTGCGTGGAGGGTGCCTATCACATGAATAAAACATATTGGAATACCATCTACTTGGATGGAAGTATGCCGACCGATGAACTAAAAAGATGGATCTTGCATTCCGTGGAGGAGGTGATCAAGAAATTACCAAAAACAAAACAACGGCAATATAATGAAACAGGTGAATAAGGAGCATCGGTTAATTTGGTTGGAAGAAACCGACTCCACGAACAATTATATGAAATTACTGCTTCAAAAAGAGAAGCTGGGCGAGGGAACCATTGTTGTTGCCGACTATCAGGATAAGGGAAAGGGGCAAATGGGTAACGGGTGGAGTTCCGAGAAAGAGAAGAACCTGCTCTTTAGCCTTCTTATTTATCCCGACGAGGTACAGGCTAACGCGCAGTTTATTATTTCGCGTATCGCGTCGTTGGCTGTGAAGAACGCTCTGAGCCGGTTCACGGATGATATTCGTATTAAATGGCCCAATGATATCTACTGGAGAGAAAAAAAAATTTGTGGGATGCTTATCGAAAATGATCTGATCGGGAGACGTATCAAAAATTCGGTCATAGGCATCGGTATGAATGTCAACCAAGAACGGTTCCCCGCCAATTTGCCTAATCCGGTTTCTCTAAAACAGATTACCGGATCAGAGCAGGATCGCAAGTACATACTCGATATCTTCACGACGGAATTTTTCATGCTTTATAGGGAATTTCAAAACGAGGGGAGGAAAGCCATAGAAGATGAGTATATGCTTGATCTGTATAGGGTGAATGAATACCACTGGTATAAAGATACTAATGGGCATTTTCGGGCAATAATAGAGGATGTGCTGCCTTCTGGACATCTCGTGGTGAAGACGCTTGGTGAAGGTGAAAAACGAAAGTACGCGTTCAAAGAGATCGCTTTTATTGATGCACCGGATTAGAGCAAATAGTACACGAATGGACCGAAAAAATTCCGAGTTAAATAATGCACCGGCCCAAATGTTGTTAAAACAGCTAAATATAAAATCAATATATGAAACAATCATGGGAGTCCTTCACGTTTCACGAAAAGGTTTCGTGTTTGAATCTCGTGTCTAAATTTATTATCAAATGAAGTATAATCGAATTTTACTGAAACTTAGCGGTGAGTCGCTGATGGGCGACCAGCAGTTTGGTATCGATGAGAAGCGATTACAGGAGTATGCCACGCAGATTCACGAAATAGCCCGGATGGGTATTCAGGTGAGTATCGTGATTGGAGGAGGAAATATTTTCAGGGGGCTAAGCGGTACCTCCAAGGGGGTCGACCGGGTAAAGGGGGATCAGATGGGAATGCTGGCCACCGTGATCAACAGCCTCGCGCTGAGCTCGACACTCACCTCGGTGGGGCAACCCAACCGGGTGTTCACTGCCGTGCGAATGGAGCCGGTAGGGGAGTTTTATTCCAAGTGGAAAGCCATAGAATCCTTGGAGAAAGGCGAAATCGTGATCGTCGCGGGAGGCACAGGTAATCCTTTCTTTACCACGGATACTGCCTCGGCACTTCGAGGGATAGAGTTGGAAACCGACGCTATGTTCAAAGGAACCCGGGTGGATGGGGTGTACACGGCAGACCCCGAGAAGGACCCCTCGGCCACCAAATTTCAAACCATCTCGTTCGATGAGGTGTATGATCGAGGACTAAAGGTGATGGACCTTACGGCTACCACCATGTGTAAGGAGAACAACCTGCCCATCGTGGTATTCGATATGGATACCTACGGTAACCTGAAAAAAATTATCCAAGGCGAAGAGATAGGTACACTGGTTCATGTATAACTCTCCTTTATCGCGAAAGTTAGCACCACCTCTTTCCGGTTACACTCTTATCCCCCGGAAATAGGAGGTTATTAGAATTTTTTCACTATTTTTGTTCCGGAACAAAAAAATAAAGATAGTTATGGATACAACCAAGATCAAACAAGAAGCGGAAGAGAAAATGGAGATGACCATCGAGTTTTTAGACGAAACCTTCTCTCGTATTCGCGCCGGCCGTGCCAATCCACGTATATTGGATGGTATACGCGTGGAGTACTACGGCAGCATTGTCCCGTTATCGAACGTGGCGACAGTGACCACTCCTGATGCAAAAACCATTCTGGTACAACCGTGGGAGAAACAGATGTTAAAAGTAGTGGAGAAAGCGATCCTTGACTCCGAGGTGGGTATTACACCCGAAAATAACGGGGAGGTAATCCGGCTGGGTATCCCACCCCTCACCGAAGAGCGGCGCAAGCAGCTGGTGAAGCAAACAAAACAGGAAGCTGAAGAAGCTAAGATTAGCATTCGTAACGCGCGTCGCGAAGGAATTGATGAGGTGAAAAAGGCCGTCAAAGATGGTTTGGCAGAAGATGCAGGAAAGGATAACGAGAATGAGCTACAGAAAATTCACGACAAGTATATCAAAAAAGTGGACGATATGTTTGCCGAGAAAGAGAAGGAGATCTTGACAGTTTGACGACAAAGGAGGCGGGTGATGTTAGATTGGGAGTAAGGGGACGGGTCATTAAGAACACCGGCAACCTCTACCAAGTACGTGACGATAAAGGCAACGATCTGACCTGCTGGGCGAAGGGAAACCTTCGACTCAAAGGTATCCGAAGCACCAGTCCCGTGGTGGTGGGCGATTGGGTACACGTGGATGTGAGTCCTGACAATACCGGTTTCATTACCTCGATTGAAGATCGCGAGAACTATATCGTCCGTAAAGCCTCTAACCTTTCTAAACACGCGCATATACTTGCCGCGAATATAGACCGGGCCTTACTTTGTGTGACGGTCCGATTTCCCGAGACCACGACCATTTTTATCGATCGATTCCTTGTTACCGCCGAAGCTTATTCCGTGCCGGTCTACCTTGTTTTTAATAAGACTGATCTATATGATGAAGAGGATACCGACTATATGGATGCGTTGGTGCATCTCTACTCTGTAATTGGCTATTCGTGTATCAAGACATCGGTAGAAACGGGCGAAGGGATGGACAGGATCGACGAGATAACTACTGGGTATGTTTCGCTTCTCGCGGGACACTCGGGCGTGGGGAAGTCGAGCATCATCAACGAGCTACAAGGTAAAGAGGTACAAAAAGTGGCAGAGATATCCGATTACCACCAGATGGGGATGCATACCACTACTTTCTCCGAGATGATCGAACTGGATAATGGAGGGTTTATCATTGATACCCCCGGCATCAAGGGATTTGGTACCATTGATATGGAACGAGCCGAAGTGTCGCACTACTTCCCCGAAATATTTAAGATGTCAGACAAGTGCAAGTTCTACAACTGCATGCACTTGAATGAGCCTGATTGTGCAGTGCTGGATGCAGTGAAAAATCACTATATCAGCGAGAGCAGGTACCACTCTTACCTGAACATACTGGAAGATATCGACGAAGGAAAATACCGGTAATAGCCATGCAGTTGAACGATACAGTACTCTTGATTATCGAGATTTTTTATCTTCTCACCGTCGTGAGTATCGTGGTGGTGGTGATTTCCGAGAATAGGAACCCCATTAAAACGGTGGCGTGGGTATTAGCGGTGGTTTTTCTGCCGGTGGTCGGAATTATCTGGTATGCCATGTTTGGACAAGATATTACTAAGCGGCATATTATTTCCAAACGGATGTATAACAAGCTTAAAAAGCGTCCGTTGGATGAGATGGGCGATTTGACGGAGGTCTCTTACCCGAGTGAGCATGAAAACCTAATCGAGCTTCTCAAAAACTTGGATTATACTCCGCTGTTAGGTGGAAATGATGTGAAAATATTCACCAACGGCAACGATAAATTCGACGCGCTATTTGCTGATATCGAACAAGCAAAAAAACATATTCACGTTGAATATTACGTGCTGATGGACGATGTGATTGGCACGAGGCTTCAACAAGCACTTATCCAAAAGGCAAAAGAGGGATTGGAGGTGCGTGTTATTTACGACAGTTTTGGTTCAAGAAAGACAAAGAAGAAGTTTTTTGAAGAGTTTCGAAAGGCAGGAATCGAAACAGAGCCCTTCTTGAAATTGACGTTGCCTGCCCTCACGTCGAGGATCAATTATCGGACACACCGAAAAATTGTAGTGATTGATGGGCAGATCGGTTATGTGGGAGGCATGAATGTTGCAGACCGCTACCTCACAGGATTTTCATGGGGTTGTTGGCGAGATACTCATGCCCGAATTGAAGGTAAAGGGGTACAAGGGCTGCAGTCAGTTTTTTTGATCGATTGGTATTTCGTGTCGCAAACGTTGATCACTTCGAGGGAATATTTTCCTATGCTGGGCAATTACGGGGAAAGCCCTATGCAGATCGTGAATAGTGGACCGTTGAGTGAAATGAACGAGATATCACATGGTATAATGCAGGCAATATACGACGCGAAACGATCGATTTTTATCCAAACTCCCTATTTTTTGCCACCCGACGCGATGATTGATGCGCTCCAAGCCGCGGCTATCCGAGGGGTAGATGTGCGAATCATGCTCTCGAAACGCTCCGATGTTCCACTCGTGCAGATGGCTTCCCGTTCGTTCATAAAGGATATGCTGAAAGCGGGCGTGAAGGTTTACTTTTACAAAAAAGGATTTCTTCATTCTAAAACAATGACTTTCGATTCATCATTGACACTCATCGGGTCGGCAAATTTCGATTCACGTAGCTTCGAGCAAAATTTCGAGGTAGAAGCGTTTATTTATGATGAAAAGGTGACTGCCGACGCGAATGAAATATTTATTGAAGATCAGCGGGAATCCGAGATCGTCATTTTAAGAGAGTGGGTTAAACGGCCTGTTAGCATGAGGTTCTTGGAGTCGGTTATGCGGCTTTTTGCTCCTTTACTGTAATTTTGATTTCAAGGGCTTATGTATGTAATGATAACTAAATACAAAACCCTAATGATATTTTATAGCCATTCGTGATAATATGAAACGAATTTTTCTCTTGGGATACATGGGGTCCGGGAAGACCACAGTCGGAAAGCGGCTTGCAAAATCGCTCTCCCTCGATTTTATTGACCTGGATGCCTATATACAGGCCAAATACCGGAGAACAATCCCCCAACTTTTCGAAGAGAGAGGGGAGGAGGGATTTCGACAAGCCGAGCGGCAAGCATTAATTGAAGTGGCAGAATTTGAGGATGTGGTGATTTCGACAGGAGGTGGTGCTCCCTGCTTTTTCGACAATATGGAGCTGATGAACAAGGCCGGCACAACGATTTATCTTCAGGCAGAACCGGAGGAACTGGCAGATAGGCTATCGGCCTCGAAAACGGTCCGCCCCCTTATTGCCGGTAAATCGAGGGAGGAACTCGTGCCTTTTATCAGGGAACATCTGGCCCGCAGGGAACGTTATTATTTGATGGCGCGTATTGTTTATCATACCGGCCAAGTTATTACGAAACAGGATATACACCTAACGGTGAGTGGATTAGAAAATGAATTAAAAAGGAAATGATACACGATTCTCAACAGAGCACGTCGTTCGTGGTACGTGAGTTGATGCTGAAAGCCGAGAAACAGCGGGTTTCAGCTGTAATCGGGATCCCCAAAGAGGATCAAGAAATAGAGAAACGTTTGGCACTTACCCCAGAAACAGTTTCCTTGTTGGTTTCGTCCGGGTATCGGGTATTGGTGCAGGCAGGTGCCGGGCGCACTATCCAATATGCCGACAGTTATTACGCCGATTCGGGCGCCGAGATCGTGGAGACCGCTCAAGAGGTGTTTCAAGCCGATTTGATTCTAAAGATACTGCCTCCCACGTTGGAAGAGGTGCAGATGATGCGACGTAGGGCGGCTGTTTTCTCGTTCCTCTATATCCATAAACTTACCACGCCTACCCTCAAGCTGATGAGTGAGAGACGAATTCACGCGCTGGCTTACGAGCTCCTGCATGAAGGTACGGGTGTTTCCCCCTTCGTGACGGCCATCTCCGAGATCGAAGGGGTTACTTCGATCGCTCTCGCGGCAGAATTATTGAGCAACGCGCACGGTGGAAAAGGGATTATCTTGGGCGGCATCCCCGGCGTAACGCCTACCGAGGTAGTGATTATCGGGGCAGGAGTGGCGGGAACCATGGCTGCTCGAGCTGCCTTGGCGCAAGGTGCTTCGGTGAAGGTGTTCGATGACGATATCGTTAAACTGCGAACGATCCGACATGAACTGGGAAGCCCGGTATATACTTCCACCCTTCAACCTAACGTGCTCCGGAACGTGTTCCGGTCGGCCGACGTGGTGATCGGTGCCATGCAATATATCAACAAAACCCATTTTTATCGCATCTCGGAGGACTTGATCCGTGAGATGAAGCGAGGTGCTATTATTATTGACCTCCGGATGGCACAGGGTGGTTGTTTCGAGACTACCATGGAGGCCTGCTTGCCGGATCATCCCGACAAGTTCGAAAAACATGGGGTAGTGCATTTTTGCGAGATGAGCCTCAGCTCGAGGGTGGCTCGTACCGCCTCCATTTCACTGAGTAACTTGTTTGTCTCGCTCTTCACCTCGATGGGCGATCGTGGGGGGCTCGATCACTTTGCCCGGTTCGACCGCGGCTTTGCTTCCGGCTTCTACATGTATGCCGGCAAAATGGTGAACTCCTACGTGGGCAATCATTTTAATTACCCGGTGACCGATATCGGCCTTTTTTTGCCGGGGTATTGATAAGGCGATAACATACGGCCCAAGCGATACTATTTAATCTCCCGCCGGATCTGTTTATAACTGTTTGTAAAAAAGATTCATGCTTTTGATCCTGCCGGATATTTGGGTGTTGTCGCGGACTGATCTGTTAAGGTCTTCAACCGCTTTTGCAGGATAAAATACCACGTGAAAGAGATAACTCCCTTGAAAACGGAAGTGATGGAGATGGCCCACCAAACGCCTGTAACGCCAATACGTGCACCTAAGAACATAGCCAGGGGAATACGGATCGTGTTGAAGACGATACTGATGATCGCGGGCGGGGTGGTTTTTCCTAACCCGTTGAACATCCCTTGAGTGGTGATCTCAAGCATCATGAATAGTTGCGAGAAACCCAAGATCATCAGGTAGGCACCCCCGGCTAAATAGGCGTCTCTCTCGGGAACAAAGATCGAGAATATCTCCCTGCCGTAAAAAACGAATGCCACGGTAGCTACTGTACCCAGCACTCCCATTAGAAGGAGGGTGTAGCGGAAAGCACGCTTCGCTCGCTGCATTTTTCCCGCTCCATAATTTTGTGCTGTGAAACTTCCCAACGCGGTGGAAAAACCGGTGGAAGTGTTCCAAGTGATCCCCTCGATCTGGCCGCCGGTGGTCTGGCTGGTGATACCAAGGTGTCCGCCATGCACCGATGCTACGCGAGCGAGGTTCATATTAATAAACGCGAAGTACGCGTTCATAGCGGCTACCGGAAGCCCTAACTTGAGTATATTGATCGTGTAGCGACGTCGCGGTCGAATAAGAAAGGTGAACTTGCCCAACAGACCATCTCGTTTTTTCAGCTGAAAGATAAAAAGGAAAAGCACTACACCCTGTGCGATCAGGGTAGCAAGTGCAGCCCCGCGGACTCCCATGGCGGGGACTACACCCCAACCAAAGATAAGAAGCGGATCTAGGAGAATATTCAACAGGAGCCCCGTCGCGTTAAAATAGAACGGAAGGTCGCTGCGGCCCGAGCCGATATAGATTCCTGAGAAGTTCAACACGAGGAACATGATGGGTACTCCTATCGAGATGATCCGTAGGTAATCCACTGCATCGGACGCGATAGAGGGCTCCAACTCGTAAAAGGAGACATAAGGATGGGGGAAAAGGAAGAAAAAAACGCCAAAAAGAGTGCCAAGTAGGATAGCGATGGTGGTGGTGTGCGACGCGTACAACGACGCCCTGTCAAGGCGACGTGCCCCGATCGATTGGCCAATCGAAATTTCAGCACCCACTTTGGAGATGAGCGCGAACGAACTCATCATCCACATTAACATGCCGATCGAACCCACGGCGGCGACCGCTTCGCTTCCCAGACGTCCTATCCAAAGGATGTCCACTAGGTTATAGACCATCTGTATAAAGCTTATGGCCATCAGCGGGAGCGCTAACGTGGTCAGCTGCCGGAAAATGCCTCCTTGCGTAAGATCGCGGACAGCAGAGGAAGGTGCACGGTTATTTCCCACTTAGTAATCTCATTAAATTTCATAAAAAAAGGGAGTAACTTATGAAGTTACTCCCTCTGACTTTACTCCTGCCAGTATGCAGGAAGGGAGACTCCCGATATGGGGCGTTTCTTGTCTCCTCTGTAGAGCGGAAGACGGGACTCAAACCCGCGACCCTCAGCTTGGAAGGCTAATGCTCTATCAACTGAGCTACTTCCGCAATATTAATGTGCCGATGTGACTAATATGCTAATGTGACTAATTAAAATTGGCATATTGGCATATTGAATAATTGACACAATGGTTTCGTGGGCAGTGATGGATTCGAACCACCGAAGGCGTAGCCAGCTGAGTTACAGTCAGCCCCATTTGTCCACTCTGGTAACTGCCCCTTTTTTTGCAACGACAAAGATAATAAAATTTATTTGTATTTCGACTGGATGGCGATCATTTTTAGCGCGGTTATAGCCGCTTCGTCGCCTTTATTTCCATGACGTCCCCCCGAACGTGCTTTTGCCTGATCGAGCGTGTTGGTGGTAAGCAATCCGAAAATGACCGGCACATCGTAAGTGAGGTTCAATTGGGTAGTTCCTTGCGTTACGCTCTCGCACACGAAGGTGAAATGAGGGGTCTCACCTTGGATCACGCATCCAAGGATAATGACACAATCCACGTTTGCCCGTTCGATCAACACCTTGGCACCGTATGTCAATTCGAAACTTCCTGGGACGTGCTCAATAATTATATTTTCCTCCTTCACACCAAACTTGATTAGCGTGTCGTACGCGCCCTGAAGCAGTTTACCGGTGACGGACGAGTTCCAGTCAGAAACCACGATGCCTATTCGTTTCCCTTCGCCAGAAGGGACGGCCGCGGGATCGTATGAGGAGAGGTTACTTAGTTCAGTTGCCATAATTAATTTCCTTGTCCTTTCAATAATTCTGCCTGGGTAATATATTTATCCGCTTCCTGTGCTTCGGGGGAGTTGAGGTAACTATCCTTGATCAGCTGGAATGTTTCTATTGCTTTGTTGTAGTCGGCTATACTTAGGTATGCTTCTCCCGCTTTCTTATAGAAAATGGGACTGAGCAATTCGTTATCAGCTGCTTTTGCAGCCCTGAGGAAGTGACTAACTGCCTTTTCCGTATTACCCATATTCATGTACACGTCGCCTACTGCGCCGGTGATAGCTGGGGTGACAAGTAAATCACCTCCTTTGAACTTGTCCAAATGCTCCAGTGCTTTTTCGTTATCACCGATACGGTTGTATGAAATCCCCGCGTACGCACGCGCCAGATCGGCCGTCTTCGTTCCTTTGTATTGGGAAATGACCGACTCGAATCCGATGTAATCATTCCCGTTCCCGAAGAGCGCAAGCGAGTCATCCCCTTGCTGGAAATAACGCTCTCCCTTGAAGAGTGCGGTTTGTGCCTTTTCGCTTCGAGGTACTTGGTATAGATAATGGTACGCGAGGTACGCACCTACCGCGAGAATCACGATAAGCAATCCTATTAAGATGGATCGTTGGTTTTTTTCAAGAAATTGTTCCGAGGTTGTAAGGACTTCGCCAATATTCTCGAAGTTCTTTTCCGCACGGGATTCTTTCGTTTTTTTAGCAGACATACGTGTAAAATAAGAGTTTATTTTTCGAGTTGCAAAAGTAATCGTTTTTAAGGGATAAATAAAATTTATGTGCTTGTTTTTTATCGAATGTGCTTCTAAGCGTTAATCCTTTTTGTATATTTGTAGTCTAATATGCGGTTTGAAACAGGTTGGAGCGATAAACAAATGGGCTCAGCCGGTTGTTTCATGTTAAAGAATACAGTATATGATGAAAACAAAAATTATAACCCTATCACTTTTAATGTCTGCATTGGGCTTTTTGAGTTTGAAAGGACAGGTTGAAGTGGCATTCAGTACTGTGCCGGTTGTGAATGGGAAAGTGGTTTTTCAACAGTTTGTCCCGAACACTGATGGAGTGGATGCAATGCAGCAATACACTCGGTTGCAACAATGGGGTAGAAACCAGTCACAAGGCAATCCTTTATTGTCAGGAATTCGCTTTGACGACAAGGGGCGTGCTGTAACGATAAGTTCGGGGAAGAAGCTTCAGCTGCCCGGAGGGAATACCGTGACTATGCGCTATCGGTTAGATACTTCTGTCACCAACGCGGGATACATGCTTATAGTAAGGGATATTACATACCAAAATGAGCAGCCAGGGAGTACTTCCATTATCCCAAAAACCTATACTGCCGAGCAAATGATCACGGATCAAGCCGTTAATACGACCGACGAAAACAGGACACTGCGGAGTAATACAAGAAAAGCAACTCTCGCGTTTCTGAACGAGTTGTACGCGGAGCTCTCCGACCTCTAGTCGGAGCTCTTTAAAAGGAATCACAGTTTCTTAAAGAAAGATTAATATCATCCATTAATAGGTGAAAACATGCACGTGTGTGGTCTTACTATACCGGGTTCATGAGGAGTTGTGAAAATGTATCGTTCATTACATTCAAAATTAATTTGGACGAATCTTTTGGTAAATTAAAATTATATGCTTAATTTTGCGCCCTGATTTGACGGGAATCGCCTGTCCCTGAAAACTTGAGTAATAAAAAATCATTATATAGCAATGTCTAAGATTTGTCAAATAACCGGTAAAAGAGCAATGGTTGGGAACAACGTTTCGCACTCGAATAGGAAAACGAAACGTATATTCAACGTGAATTTGTTCAAAAAGAAATTTTATTGGGTGGAAGAGGATTGCTGGATTAGCCTTAAAGTGTCGGCTTCCGGATTGCGCACCATTAATAAAATCGGACTGGATGCCGCTCTAAAGCAAGCAGCATCAAAAGGGTATTTAAACGCGTAACGATAGGAGGAAACAACGATGTCAAAAAAAGTAAAGGGTAACAGAATACAAGTGATCCTCGAGTGTACCGAGCATAAAGAGAGTGGTATGCCCGGAACGTCACGATATATTACTACGAAGAATAGAAAGAACACACCAGGAAGAATGGAGTTAAAAAAATACAACCCCGTTCTTAAGAAGATGACAGTTCATAAGGAAATCAAGTAAAATAGAAGACACATTATGGCAAAAAAAGCAGTCGCGGGATTCCGTGATAAAAATACAACCACGGGTCGTAGTCACACCAAAGTAATTAAAATGGTGAAATCACCCGAAACGGGCGCATACAGTTTCAAAGAGGAGATGGTTTTGAACGATCAGGTTCAAGATTATTTCAAGAAATAGATAGGTTAAAGATGTTTAAAAACTTCCCTGCGCTTTCACGTGGGGAAGTTTTTGTTTTTACTATTTAGTAGCTTTGTAGACGTATCATAGGCGGGAAATCTCCCCATTTTACGTGTTGTTATTATAAAGGTTAGGTTTTATGGGTTTATTAAATAGATTTTCCAAAAGAAAAAAGGAGTCTCTTGATCTAGGCCTCGAGAAGACGAAAGAGAGTTTCTTTTCTAAGATTACCCGTGCTGTCGCGGGGAAATCGAAAGTAGACGACAATGTACTCGACGATCTGGAAGAGGTTTTGGTTACGTCAGACGTGGGTGTGGATACCACACTTCGTATTATTGAGCGTATTGAGGCTCGTGTGGCTCGTGATAAATATGTAAGCACCGATGAACTAACCGCTATCTTAAGGGACGAAATATCGCAACTACTCACCGAAAATCATAGTAGTGACCTAGTTGACTTTTCGGTTCCAGAGAGCATAACTCCTTACGTGATCATGGTAGTGGGAGTAAATGGGGTAGGTAAAACAACCACCATTGGCAAACTGGCTTACCAGTTTAAACAGAAAGGATTATCGGTTTATTTAGGTGCTGCTGATACCTTTAGAGCAGCAGCTGTGGAGCAACTCGATATATGGGGACAGCGAGTGGATGTACCGGTGATAAAACAAAAAATGGGAGCTGACCCCGCATCAGTAGCCTTCGATGCTGTAAGCTCTGGCAAAGCTAACGGAGCAGATGTAGTCATTATTGATACCGCGGGACGGTTGCACAATAAGGTTAACCTGATGAGCGAGCTTACTAAGATCAAGAATGTAATGGGAAAGATTGTTCCCGAAGCACCCCACGAGGTGTTACTTGTTCTTGATGGATCCACGGGGCAGAATGCGTTTGAACAGGCCAAGCACTTTACAGCCGCTACTGAGGTAACCGCGCTTGCTATCACTAAGCTCGACGGAACAGCTAAGGGAGGTGTTGTGATCGGTATTTCTGACCAATTCAAGATCCCCGTGAAATATATCGGACTGGGTGAGGGAATAGAAGACCTACAGGTATTTAGAAGGAAGGAGTTTGTAGATTCGCTTTTCGGGGACTAAGAATAAGAAGATCATGCTGAGGAACAGGATAGACGTTGTGACGCTGGGTTGCTCCAAAAATCTGGTGGATTCCGAATTGTTGATGCGTCAGCTCGTGGCTAACGGGTATACCGTCGCGCATGATCCCGAGGAACCACTGGGAGATATCGCGGTGATAAATACTTGCGGATTTATCGGTGACGCCAAAGAAGAATCTATCCATATGATCCTTTCCTTTGCCGAGGCAAAAAAAAGGAGAAAATTGAAAAAGCTCTTCGTGATGGGATGCCTATCGGAGCGTTACCGAGCTGAATTGATGGAAGAGATCCCAGAAGTGGATCGCTTTTATGGGAAATTCGATTGGAAAGGTTTGATTGCTGATTTGGGGAAATCTTATTATCAAGAGCTAGCGTACGATCGTTCACTCACCACACCGCCACATTACGCGTACGTTAAGATTTCTGAAGGGTGCGATCGCACCTGTTCCTATTGTTCTATACCATTGATAACAGGCAAACATCGCTCTCGTGCTATAGAGGAGATCGAGGAGGAAGTTCATAAGCTTGTGAACGTGGGCGTAAAGGAGTTCCAATTCATCGCGCAGGACTTAACCTATTACGGGATTGATCGTTATCGATCTATGAAACTTCCTGAACTGGTGGAACGAATAGCAGATATCCACGGGGTGGAATGGATACGTCTCCATTACGCGTACCCGTCACATTTTCCTGCCGATCTACTGCGAGTAATACGTGAACGAGATAATGTATGTAGCTACTTGGATATCGCTTTGCAGCATATCAGCGATCCCATGCTGAAAAGGATGAGGAGGAATATCACCAAGAAGCAAACGATTGAACTTATTCAGCGTATTAGAAAGGAAGTTCCCGGTATCCATCTGCGTACCACCATGATGGTTGGGCACCCAGGGGAAACCGAAGATGATTATCAAGAATTGCTTGAATTCGTACAGGATACTCGCTTCGAACGATTAGGAGCTTTCCCCTATTCACACGAAGAAGGCACCTATAACGATAAACATTATAGAGACGATGTGCCCGCCGAAGTCAAGCAGAAAAGAATGGACCAACTGATGGCACTTCAGGAAGAGGTGTCGCGGTCAGTAAATTCCGAAAAGAGGGGTCAAACCATGAAGGTTATCATTGACAGAGAAGATCCTGATTACTATATCGGGCGTACCGAATTTGACTCTCCCGAAGTGGATGGGGAGGTCCTAATTGAAAAAGAGAAGACCTTAAAAATAGGGGACTTCTATCGAGTGAAGATTCACTCGACCCTGCCTTTTGATTTAATAGGTAGCGTAGTTTGATAATTTAAAAACTTACAACAATGACACGAGAAGACCTTATCTCCTACCTGTCGGAACATTTGGTGTGGCCTGAATCGGACACGACAAAAGCAGTGGAAGCTTTTCTTGATACCATCGTGGAGGAGCTGATGGCAGGTAACCGGGTGGACATAGGCGGTTTTGGCTTATTTCAAGCCCGAAAACATTCGGAATACATTTTGGTAGATGGGGAAACCAATGAGCGGTATTTGATGCCCCCATCTCTTGAAATTATTTTTGAAGCAGCTATGGTAACCTCCGATCACGTATCCGCACAGGATGTTATGCTCTTTTTTCCCGATGAGTCGTTGGAAAAAGAGGCGAATAGCCCGTTTGCGCTCTTTGAACCCACACTGATCAATGAGGAGGTGCAATTCCCTGGGATTCTCGAGGTTTATGCCGATGAAAGGAAAGATGAAAATACGGAAATGCAACAAGCAGTAATTGAAGAAGAACCAGAGAAAGCACCGGAAGAGAAACCAGAGAATGAAGGAGTAAGAACATCAGAAGCAGAAATACCAAGAGCAGTAATTCCGGAAGCAGAAATTCCGGAAGAAGAAGTACCGGGAGCAGAAATACTGGAAGAAGAAGTACCGGAAGCAGAAATACTGGGAGCAGAAATACCGGGAGCAAAAATACTGGAAGTAGAGGTACCGGAAGCGGTATCCACAGGAAAACCGAAGAAAGA
>CAYFMZ010000016.1:0-35339 GCA_964344275.1 uncultured Proteiniphilum sp.
ACTAATGTGCTAATGAGACTAATGTGCTAATGTGCTAATGTGCTAATGAGAATAATGTACTGATTTGTTGATTTGAAAATTTGATGAATAGGTTTTTTATTGAACATATTTGGCGGCCTTTCAAGGGGCAATGGAGGAAGGGTTTTTTATTGCTGGCTTCTTGGACCATCGCGTTCGTTGCCCTTCCGGCTATATCGGGCTGGTTTCTCGCTATTTGTAGCGTGGTGTTCGTTACGGCGAACATCGGGTTTTCCTATTTAATCCCCTCTGCTATCATCCGGCTGCTGGCCCTGTTCCGTACTGCCACGAGGTATTTCGAGCGGTTGGAGAATCATAAAACCACGCTGGACGCGCAGCAGCGGCTGCAACTGAAGATATTTCAATCGGTCGCCAAGTTCCCCTACTTCCGAAAGCAGGTCAACAACAACTCGTCGCTCCTGGAAAACAGTACGCACGGGGTAGATCAAATATTAAACCATGTGCTGCTCTGGCTTTTACCCTTTGCCGCGTTGCTTATCACGCTGGGCATCTATGTCCTCTTTATCGGGATTTTTTCGTATGCCATTGCCATCGAATTCCTGATCTCTTCCGCGCTGCTGCTGTTCATAGTCCCCCAATTCGTTTTCCGGAGAAATAACAAGTTGTATCAAGCACTTAAAATAGCCCGTGAAGAAAATCAACAGGAGCTGATCCAGAGTTTCCGGGGAAGGATCGAGATTTCGAAATACAACCTGGAGGAGAAGGCGATTGAACAGCAAGAGAAGAGTCGATATCGCATCGAGCTATTGGAAACCAAACTGCAGTTTAACTCGTTTTACTTGCAGATGATCGCGGGACTGGGATTCAGCTATATCGCCGCGTTCTTGTTATGGAACTCCAGTAATCACGGCATGGACGCGCCGCTTGCCATCGGGATATTCTTTGGTATCATGGCACAAGCAGAATTGGCGGAGATGCTTTTTTCAGGCAAATCGGAGAAGAGCTCGGTGGAACATCAGGTGAGGGACGTGGATGCGATTATAAAAGAAGGAGAGACAATGACCGAACAAGGGGGAATTGTTAAAGGAGGCGAAACGATTGGTGAGGGGGAGGCAGTCGGTGAAGAGAGTATCAGCAGCGAAAAGGTAGGGGTACCCTCGAAAATTAGAAGGAGTCCTATATCCCTGAAATGCTTGATGTTAACCGATGTACGCGCGATGATCCCGGAGACAAGCGTAAGGGTGGACCCGCTGACGTTAGAAATTCATAAGGGGGAGTGGATCGCTCTGTATGGCGATACGGGGAAAGGGAAGACCACGTTGCTGAACAGCCTCTTTTACCCGGAGTACCGTGAAAGCGGCAACATCGCTTGGAACGACGAGCACGGGATGGACAAGCATGGGATAGGTAAGCTCCCTGTACCGGAATCGATTTACGTCACGCAGAAGGCCTACCTGCTGACGGGCACTTTGCGAGAGAATTTCGAGGGGCATGCCGACGAGGCGATCGAGCAGGTACTGGGGACGGTCGACTTAACCAGTTGGCGGGCGTCGCTTCCGCACGGGTTGGATACCTGGCTGGGTGAAAACAGCGAGACATTGAGCGGGGGCCAACGGAAGAAGCTGCTCTTAGCGCAGGCGCTTCTGAAGAAGCCTCAATTGCTGGTGGTGGATGAACCTACGGCGGGCATCAGCACTGAGAACGCGATCGAGATCTTTCAGAATATTCGCCGCGTGCATCCCGACATCACTATCTTGATGGCGACCCATCTGACCGATTTTGAGCAGGTGGTAGATAGAGTGGTGAGAATCTGATGTTACATCTTTCCGCCGCCGCGAGCACTCACGTGGTCGACCACCGAGGAGATGTTAAAGTAGACCCGCTCCACGCCAAACCGGTTGTCTCCTAAGGTGAGGTAATTTACTTTCCCTCCTCGTACGAGTTTGTCCTCTCCGCCAAACGTGTACCCTAAGAACGGGAGCATATCGTACTCGTGCGCTACCTTGATCACGTGGAAGGCAGTTTTGTCGGACATCCCATCGCCCGTGCTGATTATCGCGTCTTTTACCGCTTTTCGTTGACGGGCCACCTTCTTGTACTCTTCGGTATTGTTCAGCTGGGCGTAGACCAACAATTTGGCATTCAACGCGCGCAGGTTGAACGGATCCTCTTGCAACAAGGCGTCGGCATATTCCAAAATACGGTTGTAATCGCTTTGATTGAACGATTGTTTAGCGATAACCTCTGCCAACAGGCTGTTATAAGAAGAGGTATCAGTAGGGACGTATCCCGGTTGGTAAACATACCCGAAATAGAGGTGGCGGCTCTCCTCTAAGGTGAGCTCCTTATCCGCGGCTTGATACTTTTCCATCAAGCGGGGATAATGGTAGGAGGAGCCCGGTTGTTTCACGTTGCGCTCGATCATTTTCAGATCGGGTGCTTCAAAAAACTCCTCTTGCGCGTGTACCGCGAACAAGATGGTTGCAAATACCGCCAATAGTGTTAGTCGTTTCATATTCATGTTGATTTATCTGATTAGTTGATTCTAAAATTTGTACATTCGGTGCATTTTGCCCCTTGTTACAATAGTTCCCTTGTCACAACAGCCCTTGCGCGGCTTTGCACGGGGGACAAAAGTTTCGGCTTGTCAATTTTTCCCTGAAACCGAAACGCTACGGTCGATCTTGGTGATCAACCCCTGTAACACGCTTCCGGGCCCCAGCTCCACGAACTCGGTAGCCCCGTCAGCAATCATCTGTTGCACCGATTGTGTCCATTTCACGGGCGAAGTGAGCTGAGCGATCAGGTTCTCCTTGATGGTCGCGGGGTCCGTCTCTCCCACGGTCGACACGTTCTGGTACACGGGGCACACGGGAGCATGTATCTCGGTGGTCTCGATCGCCTCCATCAGCTCCAGTCGCGCCGGCTCCATCAGGGGAGAGTGAAAAGCACCGCCCACCTTCAAGGGGAGGGCCCGCTTGGCACCTGCCTCTTTCATTAACTCGCACGCCTTCTCGATCCCGCTGTTGGATCCGGAGATAACGATCTGCCCCGGGCAGTTGTAATTGGCAGCTACCACCACGTCGTCGATCGACGCGCAGATCTCCTCTACCTTCTCGTCGGGAAGACCTAAGATCGCGGCCATGGTCGATGGGTTTGCTTCGCACGCTTTTTGCATCGCCAAAGCACGGGCATGCACCAGTCGCAGGCCGTCTTCGAACGATAAGGCTCCGGCAGCCACCAACGCGGAAAATTCGCCCAACGAGTGGCCGGCCGTCATATCGGGTTGGAACTCCTCACCCAAGGTCTTCGCTAAAATCACCGAGTGCAGGAAGATGGCCGGTTGGGTCACCTTGGTCTGTTTCAACTCTTCATCGGTTCCATTGAACATCAAATCGGTAATACGGAAACCAAGCACTTCGTTCGCTTTTTCGAACAGCTCTTTTGCCAATGGAGAGGTCTCGTACAACTCTTTACCCATGCCCACGAATTGGGCTCCCTGACCGGGAAACACGTATGCTTTTTTCATTATTTATGCTTTGTCTATTATTTCAATTCTGTTTCAATTCTTTCTTAATCAAGCTTCGCATGCATCAATTATAGCTAAAAATGAGGCCTATAAATGTTATATGGGGCACCCGTTAGCTCCACTTTAATTGCATTAAAACAGGATTCTCCTTGCTTTTGTTCTGTTCGACACGCGGACCACGGGGTGGTGATTGTTTAATGCATTAACATCTAGCGATGTATGCAGAATTTTATTCTTGGCGGGAACTCTTCTCACGAATTTCTACCCGTCGAATCTTCCCACTGATCGTTTTGGGCAGCTCTTCCACAAATTCGATTACGCGAGGGTACTTGTAGGGTGCCGTCACGCTTTTCACGTGCTCCTGTATCTCCTTCGCCAACGCGTCGCCCGCCCGTGCTTTATACTCTTTCGCGAGGACAATGGTGGCCTTGATTATCTGGCCCCGGATATCGTCCGGTACACCGGTAATGGCACACTCCACGACAGCGGGGTGGGTCATCACGGCACTTTCCACTTCGAACGGCCCGATGCGGTAACCGGAACTCTTGATCACGTCGTCTGTCCGTCCCACGAACCAGTAGTATCCATCCTCGTCACGCCATGCCATATCGCCCGTGCGGTAAATATGGTTGTCGTACACCTCTCGGGTGAGTGCCTCGTCCCGGTAATACCCTTTAAAAAGGCCGAGGGGCATTTCGCCATCGGTGTAAAACACGATCTCTCCCTGCTCCCCATCTTCTGCCGAGCGGCCGTCGTGCGTGAGCAGATCCATCTTGTAGAGCGGGTTAGGTACGCCCATTGCTCCTGGCTTGGGCTCCATCCAAGGGAAGGTGATGATGGTGGGTGCTGTCTCGGTCTGCCCAAATGCCTCCATCATCTTGATACCCGTTTTTTCAAGAAACGCGTTGTACACGGAGGGGTTAAGCGCCTCTCCGGCGGTGGTACAATACTCCAGTGACGACAGGTCGTACTTGCTCAGGTCTTCCCGTATCAAGAAACGGAAAATGGTGGGTGGGGCACAGAAGGAGGTCACCTTGTAATCGGCGATCACCTGCAGCACGTTTTCCGGTATAAAACGCCCTTCAAAATCGTACACGAACACGCAAGCACCGGCAATCCATTGTCCATACAGTTTACCCCATACCGCTTTGGCCCACCCGGTATCCGCGAGCGTGAGGTGGATGCTGCCTTCGTGCAGGTTATGCCAATACTTGGCCGTGGTAATGTGCCCCAGCGGATAGGTGAAATCGTGAATCACCATCTTGGGTTGCGCCGTGGTACCCGACGTGAAGTAGAGGATCGAGATATCCTCGTTGCTATTCACTCGTCCCGGCCGAGTGAAGGGGGGAGCCGTTTCCACGCCCCGGTGGAAATCGATCCATCCTTCGGGGATTTCGTTGCCCGTCGCGATACGGTGCTCCACCGTGGGGGATTGCGCCATCGCTTGATCCACATGCTCTATCAGCTGTTCGTCGCCCGCGGCCACAATCGCTTTTACGCCTGCCGCGTTGTTGCGGTAGATAATATCTTTGTCGGTCAGCAGGTGGGTGGCTGGTATGGCTACCGCACCAATTTTATGCAGGGCGATAATGGTATGCCAGAACTCGATGTTTCGTTTCAAGATAAGCATTACCATATCTCCCTTCCCGATACCGATCGAGAGAAAGAAGGAAGCCGTTTGATCGGAGGCTTTTTTTAACTCCCCAAACGTGAGGTCTTTATGTGTCCCTTTATCATTGGTCCAACAGAGTGCACGCTTATTGGGGTTCGTTTTTGCCCACTCGTCCACCACGTCGTACGCGAAATTGAAGTTCTCCGGAACCTCTACTCGGTAATTTTCCACGAAGTCGCGATGGGACGCGAACGATGCTTTCTTTACAAATTTTTCTATCATTTGATAACCTAGTATATGCTATTACGAGTATCTATCATGGGTATAAGATCACGGCAAGAAATTTCACCGGCTTGTCGTTCATCGCTTTCATGCCGTGGGGCAGCGACGAGTCGAAGTAGATGCTATCGCCCTTGCCCAGTACAAGGTTTTTCCCGTTTATGTTCATTAGCATGCTCCCTTCCAAGATCATGTTGAACTCCTGCCCCGCGTGAATGTTCTTGTAGAAATCGGTATCCATCGGCTTGGGTTCTACCGTTACCACGAATATCTCGGCCACGTTATTGGTAAACCCGGAAGTGAGGGACTGGTACTTGTAAGCCGATACCCTTTCCACGCTCACTCCTTGATTTTTACGCGTGATAAAATAGGAATTCATGCGCGGTTCGGTACCAAACATCAACGTGGAGATATCCACTTGAAATTCCCGCTCGATGCGCTGCAGGAACGATACCGAGATATCCTGTTCCCCGCTCTCAAAATCCAAGTAATCTGCCAGGTCCACTTCCAGTTTCTGCGCCATCTCCGTGGGCGTGAGGTCGAGCGCGTCACGCAATCCTTTGATCCGTTCTCCTATCTGTTTCAAGTCGGTAGTCATCACTGTTTCCTCCTGCGTTAGGTTATAAGTTATATATACCGCGAAGATACATTTTTTTCGCTTAGTAAGTGCTTAATTATCTATCATACTTTTCAGTACAGGGGAGCATTTCATCCAACGATGATTTCTTTCATTATCTCCTCGTGTATCTTGCCGTTAGAAGCCACCATCTCTCGAGCGAAGACAAAGCGGTCCCCTCCTGAAAAATCGGTACAGGTGCCTCCGGCTTGTATCAGGATAAAGGACCCGGCTGCTACATCCCAGGGCGAAAGGCCCGAGTGAAAGAACGCGTCGGTCACGCCGGCAGCCACGTAGCAAAGGTCCAGCGCGGCCGACCCCTTGATTCGGAAGCTGGCTTTCTGGAACTGCTTTAATGCCCGTTGGAGAATTTGCTCCCCCTGCTCGTTCAGGCTGTATGGAATGCCAAAGCCTATATAACCGTTCTCGATAGAAGTGTGGCTACTGACCGATAGCTGTTCGTTGTTCATATAGGCTTTACCGCCTTCGGTTGCCCAGTACATTTGGTTGACTACCGGGTCGTGAACCACACCCAATATGGTTTCACTGCCTCGTGTAAGGGCAATGCTCACCGAGTACGTGGTGTCGCCGTGCACGTAATTGCTGGTGCCATCCAGCGGGTCGATGATCCAGGTATAGGCTTTCTCCACGTACTCCACGGTACCTTCCTCGGTCAAGAAACCGGAATCGGGTAGCAACGCTTGTAACCCTTTCACCAGCATCTCCTCCGCGGTTTTATCAACATAGGTCACGTAATCACGTGTTCCCTTCATCTCCACGTCCTTTCGTTTCAATTCTGCCTGCTCTGCCACGAGGTATTCCCCCACGGAGCGGGCTAACGCTTTCACTTCACTGCATAATCTATTTATATCCATATGTTTTTTTATATCAAAAGTGAACGGGTTTTTTATTTATCGGGGTACATCGAGTCCCACCAGCGCGGATCTTCCTTGAGCCATTTAGCGAACCACGCGTAGATCGCGTTGTTCCACGCCACCCGTTTATCGTAGTCGTAGATCGCGTGATTCTCTCCCTCCACTTGAATAAACTCCACCTCTTTGCCTAACAGCTTCAGCGCGGTGTACATCTGTATACTCTCGCCGATGGGAACGTTCGTGTCGGCCGTTCCATGAAGAAGCAAGAGCGGCGTATCGATCTTGTCGGCATGAAAGAGAGGGCTCTGTTTCACGTAGAGCTCCGGGTTATTCCAAGGGTAGCTTCCCGCGCTGGCACCGGCACTGTAGGAGTAACCCCAGTACCCTTCGCCCCAGTAGCTGGTGATGTTGCTGATGCCCGCGTGCGACACCGATGCCGAAAAGAGGTCCGTTTGAGTGATGAGGTATTGTGTCATGAATCCCCCGTACGACGCCCCGATGTTGCCAATCTTGCTGCCATCCACGAAGGGGTGGGTGGCCACGAAAGCACGTACCCCTTCAATGATTTCGTCCGCGGTTTGTTCACCCCACGCGTTCACGTGGCGTGCCGAGAACTCTTGACCGTATCCCGTGGTTCCGCTCGGCTGTAGGGTGTACACCACGTAGTCTTGCGCGGCGTACACGTGCAAGGGGTAGGTACTTTCGAACGTGCGGGAGGTGGGGCTTGTTCCCCCGTAGTAGTAGACGATCAACGGGTATTTTTTTTCCGGGTCGAAGTCGGGCGGTAGGTAGTAGCGCCCCTCGATCCGGTCGCCGCTCGAACTGGTAAAGTTCCAGTCCTTGACCTCTCCAAGGTTCAATTTATCGAGTCGCTCCCCGTAAGGATCAGCAATCAAGGTCGATTCCATATTGCGGAGGTTCAGGAGATAGCTTCGGTTTGAATTAGAGGTGCTCACCCCCGTGTAGGTCGCCCAATCGGCATTATCGGCGATGTTGAACGAGCGGATCACATCTTCCCTCAGCGGCAGCCGTTCAAATTTTCGGTTCCGGGGCGAGTAGCGATACATATTCGAACGGTCGCCCTCTTCTACCCGGTAATAGATATAGTTATCCCTTGGGTTCCACTCTTGCGCGTTGATCGTGGGGTCGAAATCCCGGGTGACGGGGTCGACCTGTTTGGTCTCTAAGTCGAAAATAAACGACTGGGTGTCGTAGCTATTGGCGATCTGTCCCGGTTCGATGTTCAGTCCAATGCCGTTGAACGCTTCGGGTGCCCCGTGTACCAGCAGCTTCTTCGCGTCGGGCGAGAATTGTGCCGAGTAGGTGTATATTTGATCCTTCCAGATCGTGTCGACCGCCATCGTCTCGAGGTTCAACATGTAGAGCGAGCTTTTTCGGAAAGGACGTTCGGTAAGATCCTCCTCCGAAGTGGAAAAGAGCAGGTAGCGCACGTCGTCCGTCACGTCGTTCAACGACGCGGTCTGCCTCCCGAAGGTGAGCTGCTGCGTGAGCCCCGTGTCGAAGAAATAGCGATACAGGAAGTAACGGTCGCGGTAATGAGACTGGCGGTCGTCGATCCCGATAAGTCGCTTCAATCCCCCCGGGTTACTGATGACGAGGGTCTCTTTCGATGAAAAGAAGAGCGACTGCTCGTCGGGTGCCATATGAAAGTTCTCCTTGGGCAATCCTTCTGCCAGCACTACCGTCTCCATCGTCAACGGGTCCAGCGTGTAAAGGGTTCGCCCTTCGTTATCGTCTGCCGTGAACATGAGCAGGTCTCGTTTGGGCATCCAGCGCAGTTGGGAGCGGCTGGAGGGTTCCGACAAGATGATCCGCTTTTGCCGTGTATCGTATATCTCGATGTGATTGCGATTGCTTCCACCGGGCAATGTTTCCCGGAAGCTAAGCAGCAAGAAGCGGCCGCTGGGTGAGATCGACGAGTTGGTGACTCGCTTCCCCTCCAAGATATCCTTGATATTAATTCGCCTCTTTTCAGAATCGTTGAAGGTATAGGAAAGCAGCGAGTCTGCCTCATCGGGCTTAACTTCTATCTTCAGTGCCGGCTCTGTTTTATCTTCCGCCGAGGTGAGCATCTTGATAACGAGCCGGGCGTTGTTGGTAAACCCGTTCAGGTTGGCATCCACCGAACCGGACTGGTGAAGGCTGTCGTTCTGTTGTGTTTTGGTGGCTCTTTTCACGCCATCGATCCATAGTTCCAGCGGGTTGGGCGATGTAACGGTGAGCTTTCCCTTGCCGTACCGATCGCCCGTCACGTAGAGCGAGAGCAGCTGAAAAGCCTTTCCTTCTTCCGGCTTGGGTAGAAAAAAATAGCCCGCCGTATCGGGCGTCAACACGGTATTGAAACGCTCCTGCTCGGGAAAAGCCACCGAGAATGAGAGGAGCATCTCTTCCGAGAAAGGGGTGTTATCGATATTCACGCTATCCAGCAATACCGGTTTTTGCACGGGAATAGGGCCGAACGAACTGATTTTTTCCGGCATAATCGACTCCCGTAACTGTGCCTGTTCCCGCGTCTGTTCCTGCTCTTGCTTCTGCTCCTGTTCCTGTCCATGTTCTTGCTCTTGCTCTTGCTTCTGTTCCCGTGTCTGCTCTTGCTTCTGTACTTGTGCCTGAGTAGGAACAGCCAACAGCATGCACGCCACGATGTTCAGGAACAGCAGGCCTTTTCTTAACATTGGGTTATTTCTGAACGCGACTGTAAAAGCGTTCACCAAAAAGTGTTGTTGCATAGGTCGTTTATATCAATTAATATAATGTTTTTTCTTATTTATTGTTCCACACGAAATGTTCGCGGAACGAGTTTTGCCACTCCGGTTCCTCCTGGAAGAGTGCGTACACGGATGAACCGGAGCCGCTCATGGAGGCGTAGAGTGCTCCCAAGTCGTATAATTGTTTTTTGATCCGGTAAATTTCGGGATATTTTTTGAATATCGCCGGTTCGAAATCATTTTTCAACCATTCTCTCCACTCCTGTACCGGTTTCTTAACAATTTCACGCAACGATAGTTCGGGTATTTTAGGGGCGACGAGGGAGTAGGCCTCTTTGGTTGCGATGGAGATATCCGGCTTTACCAGTAAAAGAAAATATCCCGATAAATCGAGATCAAAGGGCTCCAGCACATCTCCTATACCACTGGCTAACGCGGGCTGATTACGGATAAAGAACGCGCAATCGGCACCTAAGGTGGCTGCCATTCCGACCAGTTCATCGTTCGAAAAACCGAGGCTGAAATTGTTGTTCAGCAATTGTAGCATGAATGCCGCGTTTGATGACCCACCACCCAACCCCGCGCCGGATGGGATTTTTTTGAGCAAGTGGATGTCGATGGGCGGAAGGGTGCGATGAGAAGCCATTAACTGCAAAGCCTTTATCACCAAGTTGTCTTCCACCGTACCCGCTATCGGGATACCGGTCTGAAAAAATCGATACCCTTCTGTTGCAGTAGTAGTTGTTGATGTACCGGCAAGCTCTGCCGGATTGGTTTGGGGTGATATCGCTCTCTCTTTGGTTGGAATGATCTCCAGGGCATCTTTCAACCCGATGGGGTAGAATAGGGTTTCCAGATCATGATACCCATCCCTCCTTCGGGAAACGATGTGGAGCCCTATATTGATTTTCGCGTTAGGGAAGCAGATCATTTTTTATATTTTGCTTACAAAGATACACAACCCGTCCATTTCAGCCAAATACACGCGTATTTAACGTCAAACATTCTGTTAGGTCACGCCCATTGCATCTAACGGGTGCGCGTAAAATATTTACAGAGTTGTATGTGTTTGTGTTTTAGTTGGTTGGTGGACATGAGTCTTAAGCCGTATTATACTTGATTTGCCGTTGACACTTATTAAAATTCGAAGGCGGCACGTACGCCTAATTGCCGGAAAGAGGTTTTATGAAACGATGCGAAAAGGCCCGCGTTGAAAAACCGGTTTCCAATACCGTAACCCAGCTCAGTGTAGGAGATAATCTGTGGTGTGTAGAGCGAACTCACGTAAATTCGCTCTTTATCGGCAAAGTCTGACACGAAAGGGATATTTTTTAATATCAAGAAGGGGGTCTCGAACATGGCATGGGCTTGTATATAGGAGTCCGACGCGTTGTAGAGATCCCTGTCCAATATGTTAAAGGTGCCCCCGAGCCCATCCTTCCAATTCTCAGGGAAATTACTTTTGGAGAAATAGACGAAGTCAGCAAAATACTCTGTCTTCTGGTTGATGAACATACCGGCTCCCACGTGGTACTGTAACGAGTGCATCAACCCAATCGGGATGTTCTGGCTTATATCCAGCTCGAGCCTGTTGTATTCTGAGGTGCTGCCCAATATATTTAAAAAGCTGCGGGAAAGTTCCAGCTTAAACGTGGGGAAGTCCGACCGGACATAGATTTTTTGTCGTCCTTCATATCGGTAGTATTGCCTGGGTGTCCAGCTGATCCGCACGAAAGGTGCAAAGGAGCGGCGTGTGCCGAACAGATTCTCGATCGGTTCACTCTCCAGGGAAGCAGCTCGCAACTTGGTTGTATTGCTTCTGCTCCTACGAATATGGTAATCAATACCTGTTTGCAGGAGAAACCCATTGGCTACTTCGAGCGTATTAAAGAGCTTCAGGTAATAATCCTTGTAATAGTTTAGGGAGATATCTTCAAAGGTGAGTCCCCGGTTTTTGAGGCTGTCCTGAATCTGTTCCACGAATAGGGAACTATAGGTAGGATTGCCGTTGCCGATAGAGAGAGTGGCACTCCCCAAGTGAAACGGATCGTAATTGAAGGTGGTGGTAAAATCGGTAAAAAACTCTTTGTATTTGAACATGTATCCCGCGAAGGCGTTCATCTTTATTGTTCGGTCGTGGCTCATATCGATATTAAACGAGAGCTTCTGCCGGTAGGTAAGCCCATCCCTTGTGCTATACCCAAGCATTAACGGGTTCAATAGTCCGGAGTATCCTATACGAGTGGAGCGGTACTTGTAGTTGGAGTTCATGACCATACGTTGAGCCAACTGTTGCGCGATCTTGTTATTAGAAATCGAATCTTGGCTCCTTATTTTTCTTTCCTTCTCTGCTTGCTGTTGCTTGTGCCGCGCGATCACTTCCATTTCCCTTGCTTGCAGGGGAATGGGCCTCTTCTCTTGCCAGAAAACAGAATCGCTCCGTACCGGTACCGAGTCGAGCCTGATTTTATAGAAGTCGCTGATGTTGAGTGAACGCTCCGGTTCCGTAAACTGCCGAAGTTGAATCTCTTTGTAGTCTATCCTTGCTAGGTGCCTGCTGGCAAGTACGTTCCCAAGATATGACGCTGTCTGGTAAATGGTGAATTCAACCGGTAGGTAGTTAGTGATCCATGTGTCGCCCATCGTGATCTCGAAAGAGAAATCCGAGAAAATGTCTACACCCTCGCCGCGGAAGAAGATTACACGCCAGGTACCTCGTTCCACGATAAACGCCCCTTTCAGTAATTTGGTGTTTTCGTAGATGGGGGTGAAGTGGATGTGGTAGTATGTTTTTTCATTCTCCTCGAAGGTTTCGTAAAGCGAGTAGCGATAATATTTTGCCGTGCTGAGGCGGATCGGCATGAAAAAACTCTCATCGTTGGTGGTCTCTCCGTAAATGTTGATGTTGAGCAGCTTAAAGGGAATCATCTCCACCTCTTTCTGACTGGTTAGTGTTCCCGTAACGTGTCGGATATCATGTACATGGTTATTGGGGTAATCGAAACGAAAGTCACTAATGGTCTCGATCAGGGCCTCGTCGTTCTTTGGATCGTGTAGCACGAATTGCGGGATCAGATGGGTGTACTTGTAAAAAAAATTCTTCTCTACTGTCTCCACGTAAGTACGTGTATACACTTCGGCAGTATAACTCTCCACCAGCTCATTGTATTTTTCAGAGGCGTTCATTGCCCGAAACAGTATCGTGTCGACTGGGAGGGTAGATCCAATGGTGGAACTACTAAACGAAACAATGAACGTGATGAATATATATATAACTCGTTTTCCCATTAACAAAAGTTGATCATTACCCGGTAATGTATTGATTGGGTGAGGATGTGTACTGCAAATGTACATGATTTTATTATGAAATGCCCATGAACGAGGTGAAAATTGCTGCGCGATGCCTTATCCTATTTAACAAAGTTTTTTTTCGTTTTGACGGTTAAAAAAGTAAAAAGCATTATATTTGTGTTTTAGAACATAGTTCTATAACACTTATGCCTAGGAGGAAAAGAGATTCAATTGACTTGTCAGCTTCATTGCCAGAGGTGTGGAGGATGTTGTCGGACGCTGAGCGTGAGAAATTGCGCCTCAATGCTCGTATTTTACATTTCAAAAAAAATGAGTTGATTTACCTGGAAGATGAGTGGCCTAAAGATCTGATGTGTCTTTTCAAGGGCAAGGTTAAGATCTACAAGAGTGGGGTGGGAGGGCGTAGCCAGATTATACGTATCGTTCGTCCCGTGCAATACTTTGGTTATCGTGCTTTTTTTGCTCGCGAACAGTATGTTACTGCTGCCTCCGCTTTTGAGTCATGTACCGTTTGCATGATTCCCATGGAATTGATCGAGCAATTTCTACGCGACAATGGCAATCTCGCTCTCTTCTTCATCCAAATGTTATCGGTCGATTTAGGTGTTGCCGACCAAAGGGTGGTGAGCCTCACTCAAAAGCATGTGCGTGGCCGCTTAGCTGAATCTCTTCTTTTTCTTAAAGAAAGCTATGGATTAGAAGAAGATGGCGCAACCATAAATATTTACTTAGCGCGTGAGGACTTGGCTAACTTTTCTAATATGACCACTTCAAATGCTATTCGAACCCTGTCGAATTTCGTAAATGAGCGCATCATCTCTATCGATGGCCGAAAAATTAAAATCATAGACGAAGAGAGACTAATCAAGGTGAGCCGCATAGGTTGATGCTTATTTTATCTAAAATTGTGATTTTATTTTTCTGTTTTTAGAAACTCGTGCCTACCTTCGCGCATCAATTAACACGAAAGGATGATTCGAAAAATTGCACGTTCCATACTTCTAACTTACTACAAACCGGTTGAAAAATTCCTTGAAGATCCGCTGGGAACACAGCAAAACACGCTGCGCTATTTAATAGATCACGGTAAGGAATCTCTCTACGGAACAAAATATCGCTTTAAGGATGTGAAGAATGATGCCGACTTCCGAGCGAAGGTGCCGCTGATGGCTTACGAGGATCTGAAGCCCTACTTAGATAAAATCATCAATGAGAAGCAGGAAAACGTTCTTTGGGATTCGCCTGTGAAGTGGTTTGCCATGTCGTCGGGAACCACGGAGGACAAAAGCAAGTACATCCCGGTTACGCGAGAGTCGCTTTTCAATGTAAATTATCGTGCCGGATACCATATGCTGGGACTGTACGCTATTCATTACCCCGACACCGCTTTCATACTAGGTAAAACGCTGGTGATGGGTGGGAGTCAGCAGGAGAATCGTATCGGTGACGGGGTTTATACCGGCGATATTTCGGCGATCCTGATGAAAAATCTTCCCAAGCCGGTAAAGCGCAGGAGGACGCCAGAGAGTATAGCACTGCTGCCCGACTGGGAAGAGAAATTACAAAAACTCGCCGATTACGCGATCAAGGCAGATATCCGTGCCTTCGTGGGGGTTCCCTCGTGGATGCTGGTGCTTCTGAAAAAGATCGTGGAGGATACCGGCAAGTCTATCCCCGAGTTGTGGCCACAAATTGAAGTGTTCTTTCATGGAGGAGTAAGCTTTCTCCCGTTTCAAGAGCAGTACGAAAAGATCATTCCTTCCGATAGGATGAATTATTGGGAGACATATAATGCCTCGGAAGGTTTTTTTGGAGTACAATACTCTCCAGAGAGTAAAGATATGTTGCTTCTGCTTGATAATGAGGTTTATTACGAGTTTGTTCCGATGGATCAGTGGGATAGCGATGCCCCCGAAGCAGTGCCGTTAGAAGGGGTAGAGATTGGCAAGCAATATGCTGTCATCATTAGCACCAGCGGGGGGCTCTGGCGCTACAAGCTTGGTGATACCATCCAGTTTACCTCTACCCATCCCTACCTGTTTAAGCTTACCGGGCGTACCAAGCAGTTTATTAACGCGTTTGGTGAAGAGCTGATCATCGATAACGCCGATCAGGCGATCAACGAGGCATGCCGTCGTACGGGTGCCAAAGTCACCGAGTACACTGCTGCACCGATCTATTTTGATGAACACCATAACGGTGCGCACGAGTGGTTGATTGAATTTGAAACCCCACCGGTAGATCGAGACCTGTTTGTGCAGTTTCTCGACGAGAGCCTCAAGAAGCTGAATTCCGATTACGAAGCCAAGCGATCCTACAATCTTTCACTAGGGTTACCCGTGGTGCGAGTAATGGAGCGAGGAGCGTTTTATAGCTGGATGAAACAGAGGGAAAAAATAGGGGGGCAGAACAAAGTGCCGAAGCTTTCTAACGACCGAAAGTACGTGGAAAGCATCTTGGAATTCATAAACGTGAAATACTAAAATTGAATAAAAACAGGTTTCCTTGTTTATAAGTGAGAAAGATTCCGTAAATTTGCATGTTAAAACCGACTTGTACGATAATGAGAATAAAACTGATCTGCTTTTTGTTGCTCACATTGACGTTGAGTTCGTGTAACGAGTACAATAAAATATTGAAGAGTACCGACAGGGACCTGAAATATAGTTATGCAAAAAAATATTTTGATGAGGGCAAATACAGTCGGTCCATCACGTTGTTAGAGGAACTGGTGCCTTTCATGAAAGGGACTGTTTCAGCGGAAGAATCGTTGTATCTTTTGGCCCAGAGCCACTATAATTCCAAGGATTACTTCTCGGCGACTCAAACATTCACGACCTATTACAATACCTATCCTCGTGGTGAGTACACAGAGGCTGCACTTTTTTACTCTGCCTATGGTATGTACTTGGATTCACCCGATTCGCGCCTTGATCAAACAAAGACCTACACGGCCATTGCAGAGTTCCAGAAATATATTGAACGGTACCCGCAAACAGAGCGTGCCGAGCAGGCAAAAAGTTATCTGTTTGAGTTGCAGGAAAAGTTGGCCCTGAAAGAATTGCAGGCAGCTCAACTTTACCTTGATCTGGGGAATTACATGGGGAATAATTACGAGTCAGCCGTGATCACGGCACGGGAAGCGATGAAAAGCTATCCTTACTCGAAGTATATGGAGGAGTACCAGATCATCATCCTTCGTGCCCGGTATGAATTCGCGCAGCGCAGCACGCTGCAAACACAACCCGAGCGTTATCGTATGGTGGTAGACGAGTACTTCAATTACACGAACTCGTTTCCCGACGGCACTTATCATAACGAAGCCGAAGCATATTATAAAGAGGCACAAGGTAAAATTGACGTGCTACCTACCACGTGACAGGAAAGGGACTTCCGGCCACCACGCGGTAGTACGGTAACATAACAAATCAATAGAAAATAAAAAACTTTACATATTAAAATGGATTACAGGAAAATTGCTGCAAGCACCAATACGGAGACACGCGATGTGATGAGCTTAGCGAAACCGGTGGGAAATGTATATGAAATGGTGATGATTATTAGCAAGAGAGCCAACCAGCTCTCGGTAGAGATGAAACAAGATCTTGATAGTAAGTTGCAAGAGTTTGCCTCCTATAGCGATAACCTCGAGGAGGTGTTCGAGAATCATGAACAGATCGAGATCTCCCGCTTCTACGAAAAGTTGCCTAAACCATCTCTACTTGCTATCGAAGAGTGGAAAGAGGAGGGAATTTATTATCGCAATCCTGCTAAGGAGAAAGAGATGTTCTAATATGTTGCAACGTATTCAATCCGTTTTCTTACTATTGGCTTCCGCGGCCATGCTTGTAGCCGTGGTCACACCGCTTGCAACGTTTGTTTATAACGGTGACCGTGTAGTGTTCGAAGCCATGGGAATCTATCTTAACGGGGAACTTAACGACTCCACGTGGGGGGTATTCGCGGTAGGAGCCATTAGTTCCATCTTGGCACTTGTTACCGTCTTCCTCTACCGGAGTAGAATGTTGCAGATTCGGTTATCCATATTCAACATCGTGTTGATGATCGGATTTTACCTCTATTTTGGATTTATCCTCTTTAAGTTATACCCTATGGAAAGCCTCCATTTTCAAAAAGTGGGTGTAGGTATTATCATGCCGGTTATAGCGATTATTCTTATGGTTCTCGCTATCCGTAAAATTGGAGCCGATGAGGTGCTCGTACGCTCATTGGATCGATTAAGGTAATTCGCTTCTCTTAACAGAATAAAAAAATGGCTCCTTTAAGGAGCCTTTTTTGATACTTAGAAAGTCCACTCTTCCGATGTCTTCGCGGTTCCCCTATCTACCGGTACGGGTGCTTTGGTTTTTATCGGGTCGTTGGTCTTATTTTCTACTCCTGCTCCTTTGTAGTACTGCATCACCTGGGGCATGATCCGCTCTATATTGGCGATGCGTTTGCTGTCGGTAGGGTGCGTGCTCATGAACTCCGGTGCACGTGCGCCACCCCCCTCGGCCATCCTGGTCCAGAACGGGACAGCTGTCCTTGGGTCATATCCCGCCATGGCCATGACGATGAGTCCAATCTCATCCGCCTCGTATTCCTGCTTTCGGGCATACGGTAACATCACTCCATACTGTGCTCCCAGCCCAAATACCGTGCTTCCTAGTTGTTGCATCGCTTGCGAGTTGCCCAGTAGCCCTCCCGCGATGGCACCCCCGTACTGCAAGGCTACCTGCTGGCTGATCCGTTCATTGCTGTGCCGCGCGATCACGTGAGCAATCTCGTGGCCGATCACTACCGCCAGCGCGTCTTCGGTTTGAGTTACCGGAAGCAGTCCCGTGTAAATCACGATCTTCCCTCCTGGCATGGCAAACGCGTTCACGCTCTTGTCCACCACCAAGTTGAATTCCCAAGTGTAGTTGGCTAACTCCGACTCATATCCATTGTTGCGGTAGAAGGTTTCTACAGCACTGGCAATGCGGGCACCAATCCGGTTTACCATCTGCGCGTCCGCAGTCCCTCTTTCCACGGGTGCGGTACGCATGAATTCTTGATATTGCTGTAAGCTAAGGGCAATCACTTCGTCGTTTGAAACCAACTGTAACTGCCTCCTCCCGGTAAAGGGAACGCTCCCGCAAGAGATCCATAGTGCCGCGAGTAGCACAATGAACGAAATTCTTATTGTTTGCATTGAGCTCATTCTTTTCATAGTTCTCTGTTTTATTGGTTTGTAGTTCTATTTGTACTTATTTATTGCTGCAAAAATAAGTATAAATCCGTAACGTTTTGAAATTATCCCCATTTTTTCTATCTTTGAGCGATTTTTCAGGTAAACAACAACGCCACAGAGAGGCGAGACACACCGCACGTAACCATGGGATGGGCGGTGTATTTCGTTTATAATATTGACATATGCCTTCAACAACAAATAGCGACGATATCATTGACAAAGAGGAGCTGAACACCACCTCCTTCTCCGGATCCAAGGTACCCGTGAAGTTGGGCGACGACACCACGCTCAACCTTTCTAAAATGTACCAGAACTGGTTTCTGGATTACGCGTCATACGTGATCCTGGAGCGAGCGGTCCCTCATATATCCGACGGGTTGAAGCCGGTGCAGCGGCGAATTCTCCACGCTATGAAGCGAATGGATGACGGCCGATATAATAAGGTAGCCAATATCATAGGGAACACCATGCAGTTTCACCCGCACGGCGACGCCTCCATTGGCGACGCGTTGGTGCAGATTGGACAAAAGGACCTGTTGGTCGATACCCAGGGGAACTGGGGAAATATTCTCACCGGCGACGGTGCGGCGGCACCGAGGTACATCGAAGCACGGCTCACCCCGTTTGCCCTAGAGGTACTGTTTAACCCGAAAACGACTGAATGGAAACCTTCGTACGACGGACGTAATAAAGAGCCGATCACACTCCCCGCCAAATTTCCATTGCTCTTGGCACAAGGTGCCGAAGGGATCGCGGTGGGGCTCTCCTCCCGGATACTGCCACATAACTTCAACGATATTTGCGACGCGGCCGTTGCTTACCTGCAAGAGAAAGAATTCAATATCTATCCCGACTTCCAGACGGGAGGCTATATTGATGTAGAACGATACAACGACGGTGAACGTGGGGGCACGGTGAAAGTGAGGGCCTCCATCGAGAAACTAGACAACCGGACACTCGTCATCCGGGATATACCCTTTGGAAGGACTACCGCGAGCGTGGTTGATTCCATCCTTAAAGCCAACGAGCGGGGCAAGATAAAAATCCGGAGGGTGGATGATATCACGGCACAGAACGTGGAGATACAAGTGCAACTCGCTTCCGGTATATCGTCCGATAAGACCATTGACGCGCTCTACGCGTTTACCGACTGCGAGATCAATATCTCGCCCAACTGTTGCGTTATTGATGACGATAAACCTCACTTTCTTACCGTGAGCCATGTACTCAAGGCATCGGTGGATCGCACCAAAGAGCTTCTCCGGCGAGAACTGGAGATCGATAAGCACGAGAAAGAGGAGGCTCTCCTGTTTGCCTCGCTCGAGAAAATATTCATAGAGGAGCGCATCTACAAGGACAAGGGGTTCGAGGATGCTAAGAATATGGACACGGCGGTAATCCATATCGATAAGCGTCTGGAACCGTACAAGAAAAAC
Organism: uncultured Proteiniphilum sp.; assembly: GCA_964344275.1. Classification (GTDB taxonomy): domain Bacteria; phylum Bacteroidota; class Bacteroidia; order Bacteroidales; family Dysgonomonadaceae; genus Proteiniphilum. The sequence goes on from CAYFMZ010000016.1 coordinate 19,601, forward strand.
TTTATCCGAGAGATCCACCGCGAGGATATCCTCAAGCTAATGGAAATCAAGATGGCTCGTATCCTACGGTTCAATGCCGATAAAGCCAATGAGCTGATCGCTAAATTGAAGCAGCAGATCGAGGAGATCGAACATCAACTAGAACACCTGATCGATTATACTATTGCCTGGTACCTGATGCTCAAAGAGAAATATGGCAAAAACTACCCGCGGCGTACAGAGATCCGGAGTTTCGAAAATATCGAAGCGAGCAAGGTAGCCGTGGCTAACGAGAAGTTATACGTGAACCGCGAAGAGGGGTTCATCGGTACCGGCATGAAAAAGGATGAGTTCGTGTGCAACTGTTCGAACATTGACGATATCATTGTCTTTTTCAAGGATGGAACTTATAAGGTGGTGAAGGTAAGTGATAAAATGTTTGTCGGTAAAGGGATCCTTTACGCCAATGTATTTAAACGTAACGATAAGCGTACCATATACAACGTGGTATATCGAGACGGAAGGACCGCGCCACACTATATCAAGCGGTTCGCGGTTACCGGCGTTACCCGGGAAAAGGAATACGATCTCACCAAAGGTAAAACGGGGTCTCGCATCGTCTATTTTAGCGCGAATCCTAACGGAGAGGCAGAGACAATCCGGGTGATCCTGAAACCAAAGCCTCGTCTCAGAATCTTGCAGTTTGAGAAAGATTTCAGCGAAATCAACATCAGAGGAAAACAGGCCATAGGTAATATCCTTACCAAGGCCGAAGTTCATCGGATACAGCTTAAACAGAAGGGAATATCCACGTTGGGTGGCCGAAAAGTGTGGTTTGATCCCGATGTGTTCAGGTTGAACTATGAAGGAGGGGGTAATTACTTGGGCGAGTTCCAAGGCGACGATAAGATCTTGGTTACCACCAAAAGTGGGGAGTTTCATGTGTGCAGCTTCGACCTGAGCAACCATTTTCCCACGAACATTCTGCGGATCGAGAAGTTCGATATCAACAAAGTGTGGTCCGCGGCACTTTTCGATGCCGATCAAGGGTTTGCATACCTCAAACGATTTACCTTTGAAGCTTCTGATAAACCAGTGAGTTTTCTGGGCGAAAATCCCGATTCCCGCTTGTTTTTGCTGACCGATGCAGTTTTCCCGAGAGTAAAAGCTATCTTTGGGGGGAATGATGATTTTCGTGACCCGCTCGAGATCGATGTGGAAGAGTTTATAGGAGTAAAAAGCTACCGTGCAAAAGGGAAACGCGTATCCAATTACGAGGTGGAATCCGTAGAGGAACTAGAACCCACCCGATTCCCAGAGCCAGAGCCCGAAGAGCAGTCGCCAATGGAGGTTAAGATCGACGAAGAAATTGGCGACACGGAGATTTCTGATGCGGATCTACGGGACGAGATTACCGGTCAAATGAAACTGTTTGACTAAACAAATATATAGATACGCGATGAATAAAACAGCGGTTCTGGTAAGCGTTTGGTTTACTGTCTCCTGTGTGCTATTCTCACAGAATGTCACGTCGCATGCCCCCGTTAGGCCAGTGAATCAATCGACCTTGGTTGGTATTGGGAAGGCATTCCTTTATGATACATATTTATCGCCCCTAAGATACGAAGGCACTACTTACTCACTCATGCACGATCGTATTCAAGGTACATCACACTTCAGCGGTAACTTACTCTTACAACAGCAGTTTCAGATTGAGGTGGCTATTACCGAGAATCCTACCTCGTCTGCTTCTGAATATTATGGTAATATTGATTACCGGTTTAATGGATTATACCCGTTGATTACTAAAAGTCGATTCCGCCTACTTGGCGGTGGGGGATGGCAAGCCTCTCTGGGAGGCATCTACAATATACGCAACACCAATAACCCAGGATCGCTTAAAACATCCACTAATCTTAACCTATCTGCCATGGCTCTGTACAATTGGCGGGGTGTCACTTTCAGGTGGCAGTTGACTTCACCTTTCGCGGGTCTTTTCTTTTCACCCGAGTATGGCCATTCCTACTACGAGATTTTTACCCTCGGAAATAATAAGGGGACCATTCATTTCGCTTCATTCCATAATCAACAGGCATTGCGTAACTATTTCACGATGGATGTTCCCATACAACGGGTTACTTTGCGATTAGGCTACTTGAATGATTACTATAGAACGCACGAGAACCAGCTGATTACACGTGTAACTTCACATCAATTCATGTTAGGTTTCGCGTTTGAGTCGCTCTATTTTGGAGGGCGGAGAACGCGGAGTGCCCAGGAAATAAAGAGTGTCTTTTATTGATGATAAGTGATTGGGTGAATGGTTGAATTTGGTAAAATGTAACGTATGCAGTATAATTTTGATGAAATAATTGATCGGTCGAACACCGATTGCGTGAAATGGGATAAGATGAAGGCACTCTATGGACGTGATAACCTCATCCCGTTATGGGTGGCCGATATGGATTTCAAATCACCTCCCGCTATTATCGAAGCACTACAAGAGCGTGTAAAACATGGCGTTTTCGGGTATACACTTCCTTCCGAGGAATATACGCGATCCATCGTAAACTGGCTTGATAAACACCATCAATGGAAAGTGGATTCACACCATATTAATTTTGTTCCGGGGGTAGTAAAAGGATTTGCTTTTGCTATCGACGAATTCACGGAAAAGGGAGATAAGATTATTATTCAACCTCCAGTTTACCATCCTTTCCGGATCGTTACCCGATCGCTTGGTAGGGAGGTGGTAAATAACCCCCTTCATTTGGAAAACGGACGCTACCGGATGGATTTTGATGGCCTGCGTGCCATCGCTTCGGATGAGAAGTGTAAGATGCTCATTCTGTGTAGCCCACACAATCCGGGAGGGCGAGTTTGGTCGGCCGACGAACTAAAGGAATTGGCCGATATCTGCTACCACAACAATATTCTTGTGGTGTCCGACGAGATCCACTCCGATATGGCCCTCGCGGGCCATCGCCATATCCCTTTTGCCAAGGTGTCGTCCGAGGCCGAAGCGATAAACCTTACACTCATGGCTCCCAGTAAAACGTTCAATATAGCAGGGATCGTGAGTTCGTTCGCTGTTATTCCCAACAAAGAGATACGGGAAAGATACCTGGCTTACTTGGAACCGCGTGAACTACAACAGGGCACTCTTTTCGCGTTTGCCGCTACACGTGCGGCCTACGAGGAGTGCGACAATTGGCTCCGTCAGATGCTGGAATACGTGGAAGGGAATGTCCGTTTCGTGGATCGCTTTCTTCGAGAGCATATCCCCTCCATCAAAGCCATGATCCCCGAAGCGTCGTTTTTAATATGGCTCGACTGCCGTCAACTGAATCTATCGCAGCGAGACCTCGTGAGCCTGTTCGTGAATAAGGCCGGCCTGGCACTCAATGACGGTACCATCTTTGGAAGAGAGGGGGAAGGATTCATGCGGCTCAACGTGGGTACCTCACGCCGGATCTTGGAACAGGCACTTAATAATTTAAAAAATGCAGTGGGGGAGTAAACATCCATGTCTCCCCTGTTGTTACAGTCAAGAGATATTTTAAATTTATAGCTAAATAAAGAGCAATGAAAATTTCAGACAATAAATATGTCTCCCTTGCTTACGATTTAAACGTGGGAGAAGGCAGCGATCGTGAATTGATGGAACAGGCTACCGCCGAACGACCTATGGAGTTTATTTTCGGGGCTAACATGATGTTAGAAGCGTTCGAGAACCAGATTAAGGGACTGGGACAAGGGGACGTGTTCTCTTTTCAACTATCACCGGAAGAGGCGTATGGTGACTACGATGAGACTAAACTGGTGGAGCTTCCCAAGAATATTTTCGAGATCAACGGCAAAATCGACGACGAGGTCTTGTTCGAGGGCAACACAGTGCCTATGATGGATTCATCTGGCAATCGCTTGGTGGGCTCGGTGGTAAGTATCGGCGACGACGTGGTGACAATGGACTTCAATCACCCTCTCGCGGGCGAACGCATGTATTTTGATGGCCGCGTAGTGGGCGTTCGAGAAGCATCGGCTGAAGAGATCGCCGCGCTCTTCTCTGGCGGAGGCTGCGGTTGTGGTTCCGGTGGCTGCGGTTCGAGCGGCGAAAATGGTGGCTGTGGAACGGGCGGTTGCGGTAGCGACATGGAAGGGGCTGGCTGTGGCTGCGGTTCAGGTGGTTGTGGCAGTTGCTAACATTATATCCGTGTAATGGCACTGGGCGTTCAAGTTCAGTGCTTACTATTATATACTACAATGAATACATTTGGAAATCTTTACAGGCTTACGTCGTTTGGTGAATCACATGGCGCTGGTATTGGTGGAATTATCGATGGATGCCCTCCGGGACTGGAGCTCGACATCGACTTTATTCAGTCTGAACTGGATCGGCGGCGCCCGGGACAATCGCGTGTCACTACCCCCCGTGTGGAGGGCGATAAGGTGGAATTTCTTTCCGGCGTGTTCGAAGGAAAGACTACCGGTGCACCCATCGGTTTCCTTGTAAAGAACCAGAACCAACAGTCGTCCGATTATGATAACCTGAAAGAGGTCTTTCGACCTTCACATGCCGACTATACTTACCAACAGAAATACGGGATACGAGACTACCGGGGTGGGGGACGTTCTTCTGCACGTGAGACCATTGCCCGTATCGTGGCCGGTGCTGTCGCTAAGCTCTATCTGAATAAGCTTGCAGTGGATATCAAGGCGTACACTTCGCAGGTTGGGGAGATCGCACTCGAGAATGATTACCGGATATATGACCTCTCTCGTATCGAGGACAATATTGTGCGTTGCCCCGATCCCGATATCGCGGAACGAATGATCGGCCTCATCAAGGAGGTGCAAATCCAAGGCGATACCATCGGGGGCATTATCACCTGCGTGATTAAAGGTACACCGGTAGGCTTGGGGGAACCGGTCTTTGGTAAACTCCACGCCGCGCTCGGTGCTGCCATGCTGGGTATTAACGCGGTTAAGGGATTCGAGTATGGTATGGGATTCGACGTCACGGGACGGGGGTCAGAGGTGAATGACCAGTTTTATGATGACAACGGAACCATCCGCACCCGTACTAACTTTTCCGGCGGTATCCAAGCGGGCATCTCCAACGGACAGGATATCTATTTCCGAGTAGCATTTAAACCGGTATCTACCATTTTGAAAGAACAGAAAACCGTGGATATTCATGGCAAGGATACGCGGGTTAAAGCACGTGGCCGGCACGATCCTTGCGTTCTCCCTCGTGCGGTTCCCATTGTGGAGGCCATGGCGGCTATGACGCTGATGGATTACCACCTGCTTTCGAGTGCTAAGGAGTTACCTTCCGAACCGGATATTCGGGCCTAACTATTCTCTTCCTCTTTTCTCTTTTCGTTTCTTAATGAAAAGGTAGTCCGCTTTTTTGAAAACCGTGTTCACGAAAATTATCAATATTGTCGCGGCCGCTATTTCCCAGTAAAAACCGAACCCCGCCAAGCTGCCCAATGCCGCGCTGCACCAAATGGTAGCGGCGGTAGTAAGCCCCTTCACGTTAGTACCGCGGTGTAATATCACTCCCGCGCCTAAGAAACCAATTCCCGTCACGATTTGCCCTACTACGCGGGAAGGGTCACCCGATTCCGGTTGAATTACACGGGCAGATATCATCACGAAAATAGAAGCCCCTAAGGCGACCAAGGTATTGGTCCGAAGCCCCGCGCTTTTGTTGCTCGATTCACGCTCCAGTCCTAACGCACCTCCAGCCGCGGTTGCCACCAGCATCCGAATTATAAATTCAAACAGTTCCATAAGGCAAAATAACCTTTAAGTGACAGGACTTACGAATATTGATCTTTGAGCCGTTCTTTTATCTCTTCAGCTGGAGGAATATTCATGGGGCGAGGCTCAAGTACCGAGTGATACGTTACAGGATCTTTCAACAGCTCCACCGCTTTGTCGAATACCTTATCGTTCGAGAGTTGATGAATCAACACTCCTTTCTTGTAATAGGCTCGTTGCATGATCTCTGTTTCGATCATGCTCTTTATCATCTCTTTAAATAGTTCGAGATCGCGGTCCAGGTCCGGATGTAATTTTGCTTCTAGCGCGGCGAACTCTTCCGATGCCACGTTCATGTATCCTTCGAACTCCATGATATTTTTTAATTGCTGCAGCGAGTGTTCGCTCATCTTATCGTATTCAAACTCCTTCGATTTCACGAACTCCTTGAACGCATCGTAATCGGTATCCGACAATTCAAACTCTCCAGGCCCCTTCACTTGTTCATTGTTTCGCATCCACTCCGTGACCCAATCAAAGATCACGTTATCGGCCATCAAATAATAGGCTATGGTGCCTCCCACTTCCTGGGGAATAGTGACATCCGGGGTGATACCCCCGCCATCGCGTACTTCCCTCCCGTTACGCGTGTAAAACACGTTGGTGAGCGAATCCGGTACGCGTGCCACGCTACCATCCGGGTTGCGGTGTGAATAATCCACTGCTTGTATGCCTCTTCCGCTTGGGATGTAGTATTTCGAGGTGGTGATCTTGATATTCGTCCCGTAAGGTAAGCTTCGAGGTGTTTGCACCAATCCCTTGCCAAACGAACGATTACCCACGATTACCCCTCGGTCCAGGTCTTGTAGCCCACCAGCCACGATCTCCGATGCCGATGCCGACCCGGTATCAATCAGCACGATGATGGGAATGATTGTATCGATCGGCTGATGGCGCGTATGATAACTCCGGTCCCAATCTTTGACTTTCCCTTTAGTGGAAACAATCTCTTCCCCCTTTGGTACGAATAGGTTTACCACATCCACAGCCTCATCGAGGATACCTCCTCCGTTGCCCCGCAGATCCAGTATAAGTGACGAGGCTCCTTTCTGTTTTAAAGCTTGAACCGTCTGTTTCACCCGTTCCGCTCCACCAGTAGTAAAACTAGAAAAATGGAGGTAACCAATGCTATCTTGCACCACGTCAGAGTAGGTGATTGGATCGATCTCTATTTTTTCCCGAGTGATGGTTACCACCCGTTCCTTTTTTTCTCCCGGTCGTGAATAAGTAAGCTTCAATGTGGTGCCGGGAGTGCCTTTTAACCGGTCGCTTACTTCCTTAACGGTGGCTTCGCGCACATCCTCACCATCTATATCGAGGATCACGTCACCCGCTTTTAGCCCCGCTTTATCTGCCGGTAAGCCTTCGTATGGCTCGTTCACGATCACCCTGCCTTTGTTATGTGAAATAATAGCACCGATGCCAGCATACTCGCCCGTTGTCAAAAATTGTAGCTCACTCACGTTCTCCTCAGAGTAATACTCGGTATAAGGATCCAACCGAGTCAGCATGCTTCTGATGGTGCTCTGAACCAGGTTGTTTACTTCGAGGCTATCCACGTAAAAGAGGTCTAGCTCCCTGAGAACTGAATTAAATATATCGATATTTTTGTTGATATCAAAGTAACGCTTGTTCTGATCTGGAGCAGGTGTTTGTGCTTGTGCTATTACAACATGTATTGTCACCAATGCTACAAGGGGCAAAAGGATGCTTTTTCTCATTTGTATATTTTTTGTCCTTCAACATACGAGTTCAGTTGACGCGTATCTTTTTCTATCATTAATACTGGTGCATCGTATCAACTTGACCTCACTACAATCTATTTGTTTTGCACAAAGGAACAAATTTTTTCGAGAAAAGAGCAGATTGTTTTAGTTATATGTTTATAAATCGCTTCCCAAGTACTATCTTTACAACCTTACATGCAAAGATAATGCGCGAATGAACCCACTTTTACGTTATACATTTCTTCCGTTACTCGTTGGTTTCGTTATTTTTATTGGAACTTGTCTCATCCATCCTTCCAGTGTACCTGATATGCCGCCGGGAGTTCCGTGGGATAAACTGGTCCATTTTGGTATGTTCTTTCTCCTTTCTGCCGTCACGCTCATTGATTATTATCGACTGCATAAAGGTGATCCCCATCCCTTTCGATGGATCTTCTGGGGGTTTATTGTTCCAGTGGTTTATGGAGGTGTGATAGAGTTATTGCAGTTGTATGCTTTCTCCTCTCGAGGTGCCGAGTGGGGAGATTGGTATGCCGATATTTTGGGCTCTCTCGTTGCCACGCTCCTGATAATTATTTTTCTAAAAAAAAGAGATTATGCCAGAAAAAAGATATCTTTGTGAAAACTTGTAGATAAAAAATATGTATAAACAGTTACTATACAGTTTTCTTTCCTTTGTACTGCTCATGTCCTGCACCTCCTTTTCTCAAAGGGAGAAAGGGCCAGTGAACGAGGCCGACACTCTCCACGTTAGTGGAGAAGTTGATACTGAATCCGATCGAGGGTATATCGTGAGGGTAGGGGATATGGCTCCTGACTTTGATATGATGTTGCCCGATGGTGGCAGCGTGACGCTCTCGTCGCTCCGTGGAAAAGTGGTTATGTTACAATTTACCGCTAGTTGGTGTGGAGTGTGCCGTAAAGAGATGCCCCATATTGAGTCGGACATATGGCAGCGCCATAAAGACAACCCTGAATTCGCTCTTTACGGGATCGACCGCGAAGAGCCTGTAGAAAAGATAGAAGAGATGATCGCGGCCACCGGTGTGACTTATCCGATCGGGATGGATCCCACCGCGGATATATTCGGATCGTATGCCGAGAAGAACGCGGGAATAACCCGCAATGTTATCATTGATAGGGAGGGTAAGATCGTCATGCTTACCCGCTTGTACGATGAGGAGGAGTTTAACGAGATGGTAGATACCATTGATAAATTACTTGCTCAATAGAATGATTTTTTGACCATTGACCATTAACTGTTGTCTTGGTTTTTTGTGTTTTTATCTAAAAAATTAATAGCTGTGAAATACGAAGATTTAAAAATTTTAGACGAGTTGCGGGAGAAAGGAAGTATCTCCGAAGAGGAATACCAACGTGAAAAGGAGAAGATACTGAATTCACCTGATTACACGCGTGCCTCTGCCGGTAAACAACCACTGTTCGGTTTGGCTGAGAACACCTATCTTATGTTGATGCACCTTACGCAGTTTGCCGGTGCCATTATCCCTTTGGCAGGTTTCATTGTGCCCATACTCATGTGGACTACGAACAAAGATACTAACACGAACGTGGATAAACATGGTAAGAACATTCTCAATGCAATGATCAGCTACGCGATCTACGCGGCAGTGCTTGCTATCACCATCATCGGTATACCAGTAGCCATTATACTAGGAATTGTTTACGCTGTTTTTGTGGTTATAGCCACGGTGAAAGCCAACAATGGAGAGTACTGGAAGTACCCGTTCACGATTCAAATCATTAAATAATGATTCAGGAGCAGTTAATCAATTATTCAAACGTTCAGCTCAATCGCGAGGAGAATATCATCCTTCGTAATGTAAACCTCACCGTACATCGCGGCGATTTTCTCTATATTATCGGTAAAGTGGGTTCAGGGAAAAGCACGCTGATGAAGAGCATGTATGCCGAGTTGCCCATCGAAGAGGGGAGTGCCAGGGTGTTTGATTACGAGTTAATTCGCATCAAACGCCGACTTGTCCCCTTCCTTCGAAGGAAGATAGGGATCGTGTTTCAAGATTTTGAGTTGCTGATAGACCGCACCGTAGAGAGAAACCTGGAGTTCGTGCTGCGGGCCACCGGCTGGAAAAATCGCCGTGAGATCAAAGATCGTATCAACGAGGTGCTGGTGCAGGTGGGTATGCAGAACAAGGCCTACAAGATGCCTCATCAGCTTTCAGGAGGGGAACAGCAACGAGTGGTTATTGCGCGTGCCCTGCTTAATTCGCCCGGCCTGATCCTTGCCGATGAGCCCACGGGGAATCTGGACCCGGAGACGGGGAGCCAAATTGTTGCTCTCCTACAAGAAATTTCTAGTCGTGGAACGGCCGTGATCATGTCTACCCATAACTACTCCATAGTACAAGCATTCCCTGGGAAGATCATGCGATGCGAGAACATGTCGCTCGTGCCGATGTAAGAGATCCATGTTGCTGTTGGGGTACCCGATAAATCCACCTCATCGACCAATAATATAAAAAAATTTGTACCTTTGCACCTTTGAAAAATACTAACACTACGCATTGTGGCTGATACGAAATATATTTTTGTGACGGGCGGTGTTGTTTCTTCCCTAGGTAAGGGGATTATAGCTTCGTCGCTCGGTAAACTATTGCAGGCAAGAGGATACAAGGTTACTATCCAGAAGTTTGACCCCTATATCAACGTCGATCCAGGTACGCTCAACCCATATGAACACGGTGAATGTTATGTCACCGCGGACGGGCATGAGGGCGATCTTGACTTAGGGCACTACGAACGCTTCCTCAATATACAGACTACCAAAGACAATAACATTACCACCGGGCGCATCTACCAGAACGTGATCCTTAAGGAGCGACGGGGCGATTACTTGGGTAAAACAGTACAGGTGATCCCTCATATCACGGATGAGATCAAACGCAATATCAAATCCCTTGGTGTGAAAAATAAGTTTGATTTCGTTATATCGGAGATCGGTGGTACCGTGGGTGATATCGAGTCTACTCCCTTTCTTGAGGCTGTACGCCAGCTTCGATGGGAGCTGGGGCGCAACTGCTTCTGCTTGCATCTCACGTACGTTCCCTATATTGCCGCGGCGGGCGAAGTAAAGACTAAGCCCACGCAGCACTCGGTCAAAGAACTGCAATCATTAGGTATACAGCCCGATATGCTGGTGCTTCGCACGGAGCGGAGGCTCAACAGCGATATCTTGGATAAAGTAGCCCTTTTCTGCAACGTGGAACAAGGAGCCGTGATGCAGTCGGTGGACGTATCTACCATCTACGAGGTGCCTCTTATGATGCAGCGTCAGGGAATGGATGAGGTGGTGCTCCGTAAGTTGAACCTACCGCTGGGAGAGAAACCCGCGATGGAGAACTGGACGGCCTTTCTGCAAAAACAGAAAGACGCGAAGAAAAAAGTGCGCATCAAGCTGGTTGGTAAATACGCGGAGCTGCCCGATGCTTACAAGTCCATTAACGAAGCGCTCTCGCAAGCTGCTATCTATAATGACCGGAAGCTGATTCTTGATGTGTGTCACTCGGAGGAGATCAAAGACGATAACGTGGCGAGCATGTTGGGAGATGCCGATGGTGTGGTTATAGCACCTGGTTTTGGACAGCGCGGCATTGAAGGAAAATATATTGCTCTTCGATACGCGCGTGAGAATGACCTTCCCACCTTTGGTATCTGTCTTGGCATGCAATGTATGGTCATCGAGTATGCCCGTTCGGTTATGAATATGCCCGGTGCCAACTCTACCGAGATGGATCCCAAGGCAGAAGACCGGATCATCGACTTGATGGAAGAGCAAAAAAATATCACCAACATGGGTGCTTCCATGCGCCTTGGTGAATACGAGTGCGTGCTGCGCAAAGGCTCACTGGCTTATAAGGCTTACGGTAAGGCTCGTGTGAAAGAACGCCATCGCCACCGTTACGAATTCAACAATCAATACAAGGAGTCGCTCGAGGAAGCCGGTATGAAATGTTCCGGTATCAATCCGGACTCCGACTTGGTGGAAGTGGTAGAAGTGCCTGCCCTTCGCTGGTACTTGGGTACTCAGTTTCACCCCGAATACAATAGCACAGTCATTTCGCCTAATCCGCTGTTCATGAGCTTTATGCAAGCAGCAGCGCGGACAGCGGAACTGAACAAATAATAATGCTTAATTAACGATTACTATTGCCGGTTTATTTCCCGGTAATTAATTTAAGATGGATAAAAATACAGTTATAGGACTGCTCCTGATTACCGCTATTATCATTGGTTTTACCATATATAATCGTCCTTCACAAGAGCAGATAGAACAGCAACAACGTGCACGCGATTCCATCGCGATGGCAGAGGCCTTACGTACCGAGCTCGAGTCCAAGCGACTTGCCACGCTTGATGATACCGTGGAAGCCGTATCGGAAGAGGCAAGTGACGTGAAGGATTTTTTCAGTGTTAGTACGGCTACTGCCGATCAAATGGAGAGTGACACCCTCACCGGGAGCCAAGTGGATGCTGTACCCGACCCAATCGCGCAGACACTTCCCTCGGCACCCCAAACGGTAGTATTGGAGAATGAGCACGTTCGTTTGCACTTGGATACCCGCGGGGGTGCCATTGCCTCGGTACAACTCAAAGAGTTCCTCCACCACACGGGTGATAGCCTCTATCTCTTCCAGGGGAGTGAGGAAGCACGGTTTAACTTGGACCTTTATAATCGCCACAGCGTGCACCTCTCCACGGAGAATGAATTGTTCACGCCCATCACCAGTGCCGACGGGCGTAGCGTGACCATGCGATTGCAATATACCCCTCAGCAGTATATTGACTTTATTTACTCGCTTCCAGCAGATGAGTACATGATGGATTTCGATATCCACGTGGTAGGTATGCAGGGAGGCCTCCACCCCGAGAGTCTAACCAACTTCCGGCTCAACTGGGAACAAAAGATACGTCAACAAGAGAAAGGACGCATGTTTGAGAACCGTTTCTCGCGTATCCATTATAAGTACGATAGGCAGGATGTACAGAAGATGAGCGAGTCGAAAAATGCCACCTCGGAATTGACCGAACCGGTGAAATGGTTCTCTTTTAAAGATCAATATTTTTCGTCGATCATCATCGGGGACGAGCCGTTTAGCAACACCCTTCTCACTTCCGAGGTGTTGAGTGACCCCGATTATATCAAAGCGTACAAGGCCGAAGCGTGGGCTCCCGTTACAATCTCTACAGAAAGCGATCTCATCACGGCAAATTTTAGATACTATTTTGGGCCTGTACATTATAATACCCTCAAAGCATACGATGAAGGGGTAGAGAATGGAAATAAGCTCGATCTGCAAGAGAATGTATACCTTGGTTACCGATGGCTCAGCTGGGTTAACAAATGGTTCGTAATCCCGATCTTTAACTTTTTTCTGTCGCTCGATTGGGGAATGGGACTGATTATTTTGATCCTTACATTACTTGTAAAGACAGTTACCCTACCGCTCACCTACAAATCGTTCATGTCTTCTGCACGGATGCGGGTACTACGCCCTCAAATCCAAGAGATCGAGAAAAAATATCCTGGCCAAGAGCAAGATATGATGATGAAGCGCCAGCAGGCCACCATGGAGCTCTATAACAAGGCGGGAGTTAATCCTATGAGCGGCTGTCTCCCTATGCTTATACAGATGCCCGTGCTATTGGCTCTCTTTTTCTTTTTCCCTTCAGCTATCGAGTTGCGTCAGCAAGCGTTCCTCTGGGCCGATGACCTCTCCACGTACGATTCGCTCATCTCGTGGAGCGGCGATATCCCCTTGATCAGCCGTTTCTTGGGTAACCATATCAGTATATTCTGTCTGCTTATGACGGTGGTGAACGTGGTGTATACGAAGTACAATATGAGTATGACCGACACGGGGGCCCAGACGATGCCTGGTATGAAATATATGCCCATATTCATGAGTGTCTTTATGTTCTTTTTCCTCAACTCTTACCCCGCGGGGCTCAATTACTACTACTTCCTCTCCACTCTTATCACCGTGGGTATTACCCTCGTGATGAAACAGGTGATAAGCGAAGAGAAGATTTTGGCCCGTCTTGAGGCCAACAAGAAGAAACCCAAGAAGAAATCGGGTTTCATGGCTCGTTTAGAAGAAGCTCAAAAAATGCAAGAAAAGCAGGCACGCGAACAGGCTAAACAAAATGCTAAACGCAACTACAAGCGGTAGAAATCGCTAAATAGAAAAATGCCTTAGATGGCCGTTAACACGAGAAGCTGGGAACAACAGAAGTGGAGGCAAATATGGGTGAACTTATTTAGTTATAAATTGTTTTAAATGTATAAACGCCAAAAATGTTAAATTATGAGCGAAGAAAAGAAAGTGCTTGAGTATGACGAGGATGACTCCTTGAAATTTATTCAGGGGAGCTTACCTGATGAGATGAAAGGCGAGTTTTCAGACGACGATATCAATTATATTGTCGACTTGATCTACGAGTTTTACGAAGAAAAGGGATTTTTGGATGAAAACGATGACACCGAGATTGAGATTGATGAGGACGAGTTACTGGAATATATCTTCGACAACGCTCGAGAGGACGCTATCAGAGACTATACAGACGAACAAATTGAAGCAATCGTGGCAGGCGAGCTGGCTTACTGCGATACGCTTAACCTATTTGATTAATTTTACAAAACCATTACTTTACAATTTTCAATAACTATTCAAACAAACACTAACTATGAAGCAATTTTCAAAATTATTAGCCATCATCCTATTGAGTGGTGCGATGGTATTATCCAGTTGTGGGACAACTAGAGCCGTACAGGGCGGTGCTATTGGTGCCGGTGGCGGTGCTGCCGTGGGTGCCGGGGTAGGGGCTATCGCGGGCGGTGGCCGTGGAGCAGCTATTGGTGCCGGTATTGGTGCTATTCTTGGAGGTACGGCAGGTGCTATCATTGGTAACAAAATGGATAAGCAAGCCGCTGAGCTCGAACAGATTGAAGGTGCCCAAGTAGAGAAAGTAAACGAAGGGGAAGCCATCAAAGTAACCTTTGAATCGGGTATTCTTTTCGCTACCAACTCTAGCACGCTCAATACTGCATCGCGTGCTTCACTTGATAAATTCGCGACTTCGTTGATCAATAATCCCGATACGGATGTTAAGATCTATGGGCATACCGACAGCACAGGCAGCGATGCTATCAACAACCCGTTGTCGGAGCGCCGTGCAGAATCAGTGTATAACTACCTAGTATCAAAAGGTGTTGCCGGGCTTCGTATGGATTCTCAAGGATTCGGTTCCGCACAACCCATTGCCGACAATAGTACCGTGGCCGGACGGGCCGAGAATCGTCGTGTAGAGGTATTTATTCTTCCCAACGCCAAGATGATACAAGACGCACAAGAACAAGCACGATAAACATCGTGTAGTTTAATTTTTTCATAAAATAATTTTATTGGATCGCATGGCTTGTGAAGGCTGTGCGATTCTTAATTTTATTAACTCAAGACATTATTGTAGATGGCAGAAGAAATTCATATCCCAACGGGTAGTAAACAGGAGAAGTATGCATCGCTCTATCCGCAATTGCAGGCTTTGGTTGCCGGTGAATCTGACGCGATTGCCAATATGGCAAACATTGCTTCCGTGTTGAAGGAGGCGTTCGGATTTTTATGGGTCGGATTTTACCGTGTGCTTGGCGATCAATTGGTACTGGGACCATTTCAAGGGCCGGTGGCTTGTACCCGTTTAGCTTATGGTAAAGGTGTTTGTGGTACCGCTTGGAAAGAGAAGCACACTATCGTGGTTCCCGATGTGAATAAGTTCCCCGGCCATATCGCGTGTAGTTCCCTTTCTCGCTCGGAGATCGTGGTACCCGTGGTAAGCGAGGATACAGTTATCGCGGTTCTGGATATCGACAGTGATCAGTTTAGTACTTTTGATGAGATAGATAGATTGTGGCTGGAACAAATCTGCGGATTACTCGCGTAATTTCTTCGTGTTAAATTTTGCGGTCATGAAACAAAAAAGTATCTTTGCACTTTCAAATCCCAAAGATTAACAGTGCTTATCGCGGAAGTAGCATGCGAGTGTTTGCGGAAGTAGCTCAGTTGGTAGAGCACGACCTTGCCCCAAAAGGAGATTGAAACGACCTTGGCAAGGTGTTCTTTAACATAATTGCGGAAGTAGCTCAGTTGGTAGAGCACGACCTTGCC
>CAYFMZ010000017.1:0-31890 GCA_964344275.1 uncultured Proteiniphilum sp.
TTCTCCTTAATATAATTTAATCGATCGACTGATTCTCTTCGTTATGTTCCACGTTTTCAAAATCGAGTTTCCCATGCTTCTCCTCTCGATACTCTCCCAGCACCTTCAGCCCTCTGACTAACGGCATAATGGCGTCAATCGACTGGCGGTACCGATTGTAATCGGCGAAAGTGAGATCGATATAAAACTGGTATTCCCACTCTCGCCCGATGATAGGCAGGGATTGGATACGAGTGAGGTTGATGTTGTAAAATGAAAGCACCGACAACACCTGCGAGAGGCTCCCTTCGTTGTGGGGCAACACGAAAACGAGAGACGACTTATTGATATTGTTCTCTCTTTGAATCTCCGTCAGCATTTTCTCTTTCGCGAGAATCAAAAACCGTGTAAAATTTCTCCGGTTTGTCTCGATACCATTCGCTAAGATCTCCAGGCCGTACATTTCCGCCGCGAGGGCACTGCAGATAGCCGCGCTTCCCTGCAACTCTCTATCCCGGATATCCTTCGCGGCCAGTGCGGTATCTTCGTGCTCTACGATCTTGACCCCCGGGAGTGTATCCAAGAAAGCTTCGCACTGCATCAATGCCATCGGGTGCGACATCACCTCTTTAATATCCTCTAAGGAGCGGCCGGGCAGCGCGGCAAGAGAATGGGAAATACGCAACTTATGCTCTCCGGCAATCTGCATATTGTTAATTTTCAACAGATCGTGATTTTGCAAAAGGCCACCCGCGATCGTATTTTCGATGGCCATAATGCACACCAGATCGGGATCTTTGCGGGCTTCAGTAAAAAGATCGCGAAACGTATTACACGGCACGATCTCCAGTTCCTCTCCATGGAAATATTCCCGGGCCGCTATCTCGTGAAAAGCACCGGCACCTCCTTGTATGGCTACTCGTATCATATTTTCTATATATAAATCAAAAAAAGTCCCGCCGTTTTAAACGGCAGGACTTTTATTTATTTCGATTTGACTATTTATCTCTTCTCTTTTGCATATAAAATCCTGCCTCTACCTATTAAAGTAAAAGTAAAACCAGAAAGAAAATGCAAAAGAAGAGTTATTCATTGTGACATTCTTTAGTGAATATTCGGTGCAAATGTACTACTTTTTTTATAGAAACAAACATTATGGCGAAAAAATATCGAAAATATGACCTCACGCGCCAATGATGGATCGTTTTTTCTAAAAATGAGGATCATAATTATCGGAAAAAGCGTTATATTTACGCCCTTAAAGCAAATTTTCGTGAAGCAAGAAACAGGGGCGAAGTTTATCGGATTGAGTTTTCGCTTATACCTACGCTAAATGCATTTTATACTTAACTCAAGCGGAAACTGAATAATAAAAATTTCATAACACTGTAATAGAATCATTTATGTTCAAAAATCATCCTAAAGGTTTGCTCGCCGCATCATTGGCGAACATGGGGGAGCGTTTTGGTTTTTATACCATGATGGCCATCCTCGCCCTCTTTTTAATGGCAAAATTCGGCCTTAACGAAACGACTACCGGAATTATCTATTCCATTTTTTACGCGTCGATCTATTTATTAGCCTTGGTAGGTGGATTGATTGCCGATAAAACTCGTAATTACAAGGGAGTTATATTGGTTGGACTTATCTTGATGGCGGTGGGATACCTGATAATCGCTATTCCTACCCCTACGCCGGTGCCGGCCGACAAGTTCGCGATCTTCTTGGCTCTTACCTGTTTTGGGCTCCTCGTCATCGCTTTTGGAAACGGGCTGTTCAAGGGCAACCTTCAAGCGTTAGTAGGGCAGATGTACGACACCCCGCGGCATGGCAAAATGCGTGACTCCGGTTTCCAGCTATTTTACATGTTCATTAACATCGGTGCCATTTTCGCCCCCTTTATTGCCATGGGCGTACGAAATTGGTGGGTAGAAAAAAACGGCTACTTGTACAACGCCGATCTCCCCGCGCTGGCGCACCAATACCTGGGTAACACCATCACGCCGGAGGGTACGGCTCGCTTCCAAAGCCTGGCTGCCGAGGTAGGATTCACCGGTAGCGACTTATCGGTGTTCAGTGCCGAATATTTGAACGTATTCTCTACCGGCTTTCACTACGCTTTCGCGGTAGCCATTTTCGCCATGTTGATTTCGTTGGTCATCTATGCAACGAACAAAAATCGATTCCCCGATCCAGCTGCTAAGTCGGCGCACGGAAATGAAGAAGGTGCGGTAGAAGAGATGGATGTAAAAGAGGTAAGGCAACGCCTTTATGCTCTGTTTGCCGTTTTTGCCGTGGTGATCTTCTTCTGGTTCTCATTCCATCAGAACGGACTCACGCTCACCTATTTTGCTAAAGACTACACCGACCTTAGTCAGATAAAGGTCAACTTGGGGTTCGCCACCCTACAGGGAGCCGAGATCTTCCAATCTTTTAATCCCTTCTTCGTGGTGTTCCTCACTCCCATTATCGTGGGATTTTTCGGATGGCTCCGAGCCAGAGGGAAAGAACCTTCCACCCCCCGCAAGATAGCTATCGGAATGGGTATCGCCGCCATCGCTTACGTGGTGATGGCTGTCGGATCTATCGGTTTACCCACTAAAGCTGAAGTTGACGCCATGGGGGGATTACCCGATGCGGCAAGGGTGACTCCTTGGCTATTGATCGGCACCTATTTTATCCTTACCGTAGCCGAACTGTTTATCAGCCCGCTGGGCATCTCCTTTGTATCAAAAGTTGCCCCGCCCAAGTACCAAGGGATTATGCAGGGAGCTTGGTTAGGAGCCACCGCGTTAGGGAACAGCCTCCTATTTATTGGTGCCATTTTCTACACCAGCATGTCGATGACCGTCACCTGGTCGCTGTTCGTCGTAGCTTGTCTCATCTCGATGTTTACCATGCTGGGTATGCTCAAATGGTTAGAAAGAATTGCCAAGTAGACGATACAGAGACATGTAGACTCTATAGAGATATGTTAAACGAGGGGGGCCATTTGAGCCCCTCTTTTTTTGTGCAAGCTATCAATGCAATGGCTCAATTAACTGTAGCGGAAAAGAGATAAGAGGGGATAATGCCCGTTGATAACTTCTTCCGATAACCGGAAAAAACTCATTTAAATTTGGCTATATTTGCAGGTAAGACAAAAATTCATCCACTCCATTACCCGGATAGTCAGTTCAAGTTTATATGCAACCATTTGTTCACTTACACGTTCACTCGCAATACTCGTTATTAGACGGGCAGGCAAGTATTCCACGACTAATAGATAAAGCCGTTGGCGATGGCATGAAAGCGCTCGCCCTCACCGACCATGGGGCCATGTACGGGATCAAGGAGTTTCTTAATTACGCCAAAAGAAAAAACGGGCCCGTGAATGCCGAGATCAAAAAACTGAAGAAAGAGATCGAGGCAATGAAGAAACGTGGCGATGGAACCGATAAGATTGCCGCGCTCGAAGAGCAGTTGGTACAAACCGAGGCTAAACGGTTTAAGCCTATCGTGGGATGCGAGTGCTACCTCGCGCGACGCGACCGGTTCAAGCAGAGCGAAAAAATAGACGGCAGCGGCTGGCACCTGGTGGTGCTGGCTAAGAACCTGCAAGGGTACAAGAACCTGATCAAGATGGTCTCCAAAAGTTGGACCGAAGGGTTCTATTACCGCCCTCGCATCGATAAAGAGTTATTGGAACAGTATAGCGAGGGACTGATCGTCTCCTCAGCCTGCCTGGGAGGTGAAATATCTCGAAAAGTTGATGATGGCCTGATCCAGGAAGCCGAAGAGGCAGTACAATGGTACAAAAGTGTATTTGGTGACGATTATTATATCGAGCTGCAAAGGCATAAAACCGACCGGCCGGATGCCGATCAAACCACCTATCCCAAACAAGAGCGGGTCAACAAGGAATTGATCCGCATAGCGAAAAAATATGACGTGAAGCTGATTGCAACCAACGACGTTCATTTCGTGAACGAAGAGGATGCCGACGCACACGACCGGTTGATCTGCCTCAGCACGGGCAAAGATTTTGATGATCCCAACAGGATGCGCTACAGCAAACAAGAGTGGCTGAAAACAACCGCCGAGATGAACCGGATCTTCGCGGATATCCCCGAAGCACTCTCCAATACCTTAGAGGTGGCCGATAAGGTGGAGTTTTATTCGATAGACCACTCCGCGTTGATGCCTTTCTATCCCATCGACCCCTCGTTTGGCACAGAGGAGGGATACAAACAAAAGTACAGCGAAAAGGTGTTGATTGAAGAGTTCGGAGAAGAGACCTTTCACCGCTTGGGAGATTACGAAAAAGTGATCCGGGTGAAGTTGGAGGCCGATTACCTCGCGCACCTCACCTTCAAGGGCGCGAAGAAGCGCTACGGTGAGCACCTTTCGGACGAGATCAAGGAGCGGCTCCAGTTCGAGTTAGACACCATCAAGAACATGGGTTACCCCGGTTATTTCCTGATCGTGCAAGATTTTATTAGTGCCGCGAGAGAGATGGAGGTAGCCGTAGGCCCGGGCCGTGGTTCAGCGGCTGGCTCAGCGGTAGCCTACTGCCTCCGTATCACCGACATCGACCCGCTGGAATACAACCTCCTGTTTGAGCGCTTCCTAAACCCCGACCGTATCTCGATGCCCGATATCGATATCGACTTCGACGACGAGGGACGAGGCAAAGTACTGCGCTGGGTAACACAGAAATACGGGAGCGAGAAGGTGGCACATATCATTACCTATGGTACCATGGCCACCAAATCGTCCATCCGTGATGTGGCACGAGTACACAAGCTTCCGCTCTCCGAATCGAACCGGCTGGCCAAGCTGGTTCCGGATCGGCTTCCCAACGGAAAAAAGATCACGTTGAAGAGTGCCATCGAACATGTCCCGGAACTACAAGAAGCAGCCAGCAGCAGCGACCCGCTGGTACGAGACACCTTGCGCTACGCGAACATGTTGGAAGGCAACGTACGCAGTACCGGCGTACACGCCTGTGGGGTTATTATTGGGCAGAGCGATATCTCCGACGTGGTGCCTATTAGCACCGCGGAAGACAAGGAGACCAAGGAGAAGTTGTTAGTCACCCAGTACGAAGGGTCGGTGATCGAGGAGACGGGGTTGATCAAGATGGACTTCTTGGGGCTCAAAACCCTCTCCATTATCAAGGACGCCTTGGTAAATATCGAGATCAACCGCGGCATCAAGGTAGACATTGACGCGATTGATATGAGCGATGAAAAGACATATCAACTCTACTGCAACGGACAGACTACCGGCACCTTCCAATTTGAGTCGGCGGGCATGCAGAAATACCTCAAGGAGCTACAGCCAAGCAAGTTCGAGGACCTTATCGCCATGAACGCGCTCTACCGGCCGGGGCCGATGGAATATATCCCCTCTTTTGTAGCCCGTAAGCACGGTAGGGAAGAGATCCAGTACGACCTACCCATCATGGAGGAGTACTTGAGCGAAACATACGGTATCACTGTCTATCAGGAACAGGTCATGCTCCTGTCGCGTTTGATCGCGGGATTCACCCGAGGCCAGTCGGATGAGCTGCGAAAGGCCATGGGAAAGAAGATGATCGACACGATGACCGCCCTGAAAGAGAAATTCCTAGCCGGAGGGAAGAAGAACGGGCACGAAGAGAAGGTTCTTAACAAGATATGGAACGACTGGGAGAAGTTTGCTTCTTACGCCTTTAATAAATCACACGCCACCTGCTACTCATGGGTGGCCTACCAGACGGCATGGCTCAAGGCGAATTACCCGTCGGAATACATGGCCGCGGTGCTTTCCAACAACCTCAACAACATCACGGAGATCACCAAGTTCATGGACGAATGCAAGGCGATGGGTATTAACGTGCTGAGCCCCGACGTGAACGAATCGCATCTCAAGTTCTCTGTGAACTCGGAAGGGGACATCCGCTTCGGCATGGCTGCCATTAAAAGCGTGGGGCAGGCAGCGGTAACCGAAATAATCGAGGAACGGAAACGAAACGGACATTACAAGGATATCTTCGATTTCGCTGAACGGGTGAACCTGTCGATCTGCACGAAAAAGAATATCGAGGCATTAGCAATGGCAGGTGCGTTCGACTCCCTACAGGATATTACACGGGAGCAGTTTTTCACAGTCAACAGCAAAGGGGAGGAGTTTATCGATACACTCATTCGTTACGGGAACAAATTTCAACAGGATCAGATGGGAGCCATGAACTCGCTGTTTGGCGACGACACCTCCTTTTTGATCGCGCACCCCGAGATCCCTCATGCCAACCGCTGGTCGGATTTAGAAAGACTAAACAAAGAGAGGGAACTGATTGGCATCTACCTCTCGGCTCACCCGTTGGATGATTACGAATTCATCTTGAAGCATGTCTGCAATGCCGACTCCCTCAAGCTCCAAGACCTCGCTTCCATGAATGGCCGGGATATCACCTTCGGGGGAATGGTCGCGGCGGTTCGGGAGGGGCAAACGCAACGAGGCTCACCCTACACCATATTTAAGTTAGAAGATTATTACGGAAGTTACGAGATGGCCCTCTTCAGTGAAGATAGTGTGAACTTTGGCCGATACGCGCGACTGGGGCTCTCTATCTATATCTCGGGGAGGGTGCAGCCCAAACGATACCGGCAGGACGAACTGGAAGTGAAAATATCCTCCATCAGCCTTTTATCAGAGATGAAAGAGAAACTGGTTTCTAAAATCACTCTTCAAATCCCTCTCTCCGAGCTGAATGACAACACGGTGGCCGAATTATCAGCCCTCGTAAAAAACAATTCCGGAAATTCGTTGTTATATTTCAACGTCGTGGGCGAGGAAACAGGCGCGAACATACGCCTCTTTTCAAGGCAAGAGAGGGTCCAAGTAGATCAGCGTTTCATCGACCACTTGACCAATAACTTATATATCGATTTCAAAATCAATTAAATATAAAAAAATAGAATATGGCTCTTCAAATTACAGACGCGACCGTGAACGACGTGTTGCAAACAGACAAGCTCGTGGTCATTGACTTCTGGGCAGAGTGGTGTGGCCCCTGCAAGATGGTAGGCCCCATTATCGACGAGATCGGCAACGAGTACCAAGATAAAGTAGTAGTGGGGAAACTTGACGTGGATAATAACGACGAAACTACCGCCAAATATGGTATTCGCAATATACCTACCGTCCTATTTATCAAGAACGGAGAGGTAGTAGACAAGGTAGTGGGTGCCGGTCCAAAAACAATGTTTACCGACAAGATCGATAAACTGTTGTAAACAACCACTCAGTACACTCAAACAAATAAACACGCGGGGGAGGCTAAAATAGGTTTTCCCCGTTTTTTATTTCAAGTAGCTCATTGATCTAAAATAAAAAGGCATCCCACTCTATGGTATGGGATGCCGGTTAAAACGAGATGCTCGTGCATCAATACTCGTCTTCGTTGAAAAAGAAATCTTCTTTGCTGGGATAGTCGGGCCAGATATCTTCAATCGAATCAAAAATCTCGCCTTCTTCCTCAATCTCCTGCAAATTTTCGATCAACTCCAACGGTGCGCCCGATCGTTGTGCATAATCAATTAATTCATCTTTTGTAGCGGGCCATGGAGCATCCTCTAACTTCGATGCTAATTCAAGTGTCCAATACATTGATCAATCCTTTCTTTATATTATATCTAACTATCATTCTTTTATTAATTGTACGATGGCTATGGTATAGCTCAATTTTTCCGCAAATGTATAAAAACTTTTTATATATCCCCCTGTTCCCAGTATATTTCTTCTGACATTTTGTTACTTTCATACCTGGAAAGCACGAAAAAGTAGTCTGACAAACGGTTCAGGAAAACCTGCACCTCTTCCGATACCGGATATTCGTCTGCCACATGGTAGACGATTCGTTCGACACGCCGCGCGATCGTACGACAAATATGCGCCCTGGCTCCCGCCTCGCTCCCCCCAGGCAGTACGAACCGGTTGAGTTTTGGCAACGTACTGTCGATCCAATCGATCTGCTTTTCCAGCCGTTCAATATCAGCAGAAGTAATGATGCTTGCTTTCTTAGGTGCTTTGCTTTCCGTTTCTGTGGCCAGGTATGAACCCACTGTAAACAACTTATGCTGGAGATAACGAAGGAAGTCACGATGCGCCACCTCCTCCACCTCTCGGTAGAGCCATCCGATATGACTATTGAGCTCATCCACGGTGCCGTAGGCTTCCAGGCGGATATGGGTTTTGTGTACGCGGGTTCCCCCTACCAGGCCGGTAGTTCCCTTATCGCCGGTCTTCGTGTAGATTATACTTTTCTTCATACGATTGTAAATATAAAATCAGACAGAATATAAGAATCAAGCTGAAAAATCCAAGATTAAGAGATGAAATATTTCAGATTCAAACCAAGTAGCTCGATGGTGTGAGCAACGGCCATGGAAATACAACTCCCGCTTCCCTCGTCTGGAACGTCACATTGATTCTTTCATCATTAACGATTTTCTTCCACAATTGTTTTCCCGCCCCCTTCCGGATCGAATGAAGCACCCAGAAACTCTCCTCGTGACTCCACTCCAACAGCTTTTCGATAGTGGGCAAACCCACTTTTCCCTCGTTAAGGAAAATCGCATCAAAAGGCCCCTTATGGTGAGACCCCTCCTCGTGCATGGCAACTGAAGATATAAACTGGGGAAACAGGGTTTGGTTGGTGCCATTGTTGGATCGTGAGATTGGGGGGCTATTTTCTAACAACATCCGCGCCATAGATACCAACGCCGAATCCTCTTCCACGCAGGTACAATCAATAGTAGGGACAGCAGCCATCAGAAAAAGCGTGTTTATCCCTTTCCCGGAGTTAAGCTCCAACACGTTCTTGGAATTAAAATAGCGCAGCAGTCGAAACGAGAGATGGTTAAACGGTGTGATCAAGTTAGGGTTCAGACCCTGTCCATGTAACATGGCCGGGATATCATAGAAAGCATAATAGGGATGAGGAGAATGGATCACCTTGGTGATCAAATCGAAGGCGAAAGGCGAATGCACACCGTGCCCCCTTGATTGCTTTTGCCGCTTTAGCCAACGGAAGAGAACCATGAACGAATTACTGTTTCTGGATAAGTGCCACGACGTAAGCAGTAATACCCTCTTCCCGTCCCACGAATCCCATCTTCTCGGAAGTAGTGGCTTTGATAGAGATATCGGCTTTATCCACTCCCATCACCTCCGACAGTCGCTCCTGCATGGCTGGAATATAGGGATTAAGCTTAGGCCGCTCAGCGCACACCGTGGCATCAATATTACCCACGCTGTAACCCTGCTCCTTGAGAAGGCTCATCGTTTTGTTCAGAAGAAGGGTGCTTTTTATCTCCTTGTATTCCACTGAAGTATCCGGGAAGTGATACCCTATATCCCGCAGGTTAGCCGCACCTAACAGGGCATCGCAAATGGCATGAATCAGCACGTCGGCATCGGAGTGGCCCTGTAATCCCATGTGGTACCCCAGTTTCACTCCACCCAACCAGAGCTCTCTCCCCTCTTGCAATCGATGCATATCGTAACCGAATCCTACCCGTATCTTCATTCCACTAAAAAAACAACGTTCTTAACCCATCGATATCGAATCCCAGCGAGAGGCGCAACGTCTGATCCATTGGGTTGGATTGGGTCACCGAAACCAAATAGGCCGCGTCTACCTGAAACCCACTCGAACGGAATCCGGCTCCGAAGGCCATATAGCGACGATTTCCTTTATACTCGTTTTCGTGATGATATCCCGTGCGAATGGAAAATAGGTTATCGTAAGTATACTCGATCCCCATCGACCACGAGACCTCCTGAAGCTCCTCTTTAAAACCGCCCGGCGCATCGCCGAACGATTGAAAGACACCCCCTATGGAAGAGATATTATAATAATCCCTTATACGCTGCTCCGCTTCTTCGTCTGTTTCCCCTTCCCGGGGCAATGGGGGGGTAGGCACCAGCAACTTGTTGAGATCAATACTCAAAGAAAGTGTATTTTTGGCATCAAACGGGTAACCCAGCGAGGCACCCAACCGCATATTGGCGGGTAGAAACATCGGGTTAGCTCCCCCATCGTACGAAATCTTTGTCCCGATATTCGAAAAGTTGAAGCCCAGTCCCAAAAGTGCCTCCGAGCGACCGAGAAGGAGATAGGACTCGTTATATCCGGCGATATCCACCGCGAACGCGTTTCCCGGCGTGATCTCATCCTCCCCCGTGGTGTAATCTGCCCGTATGTACCGCAGCGTCACCGCTCCCGAAAACGTCTCGGTAAGCTTGCGAGAATACGCCACGTCCAATGCCAGCTCGTGAGGTGCAACCGATCGCCAAAATTCACCGGAGACATCCGGCACGTCGATACTCCCAAATGTAAAGTAACGCAGAGAGGCACTCACGGCGTTCAGGCCTCCCTCTCCAAACTTCCGGTACCCCGAGGCGTAAAGCTGGTGGATACCACTCGTCAACTTGCTCAACCACGGCGTGTACGCGAAAGCGAATCCCCCACCGCTGGTAACAAACGGGTATTTCGCGGCATTCCAGTGTTGCGAGTAGACGTCGGGCATAGTCGCTGCCCCCATATCACCCATTCCTCCACCACGTGCATCGGGAGCAATCTGCAACGAAGGCACGGCCACGGGTAACGGGTTATAATCTTGGGCAAAAGCAGGCGCGTTCATCCCCACGAATAACAAAAGAGACAAAAGTGTGCCGGTTGTCTTGTTCATAATCAATCGATATTTATTGGACGATTACAGCGATCATTTCACATTGAAATCCATCAATTTACGCCCCTCCACGTACCCTTGCAGGTGGTCGTTTATTTTCACCGGACCTACTCCGGCGGGGGTACCAGTAAAGATGATATCTCCAATTTTCAATGTAAAGAAACGGCTAATATACGAAATAATTTTATCCACCGGCCAAATCATATCCTTGGTATTTCCTTCCTGTACTGTTTCTCCGTTAAGATCCAGATGAAAGCCGATGCGGGTAATGTCTCCCAGCTCATCTTTCGGAACAAACGTACCGATAGCCGCGGAGGAATCGAATCCTTTGGCTATCTCCCACGGTAGGCCCTGTTCCTTTTGTTTTCGTTGCAGGTCACGGGCTGTAAAATCGATCCCGATCGTGACTTCACTATAATAACGGTGGGCAAACCGTTCCTGGATATTTTTCCCCAGTCGGTTTATCCTGACCACCAGCTCGGCTTCGTAGTGCACTTCGTCTGAAAAGTCAGGTAGGAAGAAAGGTTTTCCATCTTTCAACAAGGCACTATCCGGCTTCATAAAAAGCACCGGATCTTCTTGTTCGAACATACGCTCCATCTCCTTATTATGGGACGCGTAATTGAGTCCTATCGCGAAAATCTTCATGTATTCAATCGATTAAACATTACCGCCAAGTGCGCGTAAAGCGAAGTGTTTTGCAGAACAACCCCGGCAGGGACTCGGATCCGGAAAGGAGTAAAGTTCCATATTCCTTTGATGCCCCCTTGAATCATGTACTCCGAGACTTCTTGCGCGATACCGGGAGGAACGGTGAGTACACCGATCTCTGCTTTCATCTCCTTGTTTCTCTCGATGAATTCATCGGAATGAAATACCGGGATATCATGCACGTTCTTGTTAACGATGGAGCTCTTTACATCGAAGCCGGCAATGATTTTCAATCCATACTGCTCCAATCCCGAATCAGACAACAGCGCGGCACCCAGGCTTCCTACACCGAATACCACCGCTTTATGCGATTTTGTAAAACCAAGGAACGTTTCCAATACCTGAATGAGTTCATCCACGTCGTATCCCACCCTTGTTTTTCCATTGATGTCCACGTAAGAGAGATCTTTCGCGATCTGAGAAGCAGAAACATCAATCTTTTTTGCAATCTGGGTAGACGACACGAAAGCCTCCCCCTGACTTTTCAGCAGCTTCACGTACGACAAATACCATGGGAGCCTACGAAGTGCCGGCTCGGGTATTTTTATGGAATAGGACCGATCTGACATTTCAAGAAATATTTATGAACCGACAAAGATAGGTTATTTTTCGGGTTTTTTTTGAATTTTAATCTATATTTAAAGATAAATTTCTTTAATCTTCTTCTCTATGGATTTTTTATTGAAGGGCAGGGTCAGGTGACTCAATTTCTTACTCCGGTGACTTGGTGGAGAACGGCTTTCACTGAACCCAGTTTTAAGCTGGTATCTATAATTACAGGAATACGATTGGCATCGTTCGTTACCGAAGCTTTTAACGCGTCTTTTTGATTAGTAAAGGCATCATCATGAATGGTCATCGAGATATTTATCACTTCATAGTTCTTACCATCGTTCGCTTTCACCGTGGCTATTCCAAGGTAATTAACATACATGTTGACCGCTCTTTTCCCCGAGATAAACCGGATGTAATTTCTATCCCCGGGGTTCATTCCGGTAAAGTCGAGGTTACGCACGTACGCCAGTACCGAGAGGTAGTCGTACGTACACTCATCGGTCACCACCACTTCATCGAAGCTCTCTTCTCCATTCCAGTGCCTGATGGCCCTGATACTAATTTTATTGCCATCGTAGGTGTAAGATTGCCTCTCCACGGAATAGTCCTTTCCTTCCACTGCTTCTTTAGTAAATAGCAGCGGTCGTAGGTCCTTATCAATATAGGAGGTGAGCGTATCTTGCACGGTGTAGAAGGTGCCTGCCAAGCCCGAGGAGTTGAGCATCATCACCATTTTATAGGCGTTCTCCCCTCTATAGTTCGCGTCGGTCACAGTGAGCGACCCCTTCCCTGCACGTGCATTAAAGATTCCTAAATTAAAATAGAGGTCGTACTGAATCTCCTCCCCGCTTGTAAATGCCGTGTTAACTATCTTGCATTGGCCACT
The DNA here is from genome assembly GCA_964344275.1 of uncultured Proteiniphilum sp. Taxonomy (GTDB): domain Bacteria; phylum Bacteroidota; class Bacteroidia; order Bacteroidales; family Dysgonomonadaceae; genus Proteiniphilum. The sequence continues at coordinate 12,853 of CAYFMZ010000017.1, forward strand.
CGATGTAGCCGGTGGCACGAGAAAAAAAACAAGCAAGAAGAATATTACTACGGTTATTTTTTTATTCATCATTCATCAAAAATTAGATCATTCTATTTTTTCATATGCAGCCAATTCTTAGACTAACAACGCGTATTGACTAATTGTCTGCTAAAAAGATTCATCTTGTACTGGTGGGCCGCTGCATGGATCCAGGCGATCCAATCCCTCCTCCGATACCTCCAAACGGCGAGCCCTGTTGTCCTTGCTGCTGCTGTTGTTGTCGTTGTAGTTCTCTCTCCAGGTTTGGATTTCGTCGCTTCTCTTCTGGTTTGTTCGTCGTGATGTCCAGCGGCTTCTGTTTAATCACCGGCGTGGAGCGGATATCCCAACTTTCACTGTGGTCAGAGAAAGCCCGAATCACGAAATTACCCGGATAATAAAACACCTCTTCCGGCTGTCTTTTCTCTTCGTAATTCCCGGTGGTCCATACCCCGTCATTGTTCTCATCAATCACTAAACGGGCATACACGTCGCCGGGTGGAAGATCTTGAAAGCGTGCCACGTTTGCTTGGACAACACTTTTGCGGAAAGGTTTACCCGCTTTATCCAATAACTCCACGAAAGCATTTTCTCCTTCTTGTAGCCCCGAGAGAGAAATCTCGAGGTTCCCGTATTGATCCAACGGTTTCACCGTGAATTGCTGTTCGAACGTGTTATTCCAAAGGCCATAGTGGCTCAAGACCGCCGCGGAGTCGATATATATTTTATACTTTGCCCCAGGCTCCCATTTTGGGCGCACAACGAACTTTCTTGGATTCAACGTGTCTGCCTCCATTTTAAAAGGGATTGCCTCGAAAAGTGAATCCACCTCAATAGACAACTCCACATGGGAGGAATCGAACTGCAGTACAGGCTGTTCAAATTCGAATCGTATAGGGTTATACAACTCGAAAGTGGACTGCACGTTGCTTTTGATACTCAAGAAACGGATAGGTACTTCCGCGATTTCTTCATCAACGGCATCACCTTCATCATCATTTTCATCCTCGCGCTGCTCTTGGACCTGTTTCCTCGCCTCTTCCGTTTGTTTCCGCTCCTCTTCGGCCGCACGCGCTGCTCTCTCCCTGTCGCGTCCCGATCGTCTTAAATTAAAATTGAGCGTATCCGTCGCGATATAATTTTGGTTGACCGAGTCAGTCCGAATATAATTGATCTTCATTCGCAGCGAATCTTGCTTGTGCACGAGCGAGTCGGTAATCCACAACGTGAGCGTATCGTTATTAACACTACGCTCCATCACGTACCACTCATCCTCATCCACCTCTTGATCCAGCAGGAAGAAAGTAGGCAAATCGGTAGGTGCGGCAAAGAAGAGCCCGAGTTTATGCTCTTCGGGGCGCTCGTGTTTTTGCAGGTACTGCCGCTGGAAATCCGAGAGGAAAGTACGCAGCAGCAGGTCGTCGGGCAGGAAGCGGGTATAATGCACCGTTCGTATCGTATCTACCGTGATGCTATCCACGAAAACCGTATCCTGTCGCACTGCCGGCATCGACGAAGGAATCACGATGGAGTCCAGGAAAGCGATTGCTTCCAGTGGGTTATCGTACATGTAATCCCGGTTCAAATCGTCCAAAGCAAACACCTTGTACTTCCCCGGTGCCATCCCTCGCACGGTAAAGGCACCACGAGAATCGGTGCGGGAAATACGCTCAAACGGCACGTTCGTGAACGCCGTATCGGCGAAGTTGGAATGGATTCCCACGTAAATACCGGAAACCGGTTCGAGGTCCTCCGCGTTAAGCACCCTTCCCGAGATAGCGAGCGTGTCCAATTGATCCCCCGTGGAAAAAGAGTAAACAAAGTTTTCTAACGGGTTCCCCTCGTTATTATCCACGATCGCATCGGTAAAATCGATGGTATAGGTGGTATTGGGCAACAGCGTATCGTTCAACTCTACTACTGCCCTTCGGCCGATGGAGCGAATCACCGGCATATTCCGTTGGGGAGGGGTGACGATCACCTTCTCGGTGGGACTTTCTATTTTTATATTCTCATCGAACTCTATCTCGATCCGTGAAGGGGTCGTATTCAAGGAGTTGAAGTCGGGGGATGCCCTTCTCACCACCGGCGGATCTATATCGTAAGCACCTCCCGTGGGAGCTGCCATATTCGCGCAAGAGTGAATCGCGACGGCAAGCAGCAAGAACAGGAAGAGGGAGGAGAAAAATGAAAGAATCTTATGCACCATGAACTATTTTGTATGATTTACAATGCTATTCATCTACAAAGATAGTGAACTATTCTGTTAAGCCATATGAGCAGAGTCAAGCTTGCTTGAGCTATGCCATGGCGAAGGATAGTCTGATAAAATCGAAAGCCTATAGAAAACGGGAGTTAGCTCACTGTTTTCCGAGGCGCATCCTATCCTATTGCAAAAGTACGAATTTATTTCTTTCATGGTTCATTCCTCTTCTTGTTTGTGATAGAAAGCAACGCATGCCCGATTTGACAGGATAGGCATTCTCGTTTTTCGCAATATTCTTTCCTAAGTTGAATAAGTGCCTGCGTGTCGAACGCGTTACGGGGGACAATCCCCGCTCTTTCAAACTCCTTCACCACCCTGTTTCTCTCCGGTTTCATCGATTCTAAAAAATTACATGCCCGTTCTTGGTAAGAGTCGTCGGATACGCTCTTTCCATAAGCGAATAGCAGTGGTACCACCGTATTGATAAGGATGATTTCCAAGGAACCTCGCCCTATTTTTTTGGGAGTCCCACCCGATTCCCTACCAAACCCGTAATGGGTAGTCCAATAGCGTGACGGCTCGATTTGAAAACGAGCCAGCAGTCGGTTGCAATCCGTCTCTTTAAGCATTACCGAGAAGAGCCGCCCGGAGGATTGCAGCAGAGATGCTAACTGAGCGATACGCAACTCGGGAAAAGCGCGAGGGCGCACTCTGAGCCTTTTAAACAGGTAGCTTTCCAGGCTCTTCAACGAGTACTTCGCCTTAAGGAACAAATACTCCTGTCTTAACCGGGCATGGTACGCGTCCCCTTTCACGGGATGGTCCAAGAGTCCCGCCTGGCCAAACATAAGTGCTTCTACCTGCATGATATCCTCACCGTGTTTCAGCAGGTATTTAAACGGAAGCGAAAGGGCCAATCGCTCGAAGGCGTCCGCGTTAACTCCAAAGCCGAAGTTTCGTGATAGCATCACGTAAAACACCTCGTCCCACGAGTGGTTGAATCGTTTCAGAAGAGTATATACATCGTTCGTTTTCCGTTCAAGCCGCTCCGTAGACAACCGCGTGAGGAATGCTCGCATCATTCCTTTGGGTAGAGAGTAGAGATGGTGACCGCACGGAATGTTACTGTCGCTATAAATCAAGAACTCCGCGTTTTCGCGAACGGTAGGAGGCACCGATATCCGGCATTGAGCCACTGTTTGACCCGCTTCGTTAACAATGTCCCGAGTGATCTTCTCTGCCAAGTGTAGGATCACTGAATTATACGCTTTATCTTGATGATGCCGATGCGACGTCCAATCGTCGGACGTGCGATGAATCTCCACGTTGCCGGCCCATAGTTGACCATCGATCTTAATCTTCGCGTTAAAAAAATCAGGCCCAGCATCCCTGTTCTGCATCCCTGGGTCGATCACTTCGATCATTTGACCGTCAGTAGTAACCAGGGTATCGGACGGATACAGTTTGTATTTCCATAGGTATTGCAACAGCTGCTCGTTGTGTGTCATAGTGAATCGGGAGTAAAACTCAAAAATAGGATTTATTATTTAAAATGGCAAGAGCAACTCTAAAGTAGGTGAAAATTAGGACTAATATGGGGTATTTTCCCTACTTTTGCAGAATGCACGAGATGCCAGGCCATCACTCGATCAAGCTTAATAGTATGCTCGGTTTCTCGTATATTCGCTGGAGAAATAGGTTATTTAGGGTAGATACATTTTGCAAACAAGTAAAGAATTAGACTTCCGGACAAAAAAAATCAGCAAACTTGTCTGGGACTACGCGCTACCGGGCATTGTGGGAACAATGGTCAACGTTCTATACAACGTGGTAGACCGGATATTTATCGGGCAGGGAGTGGGCCCTTTGGCCATCTCCGGGCTCGCCATCACCTTTCCGGTAATCAACCTCACCTCCTCTTTGGGTATGCTGGTAGGTGCCGGTGCTGCCGCTCGTATCTCCATCAGCCTTGGCAAACAGGACAAGCACACCGCGGAGCAGATCTTGGGAAACTCTCTTCTACTCACTGTCCTTCTCAATGCTGTCTTTATCACCCTATTCATGATCTACTTGGATCCCATCCTGCTCGCGTTCGGAGCGAGCGAACTCACCCTCCCTTACGCGCGCGGCTATCTCGAGATCGTGCTATTAGGGAACGTCTTCGTGAGCCTTTGCTATAACTTCAACGCGATGATGCGTGCTTCGGGTTATCCCAAGAAGGCGATGATCACCATGTTAATCGGTGCGGTGTTGAACGTGATCCTGACGCCTCTTTTCTTGTTTGGATTCAACTTGGGTATGCCGGGAGTAGCCTGGTCCACCGTAATATCGATGTTTATCGGCATGTTGTTCGTGATGTTTCATTTCACGCGGCGAGAGAGCTTCATCCGGTTACGCTGGAAGAACGTACGCTTCAATCGAAAGATCGTTCAATCTATCCTCTCCATTGGCTTATCACCCTTCAGCATGCAGGTGGCTGCTTCCGGTGTGGCCGTGTTGATGAACACGTCGCTAATGCGGTATGGTGGCGACTTGGCAGTGGGAGCGTACGGCATCATCAACACAATTATGATGCTCTTGATCATGTCGGTGATGGGGCTCAACCAAGGTACACAACCCATCATCGGTTATAACTACGGTGCCCGCGACTACAAGCGAGTGAGAGAAACTTTTTTCTACTCCGCGAAGGTAGCCACGATCATCACGACCACCGGCTTCCTTATCGGGCAGCTATTCCCCCGGCTACTCTCATCTGCCTTTACTACCGATCCCGAACTGCTCGACATCACCGAACGAGGCATCCGTTTTGCCGTGGCCGCGCTACCGGTGGTAGGAATACAGATCGTCGCTTCGAGCTTCTTCCAAAGCTTGGGTTATGCCACGAAATCAATTATCCAGAGCCTAAGTCGGCAATTGATTTTCCTGGTCCCCGGCATTCTCATTTTCCCGCGGCTTTGGGGACTGGACGGAGTCTGGGCCGCTCTACCTGTCGCCGACACACTCGCAGCCATATTATCCATCTACTTGCTGACCATTCAAATGCGTCTACTCAAACGGATGGAAGAGAGAGACAAGCTTTCCGGAAAACCGGGGCGAGGAACGGACTAACCTTTCATGGGATAATTTCGCGTTCTATAGCTGAAATTCGACAAAATTTGTGTAGATTTGTATACTATTGAACGCGGCCCGGCATCGTTCAGTAGGCTTTGGTATTTACGAAGTTTTTTTTGGATAAATCATCAATTTATTAATAGAGTTAATCGTATGAAGAAAGTAGTTTTGATTCGCCACGGCGAAAGCGTATGGAATAAAGAGAACCGTTTCACCGGATGGACCGATGTGGATCTCACTGAAAAAGGGGTTGAAGAGGCTCACAAGGCCGGCAAATACCTTAAAAAGGAGGGATTTAATTTCGAAAAAGCCTACACCTCTTACTTGAAGAGAGCGGTAAAGACCCTCAACGTGGTGCTCGACGAAATGGATCTGGATTGGATCCCGGTAGAAAAGACCTGGCGTTTAAACGAAAAGCATTATGGTATGCTCCAGGGGTTGAACAAAGCAGAAACAGCCCAAAAATATGGCGACGAGCAGGTTCTCGTGTGGCGTCGTAGTTACGATGTACCTCCCACACCGTTAGCGAAGGACGACGAGCGTTCGCCTTTTCAAGAGGAGCGTTACAAGGGAGTAGACGAGAAAGACCTCCCGCTTACAGAAGCATTAAAAGATACGGTGGAACGGATCCTACCTTATTGGAACGACACCATCGTTCCCGAGATGAAGAACTATAACGAGGTAATCGTGGCTGCTCACGGCAATAGCCTCCGCGGCATCATCAAGCACCTGAAGAATATCTCCGATGAGGAGATCGTGAGCTTGAACCTGCCTACTGCCGTACCGTATGTCTTCGAGTTCGATGACGATATGAACTTACAGAAAGACTACTTCCTGGGTGATCCCGAAGAGATTAAAAAGCTTATGGAAGCGGTAGCCAACCAAGGGAAGGCAAAATAACGAATCGAAGGACCTCTTAAAACCAAAAAAAACGGGCTCCGAAGAAGATCGGTGTCCGTTTTTATTTGTTCAACTTTCTGTTTAAAGGAATTCATTAAAAAATCATTTCCTTCAAGTCAGCAGGGTTCATGTTCATCGCGGCGATCACCCCGTTTTCGCCGATCAAGTAGTTACGGAAACCTTTGTCCAAGTTCAGCTCCTTATAAAGCTTCGAACCCATTCCACTTGTTTCACAAAAAAGTGAAACCGTCTCCATGTCATCGAGTGCCAATGTTCGCTTTACCACGTTCCGGTTCTCATCGAATGAGACGGAGAGGAAAGTCACATCTCTATCCATCGTCTTCAGGATATTGTGTAACCGCACGTTGGCAGCTCTCGATTGGGCATCATAGGATGCCCAAAAGTTGACCACTACTTTTTTGCCTTTGTAATCATGCAGTTGGTGCCGGTTCCCTTCCAGATCCGTTAAAACGATATTAGGAATCATTTCACCCGGATGATAACCCGTAGAGGGAGTGTTGGTATTCACCGAACTTGCTGATAACGCGAATATCATGACTACAGCGAGGCAAAATTTCACGTACTTCATAAAAAAAAAGTTTGGTTAGTAATTGGGTCGCAGCCTTGCTTCACGCACGACACACAACCCCTTAACTTGAAACGACTTTTCGCTAAAAATCGAAATTCAAGCCAGCAAAAGTACACCGCTTTTTTGAATTGAGAAATATTCCACTCGAAAAGTTTCCTTTCAAATGTTAACAAGTCACGGCAACGCCAAATCAAACCGCTGTATATCAACCTCTCAAAGAAAAGAATGCTTCAAGGGATTCGATCGACGTATCTTTCAATATCACTTTCTTATCGCTGTCGAGAAGATAAAGAGTGGGGATTGCTTTGATATCGTATAGTTTTTCATGGGTGATCTTCATCCCTTTATCATACCCGTGTATCCAAGCCGTAGGCATCTTGTCCAAATGGGCCAGCCACTCCTCTAAATCGTTATCGGGATATATGGTAAGAATCGTTAGCATAGTCCGTCCGGGGCTGTTAAGTGATAGTGCTCCACTAAGCTCCTTCGATTGGTCCAGTTGCTTCGTGACTGCTTCGCAGGTAGAGCAGCCAGGATTTGAGAACATAAGCAGCGTGTACTCACTTTTCAGGTCATAGAGGGTATAGGATTGTCCGGAAGGGAGCGTGTAGACAAAATTGTGTGCTTTTTGCCCCACCCGGTTCTTTAGGACCATATCCAACTGAAACAGGAAGACCGATCGGCGCTCTTCGGTAAGCAACGGCGAGCTTTTATATTTATTCAGCACCGGAAGATACAACTCTTCGTTACGTAAAGGAGAGTTAGGATCGTAGAGGTACTTCTCGAACAGGGTGGCAAAATGCCGGTACATAACGGTATCTATGGTTGCTTTCTCAAGGGTGTACTCCACCGATTTATCGGCACTCTCCTTTGGAACATGATGAAGTATATTGATATAATCCACGAACGCCTGTTCGGTAATTTCCGGACGGTCTATCATTTTCCTATCCATAAAATCAAACCGGTCCCAGTAGTGCATCGTTAAGTATTCTGCCCTTTCTCTCGGAACAGTAATTGTTTGAGGAATCGGAGGTAGCACGAAGGTATCGGGAACGATCGTCTGGGTGGATTCAGCTAACTCTCCTGTTATTTCAGAAACTTCTCCACGTGTATTTCCCGCCTCATCCCGAATGTCCGGTCCGGCCTTTTTCGAGGAAGAACAAGATACAATACCAGACAGTAATCCCGCTGATACGAATAAAAAAATATAAAAACACTTCATACAAATAAGTAGTTTATAGGTCAGTCACTCACCGCATGAGGACTTCAGTCTAAATCTTATCGTAAAGATATGAAAAATCCGGTATATATAGGGTATAGAGCCGTATCCTCGTTGATAGAACCGATATTTTTGTTACATTTGTATAATGTAACGTTCGCCTCGGCAATTGCTCAAGCAAGCTTGGCATTGCGCTCGGCTTTAGGTACATTTGTAAAATATTAGATTCACACATGGAGCCATTTATTGTTTCAGCCAGAAAGTACAGACCCTCCACGTTCCGTTCCGTCGTGGGACAGGAAGCACTAACCACTACATTGAAGAATGCTATTGCCGGGAATAAGCTCGCGCATGCTTATCTTTTCAGTGGACCACGTGGCGTGGGTAAAACCACTTGTGCACGTATTTTCGCGAAAACAATCAACTGCCTGAACCCGGCGTCCGATCACGAGGCGTGCAACGCGTGCGAATCCTGTGTGGCATTCAACGAACAGCGATCTTATAATATCCATGAACTGGACGCGGCCTCTAACAACGGGGTCGACGATATTCGGTCGTTGATTGACCAGGTGCGTGTCCCTCCACAGATTGGCAAATACAAGGTGTATATTATTGATGAGGTACACATGCTCTCGCAGGCCGCGTTCAACTCTTTTCTGAAAACTTTGGAGGAACCCCCTGCTCATGCTATCTTTATTCTTGCCACTACCGAGAAGCATAAAATCATACCCACTATCCTATCGCGCTGCCAGGTATACGACTTCAACCGCATCCAGATAACCGACATTGTAAATCACCTCCAGCATGTGGCAACGCAGGAAGGCGTGAAGGCTGAACCAGAAGCACTCAATATCATTGCTCAAAAAGCCGATGGCGGAATGCGCGACGCCCTTTCCATCTTCGACCAGACGGTGAGTTATACAGGCGGCAATATTACCTACCAAGCAGTTATCGAGAACCTCAATGTATTGGATTATGAATACTATTTCAGGTTGTCCGATGCGATCCTCGCGGGAAGTGTGGTGGAGTGCCTCCTTATCTTGAACGACATCCTGAATCGCGGATTTGAAGGACAGTACATCATCAGCGGCATTGCCTCTCACTTCAGGGACCTGCTGGTATGCAAGGACCCCACGACCGTGAAGCTTTTTCAAGTGGGAGCTTCCATCCGTGAACGCTACGTGGCTACCGCACGGCAAGCCAGTCACGAGTTCCTATACGAGGCAATCGAAATCGCTAATAAGTGCGACCTTGACTACCGACTGAGCAAGAACAAGCGCCTACTCCTAGAGCTCGCGCTGATCCGCTTATGCCAACTATCGGAAGGCTCGATTACCGACACCCAAGAAAAAAATAGAGAACTCAAACCCATAGTTCAAAACCAATCTCCAGCCGAGGCGAAGAGTAGTCCGGCCGAGACAAAGAGTACCCCGGTCGAGACGAAGAGTACCCCGACCAAGGAGGCAGCACCGAAAGCAACCGTGGCACCGGCAACTGACGCACCGGGAGCACCAGTCACGGAGTCATCCGAGACAGCACCTGCATCTCCACCCGCCTCCGGGGAGACCCACTCAACCCCTAAAAAGAGAAGCCTATCCAAAACAGGAATGGGCGTCTCCCTCGCATCACTTACCAGTACAAAGGCCGAAGAAGAGGAAGAGAAAAAAGTGGAGGCTCCTACCAATGGGAATGGAAATAATCGATTCACAGAGCAACAACTGATAGCAGCTTGGAAAGCATATGCCGAGAAATTAGTGGAAGAGAGACTTCTTAAAAATACCATGATGCTCTATCTTCCTAAAATGAAGGGAGAGACCCTTTTCGAGGTGGAAGTAAACACGGAATTGAACAAACAATATATCACCGATAAAAGCCACTCAATCCTCTCCCACCTTCAAGAGCAGTTAAAGAACGACGACATCACCATGACCATCGCCATCGCGAAAGGGAACGCGATAAAAAAACCGGTCACCTCCCACGAAATTTTCAAAGAGATGGTCGAAGAAAATCCCTCCTTGCAAAAGCTGTCGGATGAATTTGGACTTGAACTGAGCTAATGAGAAACATTTTTTCCCTTTTCCTGATCGCTTTCACCCTACTTTCCTGTACCGAAAATAGTAGGAGGCCACCTCGTACTCCCATAGCATCTACCGAATTAGCAGATGAAATTTCTGAGGTGCCACGACAGAGAAGTTCCGACACTCTAATCGATGCGTCATACACGTTTCAGGAGGCGGTTGCCGGCTCTACCGCACCCATCGAAATCATTCAACAACTCGAATTGATTGATGTGATCTACTTGTCTACTGACGAAGAGATTCACAAGGGTCAGATTCTGGCCAATAAGGCAATCGCGAGCGATATAGTGCACCTTTTTGAATTTATGCTTAACATGGGATTCGTTATTGAGAAAGCTATTCCTATTGTACGCTACGGCTGGAGCGATAGCCTCTCGATGGACGACAATAACAGCTACAGTTTCTGCTACCGCGACATCTCCTATTCGAAGCACGCGCAAGGGATGGCTATCGACATCAACCCCCGGTTTAATCCGCTGCGATGGAAAAACGAAGACCGTCCCAACCAGCCGGCAGGAGCCGTGTTAGACACCACGGTAAACGGCACTCTTTACCTGGGACATCCTGTAGTGGATGAATTCAGAAGTCGTGGTTTCCGCTGGGGACACTCCTTTACCCGGTATTGGGATGACCATCATTTCGAAAAAAGGTAACCCACGTGATGGATTCAATTTATCATCGCACCCAATTTATCCTACCTCGCCCATGTGTCACTATCCAAGTTCCGGTAATTAATCGCTTCCGCCAGGTGAGCCGGCCTGATTCGTTCACTCCCTTCCAGGTCGGCAATGGTACGCGACACCTTGAGTATCCGGTCGTACGCGCGGGCTGACAGAGATCGTCTCTCCATTGCTGTTCGTAACAGCTTCAGTCCTTTCTCATCCGGAACCGCGTACCGATGCAACAGCTTCCCGCTCATCTGCGCGTTACAATAGACTCCCTTCGCTTTTTCTTTTCGGAACCTACGGGATTGGACTTCTCGGGCCTTAATTACCCGTGTACGAATTTTGGAGCTACACTCGGCAGGCACTTTATCGGCCATTTTATCAAAAGGCACAGGTACGATCTCTACCTGTATGTCTACCCGATCTAACAGGGGGCCAGACACCTTGTTGAGGTAAGAATACACTGCTCCTGGTGAGCAGACGCACTCCCTGTCTGGGTGGTTGTAGTAACCACAAGGGCATGGGTTCATGGCTCCGACGAGCATCAAGCTTGCCGGGTACTTCACCGTGTACCTCGCGCGCGACACGGTGATCTTTCTATCCTCTAGTGGCTGACGCATCACCTCGAGCACGCTCCGGTTAAACTCTGGAAGTTCGTCAAGAAAGAGTACACCGTTATGCGCCAGGCTTATCTCTCCAGGCTGTGGATAAGCACCGCCCCCCACCATGGCCACATCGCTAATCGTGTGGTGAGGCGAACGAAAAGGACGATGCATCATCAGCGACCTATTTGGCATCGCCCTCCCCGCCACGCTATGTATCTTTGTTGTTTCCAATGCCTCTTCTAAGGTAAAAGGAGGAAGAATAGAGGGCATCCGTTTTGCCATCATTGATTTACCCGAACCTGGGGCTCCCACCATCAGTACATTATGGCTGCCCGCCGCTGCCACCTCCAAGGCACGTTTCACATTTTCTTGGCCTTTAACTTCCGAAAAATCAAGTTCGAACGCGAGTTTTGTTCTTTCAAACTCCCCTTCCAGATCCACCTTCGTGGGTTTCAGTGTCACTTCCCCATTAAAAAAACGGACCACCTCCCGGATATTATTTACACCGTACACTTTTAACCCTTCCACTATGGCTGCCTCCTTCGCGTTATCGGCGGGGAGCAGGAATCCTTCGAAGCCATTCTCCTTTGCCATCAGAGCCATGGGTAGTGCTCCTCTCAATGGTAAAATACTTCCATCGAGCGACAACTCCCCCATCAGTAAATAGCGATCGAGCCGGGAAGACTCAATGGATCCCGAAGCTGCAAGAATCCCCACTGCCAGCGGTAGGTCATAGGCTGAACCCTCCTTCCGGATATCGGCAGGCGACATATTAATTACGATTTGTTGACGGGGAAATTTCAGCCCGTTTACTTGGAGTGCCGACACTATTCGCTCGTGGCTCTCCTTCACGGATGTGTCCGGCAATCCCACCAATAGAAACCGGATACCCCTGGAGCAGTTTACTTCTATGGTTATTAGTTTGGCATCAATTCCGTGTACAGCTGCTCCAAATACTTTGACCAGCATCTGTTTTAGCTTTTATTCTATATCAATTGTTGCATTTTTTTCAGAAGATTTTTTTATTTCATCCACGATCCCCTGCGCGGCAATATTTCTCACTTGAATGGTTCTATCGGGCGATATCAAAATATTAAACGGCACGTATTGCACGTTGAAGTTATCCACTATGTCGGCTCCCCAGCTTCGTTCCTCGGCCACCACTAACCAAGGAATAGAGTCCTGCTCCACGTATTTAACTGGATGACTATCAGAATCTATGTAGATGGTAATAAACTCAACACTGTCTCGTTCCAGTTTATTGTACGCGTTCTTTAATAGTTCAACCGTTTCACGTGATTCGACCCCTTCGGTGGAGACAAACGATAGCAGTATATATTTCCCTGAGAGGTCAGATGAACGGACCGTGTTACCTTCTTCATCGGTCAGTTGAAAATAAGGCATCGGTACTCCTTCAGCCGAGCGATTCAGTTTTTCTGAATAGTCGCTGAGCCTTGCTGCCATTTCCGTGTTGGTAATTTCGCCATCCAAGTATCCCAGCACCCTTTCCAAAGCTCCCGGGTTATCGCTGTTCATGAAGAAATTACTAATCAAGATAAGGCTGGAGTATTTCGTGGGGTTTTCCTTGATGTGCTCTTCAGCATTCAAGGTTAGCTCGTGATTAAGCACGTTTAATTTCCCGATCTCTTCATGGCGGTTGATCGAGTTGTTAAGCGAAGTGTCTGATTCATTTATTTCTCTCTGATTGATAAGCAGTTGTCCGCGCTGCTTAAGCAATTCCTCATTGTTAGTCTTAAACAAGGTGAGGTCGTTGTTGATATCGTTTCCATTGATCCGAATCAGATCGGGGAAGCGGGCATCTCCTTTCACCGTTAGCTTCTGATCTTCATCGGCAAAGACCACCGCTGCACTTTCGTAGTTATTCAAGTAAAGTGAAAAAGTTGTCAATGTATCAATTTGGATCCGATAATTAAACCTCCCACGTTGATCCACGGATATGGTGTCGATTGCAAGTGAATCTGCCGTAAGATAAGATGCCAAGATATAGGGAGTCTTCAAGTTCGAGATCTCCCCCTTTATCAGGGCTCCTTCCTTGTGGCATGAGGTGACGAACCACAGCATAAAACAAGATATCAACAGCAAAAAATATTTTGTCATAACTGAAAAACTTTATCCATTTCCCATCGAGAATTGTCATTTTGAATTCCGCATCTTCACATAGTGGAGGTGCAGTTTCGAACGAATACCTAGGAACAATCGACAAAGATACTCTATTTTTTTAAATATTCAATGATTTTCACATTTATTTTATTTGATTTTATTTTTTCTCAATCCGCTTGTTCCAAAAGCACTGTTTGACATAAAATATGGTTAGCTTTGTACAGAAAAAGTGCCGCTTATGTTTTTCTCTGTCGTTATTCCTGTATACAACCGTCCCGATGAGGTAGATGAGTTACTCCAGAGCCTTTGCGAGCAAACTCATAATCAGTTTGAAGTGATCATCGTGGAAGATGGTTCTTCACGAGATAGTCGAGAAATAGTGGACAAATACCGTGAACGGCTCGGCATTCGATACCACGAGAAACCCAATTCGGGCCCGGGGCTATCGCGAAATACGGGAGCCGCGTTGGCGTCACACGGCTATCTTATCTTTTTTGACTCCGATTGCATCATTCCTTCGACTTACCTTGAAAATGTTTCCCGCTTTCTTGAGGGGCACTATGTAGATGTCTACGGGGGACCTGATGCGGCGATGGGCACCTTTACCATCGTTCAGAAAGCCATCAATTACGCGATGACCTCTTTCTTCACCACCGGTGGCATTCGTGGCCGGAAGCGTTCGATGGACACCTTCCTTCCCCGTGGATTCAACATGGGCGTATCAAGAGAAGCATTTGAATCGGTAGGCGGTTATCACAAAATGCGTTTTGGGGAGGACATTGATTTAAGCTTGCGTCTTATTTCTGCTGGATATCAAACCGCGCTTATTCCCGATGCACACGTGTACCACAAACGGCGAACAAACTACCGCCAATTTTTCAAACAGGTATATAATTTCGGGATCGCACGCATCAACCTTTTTCTATTGCACCCCGGATCGTTAAAGGTGGTACACACACTTCCCAGCCTATTTGTAATTGGCATGGTCCTCACGCTTCTTCTTGCCCCAGTTTTTCCACTTCTCTTGTTAATTCCGGCAACTTACTCCCTTCTGCTCTTCATCGACTCACTCACGAAAAATCGATCCGTGAAAGTGGCACTTCACAGCATCATTTCCTCGTGGATACAATTAATCGGGTATGGCAGCGGCTTTTTAGTCGCGGCATGGAAACGCTTGGCACTTCGAAAAGGAGAATTCAGGGCGTTCGAGAAAAAGTTCTACGATTGACCGGTATTTTTGCAAGAGTCGTTCATTACTCTTTCTCCCCGTATGCCAAGTCGCCCGCGTCACCAATACCGGGTACAATATAGGATGATTCGTTGAGTCCAGGATCAATCACTGCCGCCCAGATGGTTGTTTTATCAGCCGGGAAGTTTTTCTGGCAATATTCAATAGCTGGCTGGCTCGCGATAATAGTGGCAATATGTATATGCGCCGGCGTCCCTTTTGTGAGCAGTGCCCTGTAAGTAAGCTCCATGCTGCTCCCAGTTGCCAGCATCGGGTCGGTAACTATCAATGTTTTTCCCTCGATGGAAGGAGACGCGATGTACTCGATATGGATATCGAACGATTGATGCCCCGTCTCTTTATACTTCCTGTAAGCCGATACGAACGCGTTTTCCGCGCCATCGAAGTAATTCAGCATGCCGTGATGAAAGGGAAGTCCCGCTCGCAAGATGGTAGCAATCACCACCTCTTCATTCAGCACGTTCACCTCTGCCACATCAAGAGGGGTATTCACCTCTATTGTTTTATAATCCAGCGTTTTGCTGATTTCATACGCCATGATCTCACCAATCCGCTCGATGTTTCTACGAAACCGAAGGCGGTCGCCCTGCACAGAAACGTCCCTGATTTCACGAATGTAAGAGCTAAGTAACGAGTTATTTTCCGAAAAATTATTCAGTTCCATAGATTTGTTCGCTAAAGTAGGTCATCTTTTACAAAAGTTCTCCCGGTTCTATGCCAAGATCGTGAAAGAAAACCAGTAATACATTTTCGGAAAACAAAGGTACTCTTTTTCTCTTCTTTGCTGAACTTTTGGCCACATTTTTTGTTCAAATAAAAGGTTTTTACCCCAAAAGGCGCGCAATTAAAGAAATTTTTCTTTAATTCTTTTACAGGTCTCAAGAATTTTATTATTTTTGTGCCTTGTTTTAAGTTATCACGAATAGAATTACGTATTCAAATAAATAAACCCAAATTTTTTCAAGATGGTAAATTTAGATTTAAGCAAGTATGGCATTGTGGGTGATTTCGAGATCGTTCATAATCCTTCCTACGAGACCCTCTTCCAGGACGAGATGAATCCTGCCAATGAAGGATTTGAGAAAGCCAAGTTGACAAAAAGCGGTGCCACGGCTGTTTACACGGGCCAGTTCACCGGGCGTTCTCCCAAGGACAAGTTCATCGTGGAAGACGATATAACCCGCGACACCCTTTGGTGGGACGGCACCATCAATCGTCCCTGTACCCGCGAAGCGTTCGATTACTGCAAGGGCCGTGTTGCCGACCAGCTTTCTAAAGCGAAGAAGATCTACGTGGTAGACACGTTCTGCGGCACCAACGTCGACACGCGCATGAAGGTACGTTTCGTGATGGAGGTAGCATGGCAAGCCCACTTTGTTACCAATATGTTCATCCGTCCTTCGCATTACGAGTTGAGCCGCTATGGCGAGCCCGATTTCGTTTGCTTGAACGGTTCCAAGACCACCAACGACAAGTGGCAAGAGCAAGGCTTGAATTCCGAGAACTTCACCCTGTTCGACCTGACTCAAAAAATGCAGGTGATCGGCGGTACGTGGTACGGCGGCGAGATGAAAAAAGGAATTTTCGCGCTGATGAACTACTACCTACCCCTGCGCGGTGTAGCTTCGATGCACTGCTCGGCCAACGTGGGCGAAGACGGCGACGTGGCTGTATTCTTCGGTCTCTCCGGTACCGGCAAGACCACGCTCTCTGCCGACCCGAAGCGTTTCCTGATAGGTGACGACGAGCATGGTTGGGACGACAACGGTGTCTTCAACTACGAAGGCGGTTGCTACGCGAAGACCGTGAACCTCTCGGAAGAGAACGAACCCGATATCTGGCGCGCCATCCGTCGCGATGCATTGCTGGAAAACGTGGCGGTAGACGACGAAGGCAACATCGACTTCTCCGATATCTCGGCGACCGAGAACACCCGCGTATCCTACCCGATCCACCATATCAGCAAGATTGTTCTTCCTTCGCGTGCCGGCCATGCCAAGAAGATCATCTACCTGTCGGCTGACGCGTTCGGCGTGTTGCCTCCCGTCTCTATTCTGGATGACAACCAGGCACAGTACCACTTCCTCTGCGGATTTACTTCCAAGCTGGCAGGTACCGAGCGTGGAATTACTGAACCACAGCCTTCGTTCTCGCCCGCTTTCGGCGAAGCGTTCTTGACGCTTCACCCCACCATGTACGCGCAGCGTCTGGTAGAGAAGATGAACCAGCACGGAGCGAAAGCTTACTTGGTGAACACCGGTTGGAACGGCACCGGAAAGCGTATCTCGTTGAAAGATACCCGCGCCATCATTGATGCCATCATCGACGGTTCCATTGAAGACGCGGAAACAATCCATGTTCCGATCATGAACCTCACCGCACCGGCAAAACTGGACGGCGTATCCGATATCTTGGATCCGCGCAGCACCTACGCCAACGCGAGCGAGTGGGAAGAAAAGGCACGCAAATTGGCGGCCATGTATATCAAGAACTTCGAGCAGTACACCGATACCGATGCCGCCAAGGCATTGATCCCATCGGGACCGCAACTCGACTAATCGATCGATTTATATTTCTAAAAAGGCCTGCTTCGTCGTGTTGAAGCAGGCCTTTTTTGGCTCTTTGTCTTTCTTTAACCTGTGGCTAAACAGTCGACCGTCAATATTTCAGGATCTTTATCTCCACCTTCCTGAAATCGATGGGATGCCCTTCGCTTTGCAGGGAGATTGTCCCCTTGCTCAGCATCTTGTCTCCACCGTTGAGTTCGATGAGCCGAGCATATGTCCCATCCCTTTCGTCCAATTGCGGCTGGTTATACTCCAGCACCGTATCTCCGTTAATAATATGCCGGATCACCTCGTTGCCCCTCACCTCCACCAGCGCGGTATACCACTCGTCCCCGAAACAGAAATCGGAGGAGGAGTTCACGCAGTGATCCAGGATGAGCTGTCCATCCATCACGATATTCGTTCCGGGAGTACACACGTTCATATTGGTACGTTGCACCAGCGAATCGCTACCCAAGAGTTGCATTTCGATGGAAGTAGGGAAATCCTGATCCAGTTCCATCGACTCGGGTGTTTGCCCATGCAGCATCAGGCCGCTATTCCGGTAGGCCCATCCCGGGGCACCGGGGCACTGTTCACCCACGAACCGGTACTCCACCCTCAGCTCGTAGTGCGAGAACTCCTCTTCATAGAAAAGGTGTCCAAACCGTTCATCGAACGTGTCGTACCCTTCATCGTACCGCACCTTGATCATTCCATCCTCCACTCGGAACGTGTTCCCGTGGTTATCACCCAGCTCGTAGTGCCTGATTTTCGGCGTCCACCCCGTGAGGTCCTTGCCATTAAAAAGCTGTATCCAATCCCCTTGTCCACTCTTATCCTCCCCACTTGTTTTTCCTTGTCCACAAGAGACAAAAAAAGCCACAGTTAAAAAGACAATGCCCAGCGTGTAAAATCGATTCATGTTTGTATTTTTTTGAGTAGTTAATAAGTTAGAGATGCGAAGTTGGCCATTTTTGCATTTTTATGACCTAATGATATTGGTGACCTGGTAATACGTGACCTGGTAATAAGAGTAGCTCCGCCGGGAATCGAACCCGGATCTAAAGTTTAGGAAACTTCTATTCTATCCATTGAACTACAGAGCCGATTGGAGATGCAAAAATAACATATTTCCGTTTACCCGCCAAACGAATCGAGGTCGGCTCTCACAAACATTTTTCATTTTGAATTGTTTATCTTGCAAACAGACAAATATTAAAATGAACAAGATAGCTATTCTATACGGGTCATCGGGTGGAAACACCGAGATGGTGGCCAAGCAAGTGCAAGACTTATTTGACGGGGAGGCCGATATATTCAACGTTTTGGAAGTTTCCCTTGACGAGATCGTGCCTTACCCTTACCTTATTATCGGTACCTCCACCACCGGGGTGGGTGATCTGCAAGACGACTGGGAGGGCTTCCTCCCCTACTTCTCCAAAATGGATTTCACCGGAAAGACGGTCGCCCTTTTCGCGTTGGGCGACAGTGCTTCATACTCCACCAGCTTTGCCGAGTCGATGAAGGTGGTGTACGACGAGCTGGTGGACAAGGTACGCATCGTGGGACAGACCTCCGACGAAGGGTACACCTACGACGATTCGATGGCCTTGGTCGACGGCATGTTCGTGGGATTACCCATTGATGAAGACAACGAGTATGACATGACCGCCGAGCGCTTAGAGCGCTGGGTAGAAAAATTGAAAGAAGAATTCGTTTAGTGCA
>CAYFMZ010000017.1:31990-34197 GCA_964344275.1 uncultured Proteiniphilum sp.
TTCAACGTATTGAAGAATTTACCGGTAATTTCTTCAACGTATTGAATAATTTACTATATTTGCCCTACAAACGCAAGGTAATTATGGTAACCCGAGAACTTGAGAATATTATTTTACCGGATATCAAGCCTCAAAAAGTAGTTCTTCTTTTTGGGGCTAGGCGGGTTGGAAAAACCGTGCTTATGGAGAAGCTAATCGAGCGGTTCGGTAGAAATGTCGTCCTTTTAAATGGCGAAGATGCCACCACGGTCGACCTGCTATCCACTCGAACTCTGTCCAATTACACGCAGCTATTTCAGGGAGTTGACCTATTGGCGATTGACGAAGCACAAAGCATTCCTGAAATCGGTAAGATTCTCAAATTGATTGTTGATAACATCAAAGGAGTCTCCGTAATCGTGTCAGGATCCTCCTCATTTGATCTGTATCATCAGACAGGCGAACCCTTGGTGGGACGTTCACATCAATACAGGCTCTACCCTTTTTCACTAAAGGAATTAAGCAAGACCGAAAACAGGGTGGAGACCATTCAACGATTGGAAGAACGATTGATTTACGGGATGTATCCGGAGCTATCGTCCATCCTTGATTTCGGTAAAAAACAGCACTACCTGCTTGAGATTGTAAACTCCTATTTATTAAAGGATATCTTAATGATAGATGGAATCAGGAACTCGGCAAAGATGCACAACCTCCTACGCCTTGTGGCCTATCAAACAGGGAGCGAAGTCTCCTACGATGAGTTAGGCAAGCAGTTGGGATTAAGCCGGAACACCGTTGAGAAATACTTGGATCTACTCGCTAAAACATTTGTCGTGTACCAGCTGTCCGCCTACTCCACCAATAAGCGAAAAGAAATTTCGAAAAGCAGCAAATGGTATTTTACCGATAACGGCATCCGCAACGCCATCATCGGGGATTTCAGGGTATTATCGATGCGAGAAGACACGGGGCCACTTTGGGAAAGCTTTCTGATCAGCGAACGAATCAAGAGGCGAAACAATGCCCGTGAGCATGCGTCCTTCTATTTTTGGCGAAGTTACGACGGACAAGAAATTGATCTCGTGGAAGAGTACAATGGAGAAATAGCCGCATTTGAGTTCAAATGGGGAGACAAGAAAGCATCCATCCCCCCACGATTTAGAACCCACTACCCCAATGCCTCCTACACGGTCATTAACCGGTCCAATTTTTTAGATTTTGTAGAATAATGAACGTGAAAGAGTAGAGGCTCTACTTTTTCACGAATTCCTTGGTACTCCTCACTGTATCGATGGGCCGAACCATCCCCTCGATCTGCTCCCGTTTATGCTCCAAGAAAGGCGGCAGCGACAATTTTTCACCTAAGGTCTCGTACGGCTCATCGCCCATGAACCCCGGCCCGTCCGTCGCCAGTTCAAACAAGATGGAAGGCGTGACGCGGGTGTAGAGCGACTCGAAGAAGAAGCGATCCACGTACCCCGAGGAAGGCATGCCAAGTTGGTTTAGGCGTTTGATCCAGTCATCCAGCTCCACGCGATCCGCCACCCGGAACGCCGCGTGATGCACGGTTCCGTACCCTTGTCGAGCTTGAGGAAGCGTCGTGTTCTCCTCCACGATCACCGAAGCCCCGTTGCCTCCGTCGCCCATCTCGAACAGGTGAGCGTCGCCCTCCGCAGCCGTCTCTTTCATCGAAAACACCTTCTCCAGCACCCATTTAAACGAGTCAAACTTATCGATCCGCACGAAGACAGGCCCCAGTCCCGTGATCGCGTGCTCCAGCGGAACCGGTCCCTTTTGCCACGGGATACCCGAGGCCACCCCCGTGTTTCCTTCATCCGATATCAACTGATAGTGCTGGTCGTCAAAATCGACAAACGCAAGCGTCTTCTTCCCAAACTGCTCGCCTATGCCCCCGTGCTTCACGTTCAGCCGGTCGAACCGCTTCACCCAGTAATCCAACGCCGCGTGCGTCGGCACCCGAAACGACGTCTTATAAATCTCGTTCGTCCCGTGCACCCCCTTCGGGATCCCAGGGAAGTCGAAGAACGTCATATCCGTCCCCGCGTTCCCCTTATCGTCCGCGAAGAACAGGTGATACGTCCGGATATCATCCTGGTTCACCGTCTTCTTCACCAGCCGCATCCCAAGGACATGGGTGAAAAACTCGTAATTCTTTTCCGCGCTGCTCGTGATCGCGGTCACATGGTGTACTCCTCTTAATTGGC
>CAYFMZ010000018.1:0-4410 GCA_964344275.1 uncultured Proteiniphilum sp.
GCTTGGTCCATCACTTTGCATATTTTTTGCGCGTGCATCTCCGAGAGAGAACCACCAGAGACGGTAAAGTCCTGCGCGAAGATGTAGACGAGTCGACCGTCAATGGTCCCGTATCCAGTGACCACGCCATCTCCCAAGAACTTGTTGTTCTGCATACCAAAATTATGCGAACGATGCTCCACGAACATGTCGAACTCTTCGAAGCTGCCCTCGTCAAGAAGCATGCTCACGCGTTCACGCGCCGTGTATTTTCCTTTTTTGTGTTGCGACGCGATTCTTTTTTCGCCGCCGCCTAAACGAGCCTTCTCACGAAGTTGGATCAGCTCTTTTACTTTATCGAGTTGGTTGCTCATATAAATTGTTGTTATTGTATTAAATACGTTATTATATCTATTTGATAACTGTTCACCGAATCATTTAGGATGTTCGCAAAGTTCGGTTAGTACGCTTCCAGTAGATTTAGGATGGAGGAAAGCGATGTTTAGCCCTTCTGCACCAGGACGCCCTTGCTTGTCGATCAGACGTATTCCTTTGGACTCTGCCTCCTCGAGTGCCTCACTCAGGTTGTCTGTAGCGTACGCGATATGATGTACTCCTTCGCCTCTCTTTTCAATGAACTTTGCCACCGTGCTCTCCGCATCGGTGGGTTCCAGTAGTTCAATCTTTGTTTGTCCCACTTTAAAGAAAGCCGTTTTTACTTTCTGATCTTCTACAGTCTCGATGTTATAGCATTTCAATCCAAGGACTCCTTCGTAGTACGGGAGTTGCTCTTCGATGCTTTTTACGGCAATACCGATGTGTTCGATATGTGTAATTTTCATATATATAATTTATTTATTTGAGTTTGATTGCAAAAGTACTCCTTTCCAACGTATAAAGAAATTTAAAAAAGGTATTTCTTCCGACTGCTTGGAGCGATTGAATGTTTTCTAGCTATATGGAGGAGATACGCAGAACTTCCAGCAGTTCATCGCTTATTTCTCGTTCTTTTTTAATGGCACGCTTGAATGGCACGTACACGATCTCATTTTCTCGAATGCCTATCATCACGTTCCGCTGGTTCTCGAGTAAAGCTTGTATACCCGCGATGCCCATCCGGCTAGCCAAGATGCGGTCTTGTGCCGTGGGCGATCCACCTCGTTGTAAATGCCCGAGTATGGTAACCCTGACATCGTACCACGGGTACTCCTTCTGTACTCTTTCGGCAAGTTGGATGGCGCCTCCCGTGATCTCGCTTTCGGTAACGAGCACCATGCTGCTGTTTTTTGATTTCCGGAATCCTTGTTCGATGAGTTCTCCTAGCTGGTCCTTTTCGATGCTGATTTCCGGGATTATGGCTGCCTCTGCCCCCGATGCGATGGCACTGTTGAGTGCCAAGAAGCCGCAATTGCGTCCCATCACCTCCACGAAAAACAAGCGTTCGTGCGAAGTGGCTGTATCTCGTAGCCTGTCCATCGACTGCATGATAGTGTTCAAAGCAGTGTCGTACCCAATGGTGGTATCTGTACCGTTCAGATCGTTATCGATGGTACCCGGTAGCCCTACCACGGGAATATTATACTCGTTGGCAAAAATCCCAGCCCCGGTAAGAGATCCGTCACCTCCTATCACCACGAGGGCATCGATTTGATGTTTTTGAATGTTTTCGTAAGCTTGTTTACGTCCTTCGACCGTCTTGAAATCTTCCGATCGAGCTGTTTTCAGGATGGTTCCTCCCTGTTGTATGATGTTGCTTACACTATTGGTCTGGAACTCTTCTATTTCGTTTGAGACGAGTCCCCTGTACCCCCTGAATATTCCATAAATGCGCATACCGTTTGATATACCGGCACGCGTAACTGCCCGGATAGCGGCATTCATTCCTGGCGCATCCCCTCCGGAGGTGAGGATACCCACGCTCTTGATATTTGAGTCCATCGTTAAAAAGTTAGTTGTTGAATCGGAAGGGATTTTTTTACCCTGATCCCCTTGTAAACAATGAGATGCAAAGATACATTTTTTTACGATGGCAACAAAAAAAGCTGCTTAAAAAGCAGCTCTTTCCACTTCCAGTTGGGGTTGTAGTTTCGCGATGTTCTCCGCCAAGGCTTCCATCTGCCACATGGGCGTGGAGGTGGCACCACAGATTCCTATGCTTAGTCCCTCTTTTAGTAGTGAAGGGTCTATTTGATCTGGCGAGTGAATAAGGTATGAGTTGGGATTTTTCTCTTTGCACTCCGTGAACAGTACCTTTCCGTTTGAACTCTTTTCTCCCGCTATAAAGAAAATCAGGTCGTGACTCACCGCAAACTCCTTAATATTGGGTACACGATTAGATACTTGGCGACAGATGGAATCGTAAAACTCCAGCTTAGCACCGTCTTTCATACGTTTTCGAATCAGCTCTCCCACTTCAAAGAAACCTTCGAGTGATTTTGTCGTTTGAGAGAAGAGATTAATGTCACGTGAGAAATCCAATTTGTCTATTTCGTCTTTGCTTTCGATCACGATCGCGGTTTCCTCGGTCTGTCCTAACAGTCCGTTCACTTCGGCATGCCCCTTTTTCCCGTAAATGACGATTTGAGCCTCGTCGTTTTCTCGACGCACGAACCTCTTTTTTATTTTTTTCTGCAAACCCAGCACTACCGGGCAAGAGGCGTCAATAAGCTCTATATTGTTCTGTTTTGCTATCTCGTACGTGCTCGGAGGTTCACCGTGTGCCCGCAGCAGTACGCGTACATTTTTAAGTTTCTTGAACTGTTCATGATCAATGGTTATTAATCCCATTTTTTCTAAACGTTCCACCTCTATGTTGTTGTGTACGATGTCACCGAGGCAATACAGTGTGCCATTTTCCTTCAGTTCTTCTTCCGCTTTATTGATGGCCTTCACCACCCCGAAGCAGAACCCAGACTGCTTGTCGATTTCAATTCTACTCATTTTTAGTTGTGATTTTATTAAACATATCAAGAGCCCATTGCAGTTGGTCTTCGATCCCCACGTGGGAGTTGTCGAGTACCCATGCGTCGTCGGCTTGGCGAAGCGGACTTTCCGATCGTGTGGTATCGCGTAAGTCACGCTCTTTCACGTTGGCCAGTACCTCGTCATAACGTGGGTTTTCTCCTCTCGCGGTCATTTCGTCGAAACGGCGTTTTGCCCGTATTTCGGGTGACGCGGTAAGAAATAATTTCATCTCGGCATCAGGAAAAACCACGGTGCCGATGTCTCTGCCATCCATTACCACCCCTTTTTCTCTGCCCATCCCTTGCTGGAGACGAACCAAGGCTTGCCGCACGAACCCGATTGTGCTCACGCGGCTCGCGCCGTCTGCTGCCTCTAATGACCGTATCTCTTTCTCAACATTTTCACCATTAAGGTAAGTGTCATGCGACCCTATCATGTTGGGTTTGAACTCAATATATATGTCGCCTATATGTTGGCGGAGGGTCTCTTCATCGATTGTATCGGGTGTCATCCATCCGTTACGGATCGCGTGAAGTGCCATTGCCCTGTACATGGCACCACTATCGATGTAGGTGTAACCCAATGCTTTTGCCAACCCTTTAGCAATGGTGCTCTTCCCGCAGGACGAATAACCGTCCACCGCGATATTTATTTTTTTAGCGTGCATACAATTTCTGCTAATTATCTTAACAACCCACAAAGATAGAATGTTTTCGTGATTCTTGTTTTAACAGGGATACAGAAAAGCTGATTGAGGTCTTTTTATAGGCATGGGTTTAACCTCCAAATGCTTGCAGATACCTGTCGATATAAAACGCTCTATCGCGCGATTTATACTGTTGAATATAGCGAGGGTGTTCCAGCTCCACCATTTTGTTGAACAATTTAGCCTCTTTATTTAATGATCGGATAAACGCTGCATTCTTTTTTCCCAGGATATATACCTCGGAAGTGTCTAGTCCGATAGCAATATGCTTTTTCAGCGAATCGATCATAAACTCTTTGACCGTGTTAAAAAGGTTTTTATCGTCGTAATAGTTGGCATTGAGCCACTGCCCGCTTTTCGTTTTACGGGTTATGGCCAGGGGAAAGGGTGAATTGATGTAAAAGTGGCTATAAAAATTGGCTGCTCCCCCATATTCCTCAATCAGGTCATAAACAAATACCGACGAGACCTCGTGCGTTCGAGCGGACTCCATCTTTATTCCGCACACGCTTTCGAGTCGCTTGGTATCGGTAAATGGTACACCAGTTACTCCTGCCCCGTGCCGACTGGGATTAATACCAATAATGAATCTTCTCCGCTTCCTATCGTTATAATACTTATGGTAGAATCTCTTCATCACTTGTATTGTCTCGGGGTTTTCTATAAAAGGATTTAACACTTTAAAGCCCTCAGGCAATTCTCCCGTGTAATCCAGTGCCTTGTTAAAAGCAATAATTTTATCCGCGAGGTTTTCCATCATT
>CAYFMZ010000018.1:4510-11065 GCA_964344275.1 uncultured Proteiniphilum sp.
GTAATCCAGTGCCTTGTTAAAAGCAATAATTTTATCCGCGAGGTTTTCCATCATTTTTCAATTTATAGTTTTGCAACGCACGCTACTTGTAACGCACGCTACTTGTTTCCACACTATTTTTATCATGCAGACAGTTTTTAGGGTAAGGGCCCGAATAGAACGAGGGTGAAATCACATCGTGACACACCCTCGTTTGAATAGCTTAGTTATTTTGTAATAGGTCTATTACAGCTCTTTGATTCGGATGTTTTTGAATTTAACCTTTGAGCCGTGTCCCAAGAAAGCGATATGCCCCGCTTTGTTGAGTAGACCCGGGTGTTCTCTATTATCCAGTGTGCCGTTTTTGGATGCTTCGCGGATATCGCCATCCAGGATGGTTGTCCCGTTTAGTTTCACCGTTATGCGGTCACCGTCAGCAATCACTTCTTGGTAGTTCCACTCACCTACCGGTTTTAGGTGTCCTCTTTTCGCTGGGATTACCCCGTAAACTGATCCATGATATTGGTAGTCAGCGAGCGTTTCGTAAACAGGCGCGTCGTCATCCAAGATCTGTAGTTCCATGCCTTGGTAGGCCGCGTCTCCCTCCAGGGGGGTGCGGATTCCCAGACCATTGTTTGCAGCAGGGGTAAGCATGAACTCGAACCGGAAGATAAAATTATCGTATTCCTCTTTGGTATAGAGGTTCTGGGTTCCGGTGGATTCGCCTCCGCGTGGGTCAACTACCAGCAGCCCATCCTGGATAAAATAGTCGACCGTATTCCCCATCCAGTGATGCATATTCGTGCCATCAAAGAGTACTTTGAATCCTTCTTTTTTCTCTTCTGCCGATAGGGTGAAGGGCTCTGCCCTTTCAATCTCTTTAATATAGATATCCCTGTATGCCACCTTGCTGCCGTGTGCTTGCAGTTCGATCTGTTCTATCGGGAAGATGGGCTGGCTTCTATCCCAGAAGTTTTCGAGGATCACGTTGTCTGTTACCAGTTCATCATTTAACCACACAGACACACGGTCGCCTACCATCCGAATGCGGAATGTATTCCATTCGCCTACCTTTTGATCGGCCACCACTAGTGGTTTACTCGGGTGTACTTGGTTATTATAAAGGCCTCCCGAGCCTACTTGCGCGCCTACGTTTACCCGTGCTGTATCCCAAATCTGTACCTGTGGTGTCCCTCTCAAGTAGATGCCCGCATCAGGTTCAGGACCGGGATAGAGTTTCCAGTCTACTAGCATTTCGAAGTCACCGTATTGCTTCTCGGTACATAGGTTATTGAAACCGCTACCTTCGAACACGATGTTGCCATCTTCTACTTTCCAGTCGTTAGCCGCCTCTACGTTGGCTTTCTTTTGCGCGGCAGCCAGTTCTCTTTCACTCATTTTGGATCGCTTGATAGGATCCTCCACCAACCCTTTCCATCCATCCAAGTTTTTTCCATTGAAGAGGGAAACAAAGCCCCCCTCGGTTGGGTTTTCAGAGAGGTACTTGGTGATGGATTGCCGTTGGTAATCGGCATCGGGATTGGTGAGTGTTTTACTTACTTTATTTAGGATAGCGGTTGTCTCTTTCCCCGCGAAGTCGGGATTGGCTATCGCGATGTTCATCGCGGCCAGTGCAGCCGCTTCACTTAGGTTAGGCTGATCCATGTACTTGGCAACAAATAGCATTGCAGGGTATTGCCCGGTAGTACCTATCAGTCTTAATAGGTCGTTTTTTTGTTTATCATTTTGAGCGAATAACATCGCTTCGCGCGCGTAGAGATATTTGACCGCTCCTGTTTCATTGGAACCTCGTATGGTTGATAGCAGCGCGTTGGTTATCTTTTCCAATTCATTGTTGTCGCTGCTATTTCGTGCTATATCAAGCAAAGGGTATATCACGCGAAATGATTTCCAGCCCACTAACGCGTCAAAGGCAGCCTCTTTTTCATTGCCCGTGGTGCTCACGTAGGCTTCGGTGATTTTCTCCAGTGATTCGGAAGATCCGCTGTTGGCGAGTGCGCTATAATACAGGTGTTTGTTCGCCGATCGGTTCATACGATCTGTCACAAGCTCCAGTTGCTGGTCGGCAGGTAGAGTGGAGAGAGCGGCATTGATAGCTTGCCGGATAGCAGGGACTTGCGTTTGACCCGGTTGCTCCAGCAATGTAAAAAGGTCTGGAAGGTTTTTATCGCTTACCACCTCTCTGAGCGTATTAGCTGCCACCCCTTTCACCTCCTCATTATCAGTAAACAGTTGGTTATAAACCAGGTTGTACTGGCTCTCCAACTTTCTGCTTCCTATCAGCCCCAGAATCGCTTTTTTCCCCTCGTCCCCGCTGGTGTCAAAAACAGATGCCAGGGTGTAGGATATGTCCCCCTTGTAGGTGGAGAGAGCGTTATAGGCTAATGCCACCGTCTCCTCGTTATCGCTTTTAAGCATCGAGGCCAGCGCGATCAACGCGTCATCCCCTCCTCTTTTCGCGAGGGCTATGGATGCTGCTTTTTGAACCATGGGGTGAGGTGATGCAACCAGTGGTTTTGCCAGCGTGTTGATATCACCAACCTGTTGGTTAGACAACCAGTAGAGGAGTGTTGTTTGCACGTCGGGTGATTTCGTTGCCGCGAGTTCTTTTCCTATAAGTTCAATTGTTTTTTTATCATCTTGGAACGGATAGGAGTTGAGCACGCCCGCGAGGTAAACGATGTCCCCATCTTTTATTGCATCTTTTAATATATTGTTTGTCTTCGTGGAGGGTTGATTAAGCAGGAGTACTGTTGCTGCTATTTTGATATCTTGCAGGTCTTGTTTTTTTGCTGTGTTAAGGAGCCTTTTAGCCTCTTTCCCTACCAATTTAGGTTGGGATGAGTTTAACCTGTTCAATAGCGAGAGATAGGATGCCGTAGCGTTATTTTTGTTGTACTTGTATCCAGCATCTTTTGCTGCATCGCTCAACGGTTTAACGGATTCTTTTGTTCCTACGTTTGCCAAAGCATTTAGCACTACCTGTTTCATTTCTCCCGAAGGGTTTTGTTTCAGGATATCTAGGAGTACTGGTTCGGCCGGGCGATAGTTTGTCTGTCCGATCGCGTTGATCAAGTGCATCTTGGTCGCGTTGGAACGGCTTTCTTGCAAGGCATCGAGTAGAGCTTGGCTCGCGTTATCGGTTCCTATGGAGACCAGTGCCGCGGCAGCCGGTGATACTAAATAGTCATCGGTTAGCAACAGGGCAAGCGCGGCCACGTTATCGTTTGTAGCGATTGTTCGTAGCTGGCGTATCACATAAGCTTTAATCTCGTTATGGAGCGGTTGTGCCAGTGCTTTTTCGAACGCGTTAGCAGTTGCTTCACGAGCGGCGTTGTCGGTTGCCGTGTAATGTGTCCAGCCAGTAATAGCAAATTCGATTGTTTCGTTGCTCTGGTTTCCAGGAGGGTTCATTTTACTTATCAATTCCAATAATCCCTCCTCACCGGTAGTCACCAGGTCGGCTATCACCTGGTTATACTGTTGTGGTGTTTCTGCCGGTAGTTGCGCCAGCGCGTCCGCGATGACGGTAGTTTTAGTCCTTCCCGCCGCCAATTGAGCTTGTGCCCCGTTAGTGACGAACAACAGGCACAGTGTGAATAATAAATATTTAATATGTTTCATATGATAATATCTGTTTAAATGGTCCATGGTGCACGGGTGGGTTGATCCACTAAGCGGTTGGCCTCTTCGTCATTCACGAACTGTTCGGCCACTGGATCGAATTCCAGGGTTCTGTTTAGTTGTAACGCCGCGAGTCCCATGTTCACGATTGTACACGAGCGGTGTCCGTTGATCTCATTGAGAGCAAATTTTTGGCGGTTGCGGATCGACTCCAAGAAATCGACATTTTGCTCTTCCGGTTCGGGGAAGTCCGCCAATTTTTTTTGCCAATCCGGTATATCGCACACGAAGTTACGGTACACGTTTCCGTTTGGTCCAGATATATAAGGGGTGTCCGGTGTGCCGTAATCTCCTCCCCACAGTATAATTTGGCAACCGTCATCGTAGGTATAGGTGATGGTGCGCCAAGTTCCCACCGCGTCATGGTGCTGTTGTGGCGCGTCTACCTCCACTTTCACTGGGCTTGTATTATCTTTTCCCAAGAGGTATTGTACCGGGTCGATATAGTGTTGTCCCATATCGCCCAATCCACCTCCGTCATAATCCCAATACCCACGGAATGTGCCGTGTACTCGATGTGCGTTGTACGGTTTATATGGTGCCGGTCCCAACCACATGTCGTAGTCCAGTTCTTCGGGTATGGGTTGTGGCTCGAGATGAGTTTTACCTACCCAAAAGAATTTCCAGTCGAATCCCGTGTGTTGACTAATGGTCACTTTAAGGGGCCATCCCAGCATCCCGCTATCAACCAGTTTTTTCAGCGGTTTCACGGGAGTTCCCAATCCGTAGAAAGGGTCTTTAAAGCGGAACCATGTATTCAGGCGAAAGATATTACCGTGTTGCTGGACGGCTTCCCGTACTCGTTTCCCTTCACCTATGGTACGAGTCATGGGCTTTTCACAAAAGATGTCTTTGCCTGCTTTTGCTGCTTCCACCGACATGATGCCATGCCAATGGGGTGGGGTGGCAATGTGTACTATATCCACGTTCTTATCGAGGATTAAGTCCCGGAAATCGTGATAAAGGCTAATTTTTTCCTTTACGATTCCAGCAGCTTGAGTGAGGTGGTTCTTATCCACGTCACACATGGCAACTACCCGGGTGTTGTCGTAGGGAACGTGGCCTCGGCCCATTCCTCCCACTCCGATAATTCCTTTCGTGAGCTCGTCGCTCGGGGCGATCATCCCCTTTCCAAGCACGTTGCGAGGGACGATAGTCAACAGGGTAACTCCGCCCATCGTTTTTAAAAATTGTCTTCTGGAGGTCATTGATAAATTGATATTATTGTTAATTTGAATCTGTCTTCTATTGTTTTTACAAAAATAGTTCTTTTATATTCAATCGAGAGGAGAAATCGATGAACAATAGTTAAATTTGTCACTCTTGGTGTTGTACTCCTGCCACAGGGATTATTTCGGGGATATTATCCACGCTTCCCATGGAATAAGTCTTTGGTCCCAGGTATAAGTCGGAGTTCAACACTTCCTCCCGTGTGATGTCTTTTCCTGTATAGGCTGCCATTCTACCCATGATAGCCACGAGCGTGGAGTTTGCCTGGTCTTCTCCGTCATTGATGGTATCTCCGTTCCGAATCGCGGTGACCAAGTTGATATGCTCCTGTGCGAAAGGGTTCGTAACGCTCCACTCCGAAGCCGTGTCTCCCTCTGCCGGATGAGGGTATTCCCATATCACCTCTCCTTTCCAGTTATAGAGTCTGCCAGCGGCATCAGCATACCCTTCCGTGCAATTTATCTGTTCTACTTTTCCGTTTGAGCAACCGCTAATTTGCCTTGCCGCGCAATGGGTACGCATTCCATTTTCGTAGAGGTAATCGATACTAAAAAAATCGTACTGATCACCGGTGACCCTTCGTTGTCGTCCACCGTAGCCGCTTGCTTTCACGGGATACTCGCCAAGATACCAGTTCATCACATCGATCTCGTGAATAAACTGTTCTGCTATATGATCTCCCGAAAGCCAGCAAAAATTCACCCAGTTTCGAAGCATGTACTCCATATCCGTCCATTCGGGTCTCCTACTACGAAACCACAAGGCACCCCCGTTTCGGATAATATGTGCCCCCGTGATATCGCCAATTTCACCGTTCAACACACGTCTACGGGTCTCCATGTAATCTTTTTGTGATCGCCGGATGGTGCCGCTGATGATATTCAGGTTCAATGACTCGGCTCTTTTCACGGAAGCCAATACTTTGCGCACTCCCGTGGGATCTACTGCGATAGGTTTTTCCATGAAGATATGTTTTCTCGCGTTCACCGCGGCTTCCACGTGCGCGGGCCTGAAATGGGGTGGAGTGCAAAGTAGTACGACATCTATTCCCGAGTCGAGAACTTTCTCGTAACTATCAAAGCCTATAAAGCAGTTTTCATCGGGTATCTCCACGTTTTTTTGTTCTTTCAGGATGTTTCGGCACGCGTTTAGTTGGTCTTGGAATACATCTCCCAAGGCCACGATTTCAAGGTTTGGCCCCGCGTTCAAAAAGTCGATCGCGGCTCCGGTCCCTCGGCCTCCGCATCCAATCAACCCTGCTTTTAGTACTTTACCGTCGGGTGCTTGATCGAGTAAAGTGGGGAGTGGAATTTCGTTGCTTTTCGTTTGCTGTTTTGAAGAACAGGAACTTAATAGCGGGATACCACCAACTACACCTATCGTGCCAAGGGTGGCGGAGCTTTTGATGAAGTTCCTTCTTGATAATTGACTGTTTTGTTTCATTAAAGCTTTTATTTGATGGATTAAAATTTCATGATTCGTTTCGTTTATATGCTATGAATTCATTTTTCGTATGCTTCGTATCTTGCTTCATTAATGTCGACAAATTTGCCAGTTCTACTGACTGTCGGTTCTGCAGATTCTAACAGTCCGGAAAGGGACGATATGATTTTTTCTCCACGTTTTCCCGCATAATATATT
>CAYFMZ010000018.1:11165-22360 GCA_964344275.1 uncultured Proteiniphilum sp.
CAGTCCGGAAAGGGACGATATGATTTTTTCTCCACGTTTTCCCGCATAATATATTGAGTAGCAGTCATTTGTTTTGTTTATGGATTGTATTTGCAATATGTCGCTCCAAGTACCAATGATTAAAAAAAATGATCCTGTAAAGATACTAAAAAGAGGTTACTTCCCAATGTTTTTAACCTTAAAAACCCAAGCATATTCCGAAGGCAATTTATGGAAGTCACATTTTCGATGCTATTTTCACCGTCACGTACAAATTTTCCGATCGTGATCTCGAACGGTACGGCAAACAAGGTGCCGACACCCTGTCCGTTGATCCTCACGCGAATTCGACTCATATTTAGCTGTTTAAGTTTTGCGCGTTCTCGGTACGTTTTAATAGGGCATAGGTGAAGGCAATAACTTGCTCCTTTAAAGGTTGAATAACCGTTTCAAATGCCTGTCGTATATATTCTCTTCCACGCACGTACCAATTACCTCCGCGTATTTCACGAGCAAATCGGTATATTCGCTTCCCATTTCGGCAGCCACTTTATAAGCCACGTGAATCAACTGACGGAAATTAGCATTATAATCAGCATGACCGGGGATATGGCGAAGTGTGGATGCATACTTGTCGCTTGTCCAGCTATTTACCTCTTCCACTGAAGGCAGCTCCGCGCTGTTTATATCGATAACGTCAGCATAAGGAGCGCAAAGTTCCTTTTGTCGACTATAAGAGTTTTCATAGATTTTCTTTGCAAGCTTCAGCCCTTCTCCCCCTGCCATCGCTAGTCCTATCATCTCTTCCAGCCACGTTGTTCCGGCAGTTTTCAGGTGCAAGCCTTTATCATATTTCGCGATAACCCCGGCCATGATTGGGTAGACCGAGAACTTATCGCTACCGGAATGAACGCTTAGCTTCAGCTCCTCGGGCAACCCGAACTCTTTTACCGCGAAATCGATTACCAGGACATCCTCTTCAAACTCCCTCGCGAATTGATCCAAGTCTCCCACGTAATCCACTCCCTTGTTGAATCGTCCTGTAAACTTAGGAGCGATCGTCTGCACAGGTACTTGTCTATCCGCCAGCATTTTAAGAATAAAGAGCAGCTCAATTGGTGTTTGGGGCGATTCCACTTCGTCCATCGAAACCTCTGTTATGAAATTTCCCGCTCCCTTTTCTTTTTTCAGGTAGGCATAAATTTCAGCTGCGTGGCTTGTTGCTGCTAGAAATTTATTCCCGATATCCCGCAGCAACTCTTCCGTCACCTGTAACGGCTCTTCAATACCGGGAATTTCCAGCTTACCCATGTACTTCTTGCAAGAGGCGATAAATGCATACATTTCCTCCTTGCTACTCTCTTTTCCGATAAAGGATGCCACGTCGAGCGTGAAAAAGTCAGACACCGCCACGTAGTTGCTCACCGTATCTAAGTTTATATGATCGGCATCCACGAAATAGAGCCCCTCGTAACTCAATGCTTTTACTGCGTTATCGGCTTCCACCCGTGTATCTTCCGGTTTGGTTCCCACGTAAATGTGTTCTCGGTTCGATTTATTCCATACCGGACTGATGTTCAGTCCTTTTTCGTTTGCCTTCATGATGGCTCTTAACTGAGCTTCACCCTGATGCGTGAAGCGATCACCTACTCCGATACTGTGTTTTCCTAATTTCATTGTTGTGTGAATTTAATATTCGTCACTACCGAGGTAAGTTCTCCAATTTCCCGGTCGAATATTTACGTCCTCACGTATCTATCTGTACCGTAAATAATTCGGGATGTGGATTTTCAGAAGCTCTTTCGGGTGGTATCACAGATTGGTGCCAACCATGTGAAATTAATAACTTCAAAAAGGGAGTCCACGTTTGCTTGGCTGAACAAACTGAAGTTGAA
Organism: uncultured Proteiniphilum sp.; assembly: GCA_964344275.1. Lineage (GTDB taxonomy): Bacteria > Bacteroidota > Bacteroidia > Bacteroidales > Dysgonomonadaceae > Proteiniphilum. The sequence continues at coordinate 13,040 of CAYFMZ010000018.1, forward strand.
AACTAGCAAACAAATTGCAACAAACGCTATTTTTCTCAATTTTTATTCATAAGTAGCGTGGCAAAGCTACTAGAGCTTGGCCACGCTAACACGCGAGCGGTAGAGTACTTTCACTGAAGAAAGAACTTGTTGAATCAATTTATTTACTAATATTTAAACACTTTCCCACCCGCGATTACCTGTTTTTTCTTCTCGTTGAACGTGGCTCGCTGTCCAGTTCTAAGTGCGGCCGTAACCATAATATCGGCGATAGAATGGCTATACCCCGCTTCCACGGGAGCGTTCGTTTTCAAGTTCCCATCTCTCACGCAATCCATCCAGTTTTTCATATGTGCATTGGTAAGGGAGTCCGATCCAGTATTTGCCCCTGTCTCGGCCCTCATTTGAGGTAGTTCAAACGTTTGAAGCATAAAAGGGTCCATCTCCATGGCAGAGGCATGGCGTTCGGTTAATCCCCCGTCGTTATTCACGATATTGGTATCCAAGTCTAGCTTTCCCCCGTTAGAGAAATACCACTCTTTTGTTCCCCCTGATGAATTATTTTGTCGCGAAGAGTAGATAACTTGAAATCCATCACCCGGTTTTTGATCGGCTGCATGCCCATAATCAAAGACAGCCGTCATCGTGTCGTAATTAGTCCTGCCATCATTCCACATGTATATGCCTCCGTTCGCGACCACGGAGCGCGGGTACTCGAGTTCAGAAAACCAGTGAACCGTGTCAATTTGATGCGCCATCCACTGCCCAGGAATTCCGGATGAATAGGGCCAGAAGAGGCGATACTCGAGGTATTTTCTCGGATCCCACTTCTCGTAGGGGCGGTTCATCAGGAATCGTTTCCAGTCGGTATCTTGTTCCCGGATTTCTTTGGTGAGCTGCGGCAAGCGCCATCGTCCCGGTTGGTTCACGTTCCACGTCATCTCCACGGCAATGATCTTACCGAATTTACCCGATTTAATATAGTCATACGCCGCGTGATAATTGGTCCCGCTTCTGCGTTGCGATCCCACCTGTATTACTTTATTCGTTTCTTTAGCGGCTTTAAGGGCGACATTGGCATCGTCCATGGTCTCAGCGAATGGTTTTTCCACGTACACGTCACATCCTGCCCTCACAGCTTCAGCGGTATGGAGCGCGTGTTGAAAGTCGGCTGTACTGATTATTACCGCGTCCGGCTTTTGATCCCAAAGTTCATCAGTATTTCTCGCAGTTCGTATGGATCCCCCCGTTTGTTCCTTGTACCATGCTTGCCCTTCATCTCGACGCCGGTTCCATATATCGCACACTGAAAAGAGTTCGAAATTCATCTCTTTCGCGTGCATGAGAAACGATTTTCCGAGTGATCCCTTGAATCGATTGGAAAATCCTAAAACTCCCACTCTCACTCTATCATTAGCACCTATTATTTTCGCGTAGCTTTTCGCGGACATATTTATCGTGCTGCTCATGGCCAACCCGCTACTGCCCACTGCCAATCCGGTGACCCCGAGTGCCGATTTTTTAATAAAATTTCTTCTTGTTTCCATATTATCAGTTTTTTATTTGTGTCATGATGGTTTTTATTATAGTTTATTATTTTCACCCCCTTCGGCAACGGAGTTAATAAAATTACACTCATGGGTATTGACTTGAATCAAAACTCATAGTAACTAGTATTAAAAACTTCAAGATAAATAGTTTTATTTAAATTCGTGCTCTTTTTCATTGTTTTTTTAGTTTTCTTGTTAAAAACTATCCGAAATACGTGAAATTTCTTGATCGGGAATATCTCCACCTATCAGCACCATATAGGAAAACAAGATCTTTTCTCCTCGATTCAGCTTGAGCGTGACTGGGTCGGTGTTTTTGTCGAACGCTCGTCCTCCAAGGTTGTTCATCGCGAAAAGTCCATATCCCCTCGCGTGAGACCAGGCCGGGTAATTCGGATTATCAGGGTGATCGAAAACGACAATCGTTATAGTTTCCCCCTCTTTTTCTGCTCGCAATGCTACCCAGGGGCTCCTTTTCCCCCATACTTCTCCACCGCGATGCCCTTCCGCGTTACGGTATTCACCGTTTACGCCCTCGTTATTCAAGATGGGCGTTTCGGTTACATTTCCTTCGCTATCCAAGAATCTACCTGGGGAGCTTGCCGGTTCTTCGAACGTCCTATCCACACGCAGTCCCAACATTCCCTCCTTGTTTTCGGTAAAAGTTGCATCGGTTCGTGCCGTCAATTCAATTGCACGTGTAATTGTCCTTGTTCCATTATGTTCTTCAAAAACGTAGGTTGATATCTCCTCCAGAAGTACTTCGCCTTCATTGTTAATCCATTCGGAGGCAGTGGTTAAAGAGCCCGATTTTGGGTCCGCCTCGATTACTTTTTTAAATCGTATAGACCCATATCGATGTTTATCCTCCGCTTTAACGGCGAAGGAATTATTCCAAAAATCAAGCCCGTTTACATCCCCAAAATTAAACCACAAGCCCACGTGGTGGGGATGATCAGTTCTTTCAAAAGGTCGTGGGTGAATGGGGTAGCCTCTTGTGATTTCTTTTCCGGAAGCTGTCATAATCGGGTAGAGCACCTGTTTTTCCATGTTATCTGGATAAAGGAAAGAGGTGAAATAGCTTTCCCCGAAGTATACTTCTATTGCTTTGTTATCGATATCCTCGATAAACCTTACACTGTTTGTATTGCAAGAGACGCTCAAAAGCAAGCCTCCTATCACCACTAAAAATTTCAGTATTATTTTCATAGGATTGCGATTATATTTTTTTACTTTTCCCGTGATTTGAACATTCAATGCTGTTTTTTCCAGAAAGGGACCGATAAACATCCCACATTGTCTGTTTGATATCCTGTTGTCGTTTTGTTACAATTTTTTCAGGAACTCTAATTTGAATAGAAACGTAAAAATAAAGTGTACTTTGAGCTAATCACCTTCTTGATTCGGTATGAAATCCCTCTGGATATGTCACACTATCGCGTATAGTTCCATCTAGCTGGTGTAACCAAGTATTGAACCGCCGCTCTCCTTCTTTAAGCACTACCACGCGGGCCCCATTTATCTCTGGTGTATATGTGGTTTTCCAGCCACTAAAATGGCCGTATGCCAACGCGATGCCATGGTAGTTCACGATGTAATCGTTCACGTGGTCATGTCCTACGAACGTGGCCATCACATCGCCCATCTCTTTCATCGAAAAGAACATGCCCGTGTTGAGCTCGGGACCACATTCATCTTCTTTTCTAATCCCGTAACGGATGTTTTTTTCATTATTAAATGCTAACCGGTACTCGGGCAGGGGAATATGAAAATAGGCTAAAGCGGGTAATGGTTCTAGGTTGTTTTTGATCGTGTAATGGAGGCTCTGCTCTCTGTACCACTGCACCTGATCGGGTGTTATCCAGTCGTAGCCATTAACGCCTTCCATTGTAGAGTAATCTCCTGTGTCAAAGCAGTATACAAGGGCATGTGCTTGTAGCGGCCGGTCACTTCCATAGATTGGTATCACATTGTCCATCACCCTGCCTGGGTTGCTTCCTGATGGGTTGTTGAGGTTATATGGATAGGAGGTTACAATTTTCGCGATCTCTTCTCGCGTTACGCCCTGTTCATGGTCGTGGTTACCCAATGTTACAGCAAACGGAATCTTTCTATCAATTACAGGAGCCGTGATTCTGTCCCATCCTTCCTTCACTGGACCGGTCACTATATCTCCGGTGAAGACCACCATATCGGGTTGTTCGGAATCAAGGATTCTATCAATGAGTAGGAGAGTGGTATCTGATTTGGGATTCCCGTGTACGTAATGCATATCGGTAAATTGCACGATCTTGAATCTTCCCTCTTTATTAAACGAGAGTTTTTGTGCACTCGCTCCAAGTATCAAAAAGCTGAATAATGCAGCTAACATCATTTTTTTATTCATTGGTACACCTATATTTCCTGTGTGACATATTATTTTCTTCTATATTTCTCCCATACCCTTGCGAAAGCTAACTTTAATCCGTTTGATCCGTGGAGCGAAAGTTTTTGTAATCAGGGTTAGGCAGCGGCATTTGAGCGTTTACTGACTCCCTCCAATTGAGGAGCAGTTGATGCAACTCATTTGTTTTTTGTTTCATGTTGTCTGAAAGATTCACACTTTCAGAAACATCCAGCTCCAGATCATACAGCTCGAGCTGCTTGCTCTCGTACTTTTCAATCAGCTTGTAGTTCCCTACTCGCACAGCACCCGCGGGTCGTCCCATCTGGTTGGAAAAATGAGGATAATGCCAGAATAGAGGTCTGTTAGCGTCTGTTTTCTTCCTGGGTTCAAAAAGAGCGTGTAAAATACTTTCTCCATCCACTTGTTGTGGAAAATCTGTTATCCCGAGAAGTTCACAGAAAGTAGGTAGGTAGTCGGTAGTGCTAAAATAGTAATCACTTACCTGGCCGTATTGAATTTTCCCTTTCCAGCTCATAATGGCCGGCACTCGTATACCGCCTTCGTAGACGTGCCCTTTCATTTCACGTAATGGAGCGTTTGTTGTAGGCGTTGGCCCTAATTCATTCATGGCTAGTCCACCATTGTCGGATGTAAAGATGATGAGTGTATTATCCAGCAATTCTTGTTCCCTTAAAGTTTTTACAATCTGTCCCACGCCATCGTCTATGCTTTCCACTACGGCTGCATACGAGGGATTATATTCCTCGTTCCCTTTCGCGTACTTCAACAAATACTTCGAGAGTTTATCAGCACGTGGGACGATAAACACGTGCGGAGCCGAATAAGAAAGGTACAAAAAGAAAGGCTCGTCCTTCTTCTTTTTTATAAATTCCATCCCGTACTCGGTTAGTTTATCGGTCAAATATTCCGTTCCTCGATCGAAGAATTCATCTTCGTACGAGTCTAAAAAAATGGAATAGTTATAGTAATCGAGCGCGTTTTTCCCGATCATCCGGGTGTAATCAAACCCTTGATTCCAAGGTGCCATCGAATTATCGTTACCTAGGTGCCATTTTCCCACCATCCCCGAAGTGTACCCTTTGGTTTTCAGTATCTCGGCTATTGTTATCTCTTCAGTTTCGAGATACGGTTTCCATTGCGCGGGGAGTACCGGTGAGAGCGAATCGGTACGCGTACCATTGATGAAATTGGTGAGGTGCAGGCGGGCGGGATGCTTGCCAGTCATGATTGAAGCACGTGTAGGTGATGAGACTGGACTGGCAGCATACGCCCGCGTGAATTGGATCCCATTTTGAGCCAAGCTGTCGATGTGAGGGGTTTCAATGAATCTATTCCCGTAAACTCCTAGGTCTTTCCACCCCATATCATCCACGAGAATAAAGACAATATTTGGTTGTCGTGCCTCTTGGCATACACCCGTTACGATGCTGCCGAGAGAGCTTAACACGATAAATGAAGAGGTTACTTTCATATTCATAGAAATTACTTCAAACCTTTCTATTTAAACCTTTCCTGCTCACACCCGTGACTCGATTTAGCGCGCGTTGAAAACCGACTTTACCGCTTCCAGGTAAGCCGTTCCATATTCTGTATCGGGTTCAAGATAACTCCCTTCGGTCCACTCGTTCCAACAGTTAATGTTTAGGAATCTCGGCCCGTCCGGATCAGCCAACAACCGGTCTTTAGTCAGCTCCAGGGCTTTTTGGAAATTTTCGGGGGTATTGTTCCCGATTGTATTCATGTACGGATATTGATCTGCCTGCCATGGAACACTCGGATCGCATCGTGGGGTGGAGTCCCATCCCATTGTAACATTAGGAAAGTAAGGAACCCCGTATTCAACTTTCACTTGGTCCCAATGAGAGAAATAGATATCGCGCACCTTTTCATAATCAGTTTGTGTTTCTGGCAATTCCGCGTGGTGGATCCACACGTACGAGGTCGCGGAGTCGAACCCTAATTCACGAATTAGTTCGGGAGTGTTGCTCGGTACCACTTCTCCCGGAAGTATAGGGGCTCCCCACGCTACCAGGTTCCAATGGATACCCTCGAGTCCATTTTCTTTCGCTTTTTCACGCAGGCGGTCCATCGCTTTTCTCGTGGGTTCAATACCTCCAAATCCTTCCACGAAGCGTTGCACATCATAGATAGAGAAATAGGGTTTACCCTCGATTTTGAGATAGTTTGGACGTTTAAAGTAACGTTCAATTATATCATCTCCAATTTCATCGAATCGTTCCGGCGATACTTTCCCCGGGTAAAGCACCTGGTGTTCGTCCCCCATCGTGTAGGGATGAATATCCATCCAGTCGTGGTTTGCCCACATGAGTGCAAAATCGATTTCCTCGTTGTTTCTCGCACCTAAAAAACCTTTATCAAGTGCTTGCTCCAAAAACGGCCCATCCTCGTACATATACCAGTCAAAGATGAAACAGTTTACGCCATACTGGATAGCGGTCTCAATTTTTTTAAACATCACTTCAGGATCTTTCTCATCCAGGTATCCCCACTCGGGAACGAAGGGCTGCCGGTGGTTTTCAAAACGAGGAGTGGCCGATTTTACCAGTTCCCATTCCGACCAATCGGGTCCCTTATCCGGGTTTTGAGCGTGTCGAGAATCGTTGGTGTGGTAATTTGGAAAATAATATGCCGCAACGATAAACTTATCCTGTTGTTTCTCACTCGTACTGCAGGATGCAAATACAATTACTGTTGCTACCAGTAAAGCTTTCAATAGATTTTTCATATTCGTTTTCACTAAAATGTTATTCCTTCTGTTTAATTAGTGTTTGTTGATCTAAGTAGGTATACCCAGTCTTTCATGTCTGGTTTCGAGGGCAGGTGATAACTTCCTTTTTCATCAGGATAGATAACCGATTCCTCGGCGCTTATATAATGCCCTGAACGTGGATTATACCATACTGCCGTGTAGGATGATCCCGGGCACATATTTTTCAAGCGACCGGTCAGTGGATATCCTTCCCGGCTATAAATTACATACAACTTATTGTCGTATGAAGAGAGAAAATGTTTGTTGTAGTCAACTCCTTCGATGTACATCGGGTCGTCAAACCGGGGTTCCAGTTTATGAAAATCGAGGGATAAATAAAAATCCTTGAGGTATTTCATCTGGAAAGATCCTGCAAGATCCATGGCTTCGTGCCAGCTTAACTTAGACCATTTTTCCCAACCTTTTCCATCGCCAGCTTGCCAATTCATTGCCCAAATACCGGAGGCTCCATAGGTGTAGCCGTAGCTTCCTGATTGGGTTGCTCTCCATGCAGTTTCTCTTACTTTATCTGTTGATATGGGCTCTGGCCAATAAAGTTGCTCATAGTTTGCTTCTGTCTCTATATAGGGTTTCCTTGGCTTACTATTCCAATATTTTTTAAAATACTCTTGACCTTGATTTGCGACTGAATTTTGATCTTCATGTCCTCCTTGCATTGCCCAAAATTGGTGCCATTCCAGCTCTTTCATTTCGTTGAAGCTCGGCTTTTTTTCGGGATAGTCCCGGTCGGTATGCATAGACAGGGGCCTGTTAAATCCATCCAATTGATCGATCAATCGTGCTACCTCTTTCCATTTTTTGTACGATCCCTTTTCGGGTGAAGCGTTGACCTCTTGCGCGGTGATCCAGACAACGGGGTAGGCGGCGTAGCGAGCTACCAGATACCTTGCCCAATGCAACATAGATTGTTCGTGCATCGCGTCTGCATTTTGTTGATGCACCCCAAAGCCGAGAGCCACAGTGAAGCCATGATCGGCCAAGTAGTCCATCATTACATCCAAGTTCTCCCTAAAGGCGATGGGATTTATTTTAATAGAGTCAGGTGCATTTAACAATTTGCTTCTATCTTCCCACCAGTTATAGCGTCTTATATTTCCGCCACCATCGTTTTCTGCAGCATCCGGATAGGTTTGATATATATTGAACCCTTTGGATAGGCGATTATTTACCAAGTGCTTGAATTGGCTGTTTCCACACGATCCATCACAGTTAGGTGCGTTACATTCTTCTAATCTTTCATAATCGGGTGCTTGCCAATGAGTGTCTCCCAGCCAAAAAAATGGATGTCCATCAGCGTATTCAAATCTACGCTTATCGGAGGAAACGCGTATAAACCCTCGTTGGTCAAGTTCCGTAGCACCTTCGTTTGCCACTCCCATCAGTTCTCCGGTTTTATATAAACCTTGGTTCGATTTGTCACTTGGAGTAATTGTATATGCCCATTTTCCTAATTTATTTGGTGAAAAACGTACAATCCAACAATTCCCGCCATCCCAAAATCCAGGAAGGGTAATCGTGGTCCCGGATTCATGCACGAATACCGCGTCTATGGCCACGTCCAAGAAAGGGTTTTTATATACTTTGCTGCTTTCTAGTTCGATATCGATTCTTTTCCATATAGGGGCTGATTGTAGCTCGTTTTTGATTTCACTCGCTATTAACGCGTGGGAGCTTACCATAAAAAGGATGATTAATTTCAAGATCATGATACACTAATTGCTTAACTTGGGGTTCTCTTAACTATGCAAAATTACTGATATTTAGATGTTTTTCCTAACATAACTTGATAAATATGTGAAAAAACCTTAGTGTAATAACAAATAAACCGTATAAACGAATATCTATACGGTTTATTTAATCATTTCTACCCTTATTTTTCAGGGTTCGGAATTCATTAGGTTTATTCTTTCTCCACCTTTTGATATACCCTCACGTAGTCTATCTCATAGGTCACTGGAAATATCGAATCATCGATGCCTTCATAACCGCCCCAAGATCCTCCAATGGCCAGGTTGAGCTTGAGGTAGAAGGGCACGTCGAAAGGCCATTTTTCTTTATCGCCTGAATGGTCGTTCAAGAATGTAAAATACCGTACATCATCAATGTATCCAAATATCCCATCTTCGGTCCATTCCATGGCATAGGTATGAAACTCCGTGGTGGCATCATCCAGACGCATATAGTTCGTTTTCCCGGTTTCCATCGCGTGATTGTAGGCCGCCGTGTGTACCGAAAAATGCACAAGATCCGGTTCTACCCCCACGAACTCCATAATATCAATTTCCCCGGCCAGCAAACTCCAGTCGCCCTCTTGAAGCATCCAAAAAGCAGGCCATGTTCCTCTTCCTCCTGGAAGCTTCGCTCGCATTTCGATGTATCCATACTTCCACGATTTTCGAGTATTCATTCTCGCGGAGATGTAGTCTCTCCCCTCATAGGGTTCATCAAGTTTGTGGGCAGTTATTCGTAAGGTTCCATCTTTAATCATCGCGACCGTATCGTTGTTCAGAAAACGGTCCACGTAAAACTGGTCCTCATTATTTCCCCAGCCCGTGCCGCCCACTTCAAAGCGCCACTCATCTCCCGGTACGGGA
>CAYFMZ010000018.1:22460-33019 GCA_964344275.1 uncultured Proteiniphilum sp.
CGTTGCAAATGAGGCACATCGTACGCGTTAGCCCCTCCCACTCTTACATCGTCAGACATCACGTCGGACAGTAAAGGCAGTGGATTGTATTGATCGAACACGTAGTCGGGCCATTGCAGTGGACCATAGGCAGCCATTAAGCCTCTCAAAATTTTATCTTCCGTATCATAGTATTCCTCCATCGGAGTCTGCGTGGTGGGTTTTACTTCCAAAAAAGAATCCGTGCATCCCACGATCAAAAAGAGTGATACGATCAATGGTATAATTATTTTCATATTATCGTTTTTTTAAAGTTTAAAATGTAACGTTCGCACCTACAGACAATATTCTGGGTTGTGGATATACCCCCCTGTCGACGCTTAAAGAAGTCCCTCCCGATGATATTTCGGGATCAAAACCATGATACTTGGTTAGCGTTATCACGTTTTCGGCGTTCAGATAAACCCTCAAATTATTAATGTACACTTTAGAGGTCAGTGCTTTTGGCAACGTGTAGCCTAACTGTAGGCTTCGTAAGCGTAAAAATGATCCATCGTACACGTAGTTATCCGACGACATCCAGTTGTTATACGGAGCACCACTGATGGCTATACTTTGGCTTAACCGCGGTATCTTGTTGGATGTTCCCGGCCCTGTCCATCTGTCCAACATATATTTAGGCATATTTAGATAGGGGAAGTCGGAACGTTTGGATGCATCATAAATTTGATTACCCACTACGGCATGGAAGAAAGCATTGAAATCAAAGCCCTTCCATTCAAAACCTGCATTGAATCCAAACGTCCAATCCGGCATTCCTTTACCAATTTTGGTTCGGTCGTCCTCGTCGATTATTCCATCGCCATTCACATCCACGAAAATAACATCCCCTGGCCTAGAAGCGGGTTGCAGCATTTCGCCATTGTTGTTTACGTAGCTGTTTATTTGTTCTTGCGTTTGAAATATTCCGTTTGTTTTCATCCCGTAGAAGAAAGGAAATGGCTCCCCGTTCTCGGCACGTGTGATGGTTCCGATACCTCCATGAATGTTATCGTAGTTAGCCCAGCCATTCTGGTTTCCTAATTTAATCAGCCTGTTTTTGTTGTATGAAGCATTACCGCCGACCTTCAACAACACCTGATTTATTCTTTTATTGTAGGTAAGATCAAACTCTACCCCTGTATTTTGCATATCGCCCACGTTACCGGTAGGACGAGAATCGCCAATATATTGAGGAAGTGGAACCGTCATTAGCATTCCGTTGGTCTTCTTATTATACCAGTCCAGGGTAAAGGAAACGGCTCCATTGTACAAGTATCCATCCAGTCCCACGTTATACTGTTCAGACTCTTCCCATTTTAATTTAGCGTTGGTGTATCCACCCGGCGTAGCACCCGGTGCCGTAATGTTTGCCCCTTCCGGACCCAGTATATAATTGCTGCCTCCATAAATCATAGAGGTGTACATGAATTGTCCAATCGATTGGTTCCCGTTTTTCCCCCAGCTTAGCCGCAACTTAAGATTGGAGAGGAAATCGGGACGATTTTCCATAAACTCCTCGTTGGTTATATTCCACCCCATGGATATGGATGGGAATGTCGCCCAGCGATTTTCCGGTCCAAAGTTCGACGAGCCATCTCTGCGCATCGTGAATTCTGCCATATACTTTTCATCGAAGTTGTAACTTAGACGTCCAAAATAGGAAGCAAGCTTGTGGTAAGGGGATAATGAACCCCAAGCAAGTCGCGATTGTTCGTCTTGGTCGGTCGCGTCGATATAGGGTTGACTAGGATCACGCAAGAGATAACTCTGTCCCCCCACGTATCTTGAACGGGTGGATTGTGCCGATTGGCCCAATAGTACAGAGAGATTGTGCAAGTTGTTTAACTCGAAAGAGTAGGACAATGTATTTTCAACTTGCCACGTATACCCTCTTGTCATGGTTGACCATACAGAGGATGTTTCCAACAGGTTGTACATGCCCAAATAGAAGGGCATCTCGTATCCATTATCTTCCCAGAAAGAAAGGTCAGCTCCATAGGTGCTTCTCAGTTTCAAGTTTTTCAGAATTTCTAGCTCACCCCATATGTTTGCTATGACCTTATCCGACCCTCCTTTGCCACCGGGCATGTGTAGTTGCGCCACCGGGTTCGTCTGGTTTCCATACTCATCGCCGACAATGGAAAAGGGTCTACCGGTGAAGTCCGTCACTGCATTGGGGTAGTTCGCTAATATCTCTTCCGGGTTATCGGCATAAACGGGAAGTATTGGAGACATTACCAACGATGTTCCAAGGGGGGTACCCCGCTCGCTATTAGTCCCAACGCCCATCGATTCGGTTTTGGAATAGGAAATATTCGTACCCGCTCTTAATGTTTGCATGAACGCTCTGTCCGCTTCATCCCAAATGGTATAGGTGTTGTTGAATCGAGCGCTATATCTGTCGTAGTTAGACCTGTTAAGGTTCCCTCCCACTATTCCCTCGTGGTACAAGTACCCGAACGAAAGGTAGTAGTTTCCTTTATTGTTTCCCCCGCTTAGGCTCACTTGATGTTCTATAATTGGAGCGTTAGGGTTTATCACTTCGCTCTGCCAGTCGGTTCCCTCACCGTAAGAATAGGGGTCTTGATACATGGGTGCATCCCCGTCATTCATCCTCATTTCGTTGATAAGGAGCGCGTATTCCGTGGCATTTAGCACTTTGCGGTTTTTCCACACGTTTTGAAAACCGTAAGAGAAATTCTAATTGAGGGTAGATTTTCCTGCTTGCCCTTGTTTGGTCGCCACCAGAATAACCCCGTTGGCACCTCTAGCACCGTACACTGCCGCCGATGCAGCATCTTTTAGAATCTCAACCGATTCAATATCGGCGGGATTCAGGTAGTCGATACCCCCGCTAATAGGCATTCCGTCTACAATGTAGAGCGGCTCGCTATTGTTGATCGTGCCCACTCCCCGAATGCGAATGCGCGAACCATCGCCGGGTTGACCCGATGCTTGTGTGATGCTAACGCCCGAGACCATCCCCTTCAAAACATTATCTATTCGGGTAGGTGCCACGCGCCCTAACTCATCGCTTTTCACGCTGCTGATGGCAGCGGTAACCACGCTCTTCTTCTGAACGCCATAACCTACGGCGACAAACTCCTCCAGTCCTATGGCGTCTTCTTGCAAGGTGACATCGATATTAGTTCTACCCGCCGTGTTGATATCTTGCGTCATATAACCAATATAGGAAACCCTGAGCACGGCATCGTCCGCGACGCTTAACGAGTAATTCCCGTCAATATCCGTAACCGTACCATTATGCGTATCTACTTCAACAATATTCGCGCCAATAACTGCCATGCCCTCGGCATCAATCACTTTGCCCCTGACAGTTTTCCGTTGCGGTTGTTGAGTATCCAAAGCGTTTTCATTATTTACCGTGACTCTGGCATTTTGGGTGTGAGCCATCTCTGCCATGGAGCAAAAGACACAGGTAAAGAGGAGAATAAATGTCGTTCGCATAATCAATAAAAAATGTTTAATGGGCACTTTTCCGGTTAAATCGTTGCCCGTTGAATTGTTTTTCTTCATACATTTGTAATTGTTTTAAGTTAATACATTAATATTTCTTGGTTGTGTTGACTGAAACACGAATCGGTAAGCGTTGCAGCGCTTGCCGATTCTTTGATTAGGGATGATCCATCTGTTTACTTCATAAGCAGATAAGTTTATAGTAGTAAAATGTTATTTTATGTATATGATTCCTGTTCCCTCTTCTCTCTCGTAAGTAAACCGAATACTGCGTTGTAGAACGCGTAGCGCGTATTCTACCCCATCGGACTGGCGGAATTTCCCGGTATAGGTACGTTGGGGTAAATTGTCCGTTCCAACTTGAATATCTACATCGAAATATTTTCCGAGAGTGAAAAGGATCTCTTCTAACTTTCTATTGTTAAAAGCGATTAGTCCATCACGCCATAAATACACTTCTGAGTCGGTTATTGTTGAGATCACGAGTTGATTGTTTTCCAATGTACTCTTCTCGTTAGGCTTGAGAGATACGAGTCTTCTTTCATCTTTGTAGATATCCACGCCTCCTTCGAACAGGCTGGTGTTAAAATTATTGTATCGCGAATAGGCTTCCACGTTAAAGGCGGTTCCGGTAACATGCACATCACCTTGCTCGGTCTTCACGATAAACGGTTGTTTCTTGTTTTCGCTCACTTCAAAGTATGCTTCCCCATCAAGAAATACGGTCCGGTTGTCTTTAGCGAACTCGGTAGGGTATCTAAATGATGTGTTGGCGTTTAACCACAAGTTGGTATTATCGGAAAGAATGAGGTTAATGCGTTGGCCCGGTGGTACAATCACCGTGTTATATTGCCCCGGATGACTTTTTCCCGTAAAGAGATAAAGACCACCGATAATCAATACCATGGCCACGGCAGCAGAAATGCCGGTTATCCACAAGGATAACGTGGGTACGACACGCTTCTGCTCTCGATAGGATTCAGTTCCCACCAGCATCATCGAGTCATATTCTTTTCTCGCCTTCAACAAAGAATGAAAGTTTGCTTCAGAGCGCTCCATCCATTCCCTGATTCGTCTCTCTTCATCAAGCGTGGCGGTACCTTCAAAAAACCGATATAATGTTTCTTTATTCATTGATCCATTCATGTCTCTCTATAGGGGTAACAAGCGAGAGGGCATTTACCCTAATGAAAAAACCGATTTTTTTAATTAAAATAAAAAAAGAATAGAATTCCGAGAAAATCTTTCAGGGATACTCTTAGTTGTGAGAGTGCTTTAGACATGTGGAACTCAACGGATTTTTGGCTTAGATTTATTTTTCGCGCGATTTCTTTGTGTGTTAATCCCTGATCCCGGCTCAAGGTAAATACTTGGCGTGTTTTGTGAGGTAGTTTTTGCAATGTAGCATCAATGATGGACTGTATCTCTTTTGAAAATAAAAAATCGGGGTCACAGGCCTCCAGTGTACTAATTTTAGTTTGAAGTACCCAATCGGAATGGCTTTTAAGTTCCTCCGTCACGCGGTGGCGGGTTTGTAGATGTTGCAGGTGATTGAGGCTTTTATTTTTGATGATGGTCAAAATATAGGCCGGTGGCTTGCTGCCGGGTGCCAAGTGGCTTCTGTTTTCCCAATTGGTCATGAACGCTTCGGATACGAAATCTTCTGCCGTTTGTCTTTCCTTCACGTAACCAAAAGCGAAGCGAATGAAACGCTCATGATACTCATTGAACAGCTTATTGAAATGTTGTATATCCGAAAAAGAATCCATAACAGGCAATTAACCCCGCAAATATAAACAAAAAATCGCAGAGCGGTTGTACTACCCCGTATAACCCTGACCTTGGTTAAAGAGGTTTTCTGAGGTTTTTTTCTGTCAGAATCATGCAGACCATATATTCTACCACGTTTTGTGCAATCCGTTTTTTTCATTTACTTTACCTCTCCAAAAAAAACAGGAGATCAAGAAGTAGTTGAATCGTTGATCGGGATGTCCTAAAATATTTTATTATATGTTTATAGCTATAGGTTTTATGTTGATGGGAATTCTTTTTGGCTTCTTGTCGCGAAAGAGAGCAGTCAAAAACATCTCAAAACTTATTACCGGGTTAATATGGTTGCTCCTCTTTATACTGGGGATAGAAGTGGGGGGCAATGCCCAAGTTGTTTCCGGGTTACCTGTTATCGGGGTAGAAGCGTTGATTATCACGGCTGCCGCGGTTATAGGAAGTGCTACCGCGGCATTTTGGCTTTGGAAATATATTGTTAAGAATCCAAGTCATGAGGAGTAGTATCATAATTGTCTCTTTTTTTGTACTTGGGCTTCTACTTGGCTATTTTGAGATTATTCCACTTTCTATGATAGACAACGATCTGAGTTTTTACGTGCTATGTGGTTTAATGTTTTGCGTGGGGCTAAGCTTGGGTAACGATTCGCGTACCTTAAAACGTTTCAAGATGCTTAATCCTCGATTTTACCTTTTGCCCTTTGCAACCATAGCCGGTACACTAGTGGGGTGTGCCGCGATAAGCTTGTTGCTTCCTTCTCGTTCTCTGTTCGATGTAATGGCAGTGGGTAGCGGGTTAGGATATTATTCGTTGTCGAGCATCTTTATAACCGAGTACAAAGGGGCGGAGTTGGGTACGGTTGCATTGTTGGCGAATATAATACGAGAAATAACAGCGTTGCTGTTTGCTCCGCTGCTTGTTAAATATTTTGGGCGACTTGCCCCCATTTCAGTGGGCGGTGCAACTACCATGGATACTACTCTTCCGATTATAATGAGATTCTCGGGTAATGAGTTTGCCGTAGTTGCTATTTTTCATGGCTTCGTGCTTGATTTAAGTGTACCCATTTTAGTCTCCCTCTTCTGCTATCTCTAAAATCGATATAAGCTAACCGCGGATCGCTTGTTATCAACCATGCAAATCAGATGCGGTTGTCCAGCAAAAATGGTTCTTTTATTTCGAATACAACCGAGCCTTATAAACCTTGAGATTGGGAAAGCTTAAAATCTCCGATGAACCCGATGGGTCGAAGAGCTTCACACGGTACGTCCACCAACTCTCTTCCGCGGCGGTAAACACGTATTGCCCATTCGGGTGTTGGTTGATGCTCTTGATATGCTCGGCATCGGGGAAGTGGTCGATTTTATCGAACCGATGGGTCTCTATATCAAAAATCCAAGCACCCGAATGTTCTGTCATGAAAAGCTTATCACCGTCGGGTACCATCAACAGATCGTGCCCGCTTATCCCAGGTATGGTCCATTCATTTGTCATCACAAGCATGTCTTTATCAGTGATCTCGTATTCTCGCAACACATCGTATCCCAGTGCGTAAAGAACGTTTCGTTTATTATCCCACACCACGCCGTGAGCGGAGTACAAGCTATCTGTATCGAGTAATTTTCCGGACTGGGTATTTTCAAATAACATAATTTTATTCCCATTCGTGGCAGTAGAAGCAGCCGCCGCAATTTTATTTCCCGGAAGCATTTCGATTGAATGCGCGTTGGGTACGTCTGCCAAAAATGTCACTTTCTTATCTTTTATACCGACGATAGCGATCGCGCCGGAAGAAGATGAAACCATCACCTGTTTTCCATCGGAAGTTGGCTTACAATCATCGATCGAATTGAATCTGCGAGTGCGGTATTCGAACGGGATGTCATTCGCCAATTGCGCGTCCCAACTCCACACGATGATAGGAACAGAGTCGTTGTTTTCCGGGTAGTTAACCATCAAGACTTTGCTGTCGCCACAAACGATGATCGCTTCATCCGGGATTGATCCCGAATCGGAATTTCCACACGAAAATGAGAATAGTAGCGTGGTGGAAAAAAGAAGCAATAGGGAGTATAAAAATGGCTTGTAAAAAATGATTCTGCTTATTTTCAGCATAATAAAAGTTGTTTTGTGCAATGTAAATATTTTATTCAAGTTTCACGATTGTATCAAGTGAAAATTTCACTGCATATTAAACGCGCGCAATTTGATTTATTAGTGATAACTTAACGTGACGTTAGGGCTGATAATGGTAGGATTCTCCCCACGTCATAATAATCTTGTTATAGGGCACGTTCCATCGCGAATAGTTCAAGGCGTACGCCTCTCGATGATCGATGGTGTGTCCCAACTCATTTTCATACGACGGAATTATTAAACGGGGGTTGAAACCTTCCGATGTACGTAGCGGGTTCGTGGTCCAACAGTTGGGGATCAATATATCTACATTGAAATGATCTTTCACCTCATCGATCCATGCAAAGTCACTCTGTGAAGATTGATCACCGGTATGGCAAATGGAATATTGCTCGGGTGTGATAGCGAGTACCACGTTGTTCGGTATATCGGCCCCTTGGTGACCCGGGTAGACCACCAACTCCAGTTCTATGTTTTTATGTGATATAGCCAATTTTTGCACTTCATGTGCTTTTGCCTCTAAATGAGTGATTTTACTATATATAGTTTTATCTTTCCATAAGTCGGGAGGAGCGACCACCGGTTTTCCCTGTTCAAGGAAAATAGTAGCGACGTGCGCCGATGATGGAACTCTTGCACAGCACTATGATGGGGTGCATTTACATCATGAAAGACGGCATCCAACATCAGCATGGCCATTTGGCGTTCTATCGGTTCTTGCAGTTGGGGTGGATGTTCAGAGAGTGCCAGTTCCGTGAGATTCAACATCTGTTCCGCTTGCCAATTGAGGTACTCGTCGGGCTTACCGAAAAAATTGGCAGGTGCATCGGTTGATATAGAATGCCGTGTGGAGTCGGTTGTGCTTGTGTTGCTACTGCACGAAAGGAATAAAGATAAACAGAAAAGAATAATCAAGTTTTGCATGTTATATATGTTTTATGGGGCACGTTAGACGAAATAGGCATAAGCTGATAAGCTGGCCTCAACTTTACAAAAATACACTATTTTTATCATAATAAGAATTATTTTGTGTGACACTTGTTATATAAAAGCAGCTGTTAGTTTCCAAACTATTTACCATAGTACTTGTTAGCCGTTGTTGTAATGGTTTTATATCCAATCAGATGTCTTTATTGTTGTTCTGGAATCATTTACTTGTTAGCCTACCTTGTGTTTGAAAAGAAATTTTTAGCCTTTAAATTTGCAAGATCATAAGAAAGGCTTGCGAACCATTTTAATGGATCGTGAATATCGCGGGTTTTTAGAGGAAATATAACAAAAATAAATACCTGTATGCATATTATAATCGACGAGAGATGAAAAAAATAACAAGGAATAGCATGGTAGTTATGAAAATGAATCGGAAGTTTAGGTTATCTAGCTTTATTCTGTTTTGTTTTTTAGTAGTTAAGACGCCCGCTCTGACGCAAACGGCGTGGTTTACCGATGGTTATCATGGTGGTATTTACGGCCATTACCCGCAATGGCAGGCACAGTTCATGGTAGAACAACTGGAGAAACATCCTGACTGGGCAATTAATCTGGAGATAGAGCCCGAGACCTGGGATACGATCAGTGTAACAGACACGAAGAACTTTAAGGCGTTCCAAGCATATTTTGAAAAAGAGGGCCCGTCGGGGAGAATAGAGTTTGTCAACCCGACCTGGTCACAACCATACAGTTACAATATATCGGGGGAGAGCATTATCCGGCAATTCCATTACGGAATGGCAAAGACCCGAGAGTATTTTCCAAGTGCCTCTTTCGTAACTTATGCCGTGGAAGAGCCCTGTTTCACGAGCAGTTTACCACAGATACTGAAAGGTTTTGGTTATAAGTACGCGGTACTGCGAAATCCCAACACATGCTGGGGTGGTTATACCAGTGCTTTCGGAAAAGACCTAGTCAATTGGATCGGTCCCGATGGGACTACTATCCCGGCCGTGCCGAGATATGCTGTTGAAGAGCTATCGACGGAATCGACTTGGCAAACCGAGTCGTGGACCAACTCCAACACTTTTATCGAGAAGTGCTTTGCCCATGGCATACAATTTCCGGTAGGGATGTGTTTTCAGGACGCGGGATGGGACGGGGGCCCATGGCACAATGAATACCAACCTACACGGTATACCACTTGGACTAATTATATGGAAATGATAGAAGGAAAGGTGGAACCCGAAGACTGGCGTTTCTCCCAAGAAGATATCAAACCGGGATTGGTGTGGGGTGCACAGGTCGTGCAGGAAATTGCTCGGCAGGTACGGGTAAGTGAAAACCTGCTCGTTACCGCGGAGAAGATGGCCGCGATGGATTATCTGCTCAATGATGAAAGTTGGCCGGAAGAGGATTTTGCCGAGGCATGGAGGACATTGATGCTCGCCCAGCACCACGATTGCTGGATCGTTCCCTATAACGGCAGTCCGGGAGATACCTGGGCCGATAATGTAGTTCGGTGGACCGATGCGACAAATCAAATTGCATCCGAGAAAATAGTGAATCTCTTTGGCAATACGAGCACACCCGAATATATCCAGGTATATAACACGCTGGGGGCGAAACGTGAAGAGGAGGTGACCCTGATGTTACCGGAGGATCTAAGAAATCGACAAGTAACAATACTAAACGCTAAAGGTGAGACTGTTCCCCATCAATTATCAGAAGATGATAACGGGGATGTAAAACTTTTCTTTGAAGCATCAGTCCCTGGGATGGGGTTTGCTACCTACAGGTTGAAGCAGAGTGATAAGAAACTACCCTCTAAAAATGAGTTGGATCTTTCTTCAGAGAAACTCACATCTTCTGAACAACTCGCGATAGAAACAGACTATTACTCGGTAATCATTGATCCCTCTCGCGGTGGTACGATCACCAGCCTGATCGATAAAAAGAACGGATACAGGCAGCTGGTTCAAGATGGGAAATACCTGAACGACCTGAGAGGTTTTTTTTATAAAGAGGAAAAATTTCACCAAGGGTCGGATAATAGAGCTACAGCTTCGATTGTGGAGGAAGGAGCGCTGTTTACACGGGTAAAAATTGAAAATGAAATTGCCGGACACGACTACCAGCAATTGATCACTTTATATAAAAAGAA
The DNA here is from genome assembly GCA_964344275.1 of uncultured Proteiniphilum sp. Classification (GTDB taxonomy): domain Bacteria; phylum Bacteroidota; class Bacteroidia; order Bacteroidales; family Dysgonomonadaceae; genus Proteiniphilum. Next base: position 32,975 of record CAYFMZ010000018.1, read on the forward strand.
TCCACGTATCGATTTCGCCTTGCATATCGATTGGAATGGACAGCC
>CAYFMZ010000019.1:0-29315 GCA_964344275.1 uncultured Proteiniphilum sp.
TCCTCGCCGGTCAGTTCTTTTTTATCTTCCGGTTGGACCAGCAGGGAGTCTACTTTGGCAGCGGGTTCATGGGATTCGTTGCTTTCATTGGAATCCCCGGGGGTACATCCGGCGGTAAATAATGCCAAGGCAATTAGAAAAGAGGAAAAAGGCCACGTAAACTTACTCATTCATTATCGTTTTGGTTTCTGAAACCCCGCCCTCGCGGAACAAAGAGTTCCTGAAATCCTATAACGTGATTCCCGACTAGTTGTTCAATCGGAACGATTCAGTGAATCACGCGGATACCCCGGGGAATTTCGCGGCCCAATTTTTATTCACACGGAAAATAATGTTCGTTTCAAGCAAAACCGGCGAAATTTGGAGCCGTGTGATTTTTAGTAAATATTAAGATGTTGTCGAGCCGCTTCTCCCGACCGCCCTTCTCCCTACCAAAGTCTAGTCAAACTCTAACCAAAGTCTTATCAAAGTCTTTTATTCTTCTAATATAATAGAGTAAGATAAGAGTTTGATTAGAATTAAATTGGACTTAGATAGAGGATTGATTCGTGACTAAACGTTGCCAGATGTTGGCTTATGTTAATAAAAAGAGTCTTGTTTGGTTCATGGAGATTCAAGTAAATTCCCGAAAAAAAATGGCACATGGAAACGTGCCACTGGTAGGGGCGGTGAACGCGAAGAAATTATTCGTGATGAATGAGATCGATCCGCGTTTCTTCTGCTTGCACGTGCTCCTTCAGAAGCCGTACCGCATAATCCGCGGCCTCTTGCAGCCCCTCTTTTCCCGAGTACCCGTTGATAAGCATCAACAATCGCGTGGTAGAGGACGTTATTTTCGTGCGCTCTTCGTCGCTGGTGGGCGTACCGATTCCTCCCACTTCGTCGCGGTACACCGGCAGTCCCTCGATATTAAGAAACCCTCGGCCGATAGCTTCGAACTTTTCGTCGGCCTCTCCCACGCCCAGCACGAGATTACCTTTTATTTGATCATCGTCGAACCCCCCGATGGAGTAGCCCGTCTTCAGGGAGACCAGGTTGATCAAGTCCACTAGGGTGTCGATTTGGTAAAGCGGCTGCCCTTTCAGGATGCGGCGGCACAGTGCCTCACCTGCCGGGCGGTACCGGTTAGGGTCCTTCCCAAGCTTTTTATACACCTCTCGGGTCGCGAGGATAGCCGGCCGTTTTTTGATCTCCTCCATTTTCGTAGTGACCGAAAAGTGAGCGGTAAACTCGTCAATTTCTCTCCATAACCCCGCGTCGAAAGGGTTGTTTTTCACCTTGCAACGTATGGCTGCCACGTGTAGATCGGGGCATGCTTCCAGTATCTCATTACTTAGTGTAATATTTCTCTGTTTCATTGTTCTACAAAAATAGTGATTTATATTCTATCACTTTGAACAAAATATAGGGAATTTAATTTGTGTAAGTCTGTTGCAATCCTTATATTTGCGTGAATTTTTGTTTTCATATGGCTGAGGAACATGATAAGCTGCTTGTCGATTTGGAAGTGCGGATAAAGCAAGTGATGTTTCTATGCGATTCTCTAAGGGAAGAGAATAGCCGCTTAAAGTTGAATATTCAATCGAAGCAGAAAGAGGTGGACACGGTGGTGAGCAACCTGAAGCAATTGAAAGCAAAGTACGACGGTTTAAAGACCGCGAGGACCATCACCGCCGCGTCAGTGGATGTGGAGGTAGCGAAAGACAAACTGTCGAAGCTGGTGCGTGAAGTAGATAAGTGCATAAATTTATTAACGTAGCGTTTGAAAAATTTATGTGATGGGCGACGAAAAGTTTTTATTGACGTTAGAGATCGCAGGTAAGAAATACCCGTTAAAGATTAAAAGGTCCGAAGAGCAGTCCTTTCGGGAAGCCGCGAAGAGAATAAATATAAAGATCAACCAATACCGGGTTGCTTACGGGGGGGCTAACTCTCCCATGACGACACAAGATTTTTTGGCCATGACGGCCATTCAGGCATTGGCAGAGAATTTTACTCTGGGAAATAAGAATAACACGAAACCCTTTGAAGATAAAATTGATTCGTTGATTAGCGAATTGGATGATTATCTGAAGAGATAATACGCGTTGTGAACGCGTGGAAAATTTACATTTACGCACCTTTTCATGCACACTCTCCAAAAGAAGATGTGCATGAACGGGTGTTTTTTTTGAAATAGAACAATGATAAAACCTCTCCTTTTAGGTCTGTGCCAAGGAGAGAATATAAATCAATTTAATAATATGCAATATGGAAATAGTTATAGGAATTATCGGTTTACTTATTGGTGCAGTTGCTGCCTGGTATGTTACCGGTAAAACGGCTAATTCTCGCGCCAAGAATATTTTGAGTGACGCGGAGAAAGATGCCGAGGTAATAAAAAAGAAGATCTTACTTGAGGCAAAGGAGGAGTCTCTTGCCATGAAAACAGAGGCCGAGAAACAGGCGAATGCTCGTACCTCGAAGATCCAAAACACGGAGAATAGGCTCAAGCAGCGAGAAATGACGCTTAATCAGAGACAAGAGGAGCTGAACAAGAAGAGTAGCGAAGTGGATGAGATGAAAAGCAATCTCACCAGCCAGCAAGAGTTTCTGGATAAGAAGGGTGCCGAGCTTGAACGTGTTCACAGGCAGTCGGTTGAGCGATTGGAGGCCATTTCCGGCCTTTCGGCCGATGAGGCTAAGGAGCGCCTGGTGGAGTCATTGAAAGAGGAAGCAAAAACCGATGCGCAATCCTATATTAATGATATCATGGAGGAGGCTCGTCTTTCGGCAACGAAGGAGGCGAAAAAGATTGTAATCCAGTCGATTCAACGCGTAGCAACAGAGACTTCAATTGAGAATTCCGTCACCGTGTTTCATATCGATTCGGACGAGGTGAAGGGACGTATTATTGGGCGTGAAGGCCGGAATATACGTGCACTAGAAGCGGCTACCGGTGTGGAGATCGTGGTAGATGATACACCCGAGGCTATCGTGTTGTCGGGATTCGATCCGGTGCGACGCGAGATAGCCCGCCTGTCGCTCCATCAGCTGGTAGCGGATGGTCGTATCCACCCTGCTCGCATCGAAGAGGTAGTATCAAAAGTGAAGAAGCAGATCGAAGAGGAGATCGTGGAGACGGGGAAACGGACGGTAATCGATCTCGGAATTCACGGCTTACATCCCGAATTGATTCGTATGGTAGGAAAAATGAAGTACCGCTCTTCATACGGGCAAAACCTGTTACAGCACTCGAGAGAAACGGCTAACTTGTGTGCCATCATGGCATCGGAGCTGGGGTTGAACCCCAAGAAAGCAAAGCGCGCGGGGTTATTGCACGATATAGGGAAAGTGCCCGACGATGAGCCGGAATTGCCGCACGCGATTTTGGGCATGAAGCTGGCGGAGAAGTACAAGGAGAAACCCGATATCTGTAACGCCATTGGTGCCCATCACGACGAGGTAGAGATGACTACCCTCTTGGCACCCATCGTGCAGGTGTGTGATGCCATCTCGGGAGCACGTCCCGGTGCCCGTCGCGAGATCGTGGAAGCCTATATCAAACGGTTGAATGATCTGGAGCAATTAGCACTCTCTTATCCCGGTGTTTTGAAGACATATGCTATCCAGGCTGGTCGCGAGCTGCGGGTGATTGTTGGGGCTGACAAGATCGATGACCATGATACAGAAAAACTCTCCTCGGAAATTGCTCGCAAGATCCAGACCGAGATGACTTATCCCGGACAGGTGAAGATCACTGTAATTCGTGAGACACGTGCCGTGAGCTACGCGAAATAGTCCGACATTTAGTCAATGATTTTAGATAGTCAATGATTTTAGAAATAAAGAAACGGGGTGGCATGAAAATGTCACCCCGTACTGTTTCACAACACTGGTTTTTATTATTTCGCAGTTGCCTTCTTTTTCCTCGACCTTTCTAACAGCAGCTCTTCGTTGCTCCCGATCACTGTTTTTAGCTCCGTTTGCAAGCGTTTGATCTCCATCTCCTGGTTATGGATGGTAGTTAACAACGCGTTGAGCTCTTCATTGTCTACCGTATCCGGGTACTGCGCGTCCACTCGTCCTATGAAATCGCTCAGCACGTTCATGTAGTTATTGAACGCGTCGTAGGGCGACATGTATGGGCTGAACTGGCTCTGGCCACTGCCGAAATGTTTGGTGGACATGTAGTGGAAATGGTCACTGGTCTGTAAGTAAACCCAGTCCTGTTTTAATCGTCGGTCAGTACATAACCGTACCCGTTCACCCATCTCGTAGAGTGCTTTCAAGGCACTTTGCTGTAATTTATTCCCCAGCCATGCGCTCACGTCCCTTTCCTCGTCCGCCCACGAAATGGTATTGGGCACGTTTACTGCCCCAATCGGGGTTAGCGTGTCTAATGCTTCGGATGGCGTGGAGAATCCGATTCCCTTTTCGGACGCGAAGCGGGGCAACGCTTTCACGAACTCGAAGATACCGCTATGGGCCGGTTGCAGGTTGCCCAATGTTTCGTAATTCATGAAAAGATTGATCACTTGCTCTTCCGCGGGGGTGGATGCAATCCACGAGATGAATTTATCTGCCGTTAGTGGGTACTCGTTCCAACTGTAGTTAGAGAAGCGGTAAGCGATATCATCGCTAAAACGGCTGTTCTTGAGCAATACTTTCATTTTTGGGCGGGTAGTTGCTTGGTACACGTAGTTAGGGCTTTTCCATCCCAGGATGTGTTTGGCTCCCTCGGTAATCATTTTAGAGTATCCCATGTCGTATACCGTCTCGGCAATGTCATCGGAGTAGATAAGCTCCGTGTTACGGACGACAGTAGGCTTTTGATCGAACAACATTTCTATCCGGCTGGCGTGATGTTTCACTTGATGCTGGAACTCTTCGGTATCGAAGAGGCTGGCCAAGGAGTGCGCGTAGGTCTCTGTAAGGAACTCCACGTCGCCCGTCTTGGCCAGTTCCCGGAATCCCTCGATCACTTCCGGCGTGTAGATCTCCATCTGCTCGAGCGCCACCCCAGAGATGGAAAACGCTACCTTGAATTTCCCTTTATTCTGGTTGATCAGGTCGAGCAACATCCGGTTAGCGGGGATATACGATCGGGCAGCTATCTGTTGAAGAATATCCTCGTTGGCGTAGTCATCGTAATAATAGTGATCGCTCCCAATATTGAAAAAACGGTATCTTTTTAACCGGAACGGTTGATGAACCTGGAAGTAAAAGCAAATTGTCTTCATATATGTGTCTTTTTATTTTCACTGTTTTTCGGTCGATTATTCCTTTGGGTTAGACGAGGCTATCGTAAATTTTTCGGATCTTGAGCCCGGCATCTTCCCATTTGATGTTATCTACTTCTTTTTTTCCCTCCTTCTTCAGGTGCTCTGCCATAGCCGGGTAGGTACATATAGAATAGATAGCGTCTGCCATCGAGTCTACATCCCAATAGTCGGTTTTCACCACGTTGTGGAGGATCTCTGAACAGCCGGACTGGTAAGAGATTATGCTGGGCACGTTGCACTGCATCGCTTCTAGAGGTGAGATACCGAATGGTTCCGATACGGATGGCATCACGTAGACGTCGCTTGATTTGAGCATTTCGTATACCTGTTTCCCGCGGAGGAAGCCGGTAAAATGGAACTTATGCGCGATGCCGCGGTCCGCCACCAGTTGAATCATCTTGTCCAGCATATCCCCGCTACCTGCCATTACGAATCGGATATGGTCGGTTTTACGAATTACTTGCGTGGCGGCGTCCACGAAAAACTCAGGCCCTTTTTGCATGGTGATTCGACCCAGAAAAGTGACCACCTTGTCTGAAACACCCGAGATACGCTCGATGGCTTCGATCTCTGGGCTGAGTGGCTCCACCGCGTTATGGACGGCAGTTACCTTCCAGTGCGGCTGCTGGTAGTTCTCGATCACGATACGGCGGGTATGTTCACTTACACACAGGATGTGATCGCAGTTATCCATGCCATCTTTCTCGATCCCATATACGATGGGATTGGGCTTTCCTCGACTTCGGTCGAACTCGGTGGCATGCACATGAATTACCATCGGCTTGCCGGTAACACTTTTGGCATGGAGGCCGGCTGGATAGGTAAGCCAGTCGTGCGCGTGAATAACGTCGAACTCGTATGCGCGGGCAATGACACCTGCCACGATGGAATAATTATTTGTCTCTTCTAGGATATTGTTAGGGTACCGACCGGAAAATTCGATGCATCCCATATCGTTGGTATGCATGTAATTAAAATCGGCGTAGATATGATCTCTCATCCGGTAGTATTCTTCGGGGTTCATGAACTTTTCGAACCTCTCTTTCGCGATTTCCCATGGTACGTCACGCCATACGACGGGGGTGTTGTTTGCCCCGATGATCTTCATGAAACTCTGATCTTCGTCTCCCCATGGTTTGGGTATCACGAAAATAATCTCCATATCGTCCTGTTTGGCCATGCCCTTAGTCATTCCATAACTCGCGGTTCCCAGTCCTCCTAGGATATGTGGCGGGAATTCCCAGCCAAACATTAATGCTCTCATGCGTATATTATTAATAATTGTCCATTTTCTGCTTGTAAGAGTTCATGATTCGCTGCGCTCTAAGTAGTTCCCCGACACTCATGGCAAACGAAAATCCACCGTGCGCGATGAACGGGGGATTGGGTTCGTAGAATTCCGAAACGGTCCCGATGCAATCGTTTTGCATCTGTCCCTCCATTTCCACCATGATTCGGTCTGCCAAGGAGAGCCCGCTCATCTGAAATACGTTCAGGTATGCTTCTATATACGCTCCTAACAACCAGGGGAAAGCCATCCCGTTGAAGTAGGCGAACTTTTTCTCGTTCTCCGTACCGGCATAATGGGGATGAAACTTCTCGCTTTTCGGTGTGATCGATCGTAATCCACAGAGAGTGAACAGTTCTTTTGTTACAAAATCGAGCACCGTCTTTTTTTGGCTTCTCTCCAAGGGAGAGTAGGGGAGTGATACAGCGAAGATCATGTTGGGGCGTACGTTGGGATCCTTATAGTACCCCTCCACGTAGTCGTACAGGTACCCCGCGTCGTTCAGGAACGTCTCTTTGAATGAGTTACCGGTGAACCGGGCTCGCTCTTCAAAACTTTCTGCTGCCTCTTCGTCTCCACTCTCGTTTGCCACTTCTTCAGCGAACTTTAGGGTGTTATACCACAGGGCGTTGAACTCCACGAGGTAGCCTGTTCTAGGAATGGCCGGCTTGCCGTTTATGGTCGCGTTCATCCAGCTTACCGCCACGTCGCGGCCGTAGGTCGTGAGGAGTTGGTTGTCAGAATCAATCACCAAGTTGGGATGTTTTCCCGCGGAGATGTAGTCGATGATCTCGTATAAGAAATGGGCATACTTTTTCTTAAAAGTCTCTTTCTCTTCTATCCAGAATTGCTGTAATGCCCAAGTAACCCATAACAGGACATCGGGATCATCTATCTGTTTGAGATAATTTTTTGATGATTTATCGGCCATAAAATCCCGTAAGCACGGAATTGCCGTATCCATCATATGTTCAAAATCTCGCGGTTTTCCCACCGCGAGGGTACATCCCGGGAGCGCGATGAACTGATCTCGGGCACGTACCTTGAACCACGGGTAACCGGCCAGCAGATAATATTCATCCTTTTTTGGGATATAGTAGAACTGATGACTGGAGTTCTTAAGGCAATTGTAGAAGCTGGAACGTGGGGTACGCTTGTCAATCTCGAAGTTAAACTCTTCCGCGAGGGTGGAGGTATCCACTAGGATATCACCGGCAGAGAAAATTATCTCCTCACCTTTCGCTATAGGCATTTCGAAGTAACCCGGTACGTAAAGGTCTTCTTGGAAGGTGTCGCCCCGATGAAGGTCTTGAAGGTACTCTATATCGCGGTACCAATCGGGATAATAAACAAATTCTGGTTTCTTGTTGAATTGCATGAATAGTTCAGGATATCCGAAGTACATGCAGGTACTGATTCCATTCTCTACCTCGCGATAAGATCGGTCCACCTGATCGTTCTCCCGTGTAAGTTGCGAAACTTTTCGGAAAGCCAGGAATGGCTTGAAGCGGATGGTCGTGGGAGAATGTGCTTCCAGCAAGGTGTACCGGATCATTAGCCGGTTCTCTTTCGATGAAAACATGATTTCTTTAGCCAGTACCACGCCACCCACCCTGTAGATGGTCTTGGGTACGCTGTCGCTGTTAAACTCACGAATATATTTATGGCCTTTTGGACTATAGTTATCGCCGGCATAGCGGTGTATGCCCAAGTTAAATTCTGCTCCCCGCTGTATTACTGTTTCATCGAACGAAGAGAGGATAAGGTGATTTTCATCGTCCAAGTAGGGTACGGGCATCACCAGTAGCCCTTGATACTTGGTGGTGTTACAGCCCGATATCGATGTGTTCTGATAAGCCCCTCTTCGGTTAGTTCTCAATACGTTCCGGTATAAAGAATACTCAAGATTGATCATCAGGTCTTTGTCGAATTTCAGATAATTCATTGCCGGGTAAATTAGAGGGTTTTTAGCGGCCAGTTTCATGACGTGATTCAAGCAAGCCTGTGCCCCGTAGTCTGGCTCGTATATAATACTTCCGAAAGATAAACAATAAGAAATTATCCCACAAACAAAAAAATGATTAATTTTAGACTTCTCCTTGTTTTCGAATAAAGTCCTCGATCCTTTAATGGGTCTGAGACGACTTCTTGGTTGAGTTTAACGAGGGGAAATAAAAATCGATAAAAGCAATATGAATCCTTCTCCCGATCATACATTTGAAAGAAAACGGATGTGGCTTGCCCTGCTACCCGCGCTGGTATGGGTGATTCTGGTATGGCTCGCTTTCACGGTAGATAAGGCACAATTTTTCGAAGGGCGCTTCTCTCGATGGGGGATCATGCCCCGAGAGTGGAGCGGCTTGAAGGGGGTGTTGTTTTCCCCCTTCATTCATTCGTCGCTTTCGCACGTGTGGTCGAACACGCTACCGCTTTTAATATTGACTTGGTTTCTTTTTTACTTTTACAGCAAGATTGCCTTTCGCGCGTTCGTTTACTTATGGTTGATGAGCGGCTTGATTACCTGGGCCATCGGGCGCGGGGCATACCACGTTGGAGCAAGCGGATTAGTGTTCGCACTGCTCTTTTTTCTCTTTTTCAGTGGTTTGGTACGTCGCTATATCCCGTTAGTAGCCGTTTCGCTCGTGGTGGCATTTATTTATGGCAGCACGGTTTGGAGCATCTTTCCCATCACCGAGTGGGTCGACGCTGCCATCTCGTGGGAAGGGCACCTGTCCGGTGCCCTTAGCGGGCTTGTTATCGCGCTTATCTTTCGTAAAGAGGGGCCACAGAAGCCGGTTGTCGTGTGGGACGATGACGATGATGATGACGATGACGATGATGATGACGACGACGATGAAGATCATGCTCCTCCCGACGATTCTTCCCGCCTCCAGTGGCCGGGAAGGCCCAATTTAGAAGAGGTGCGATCTTACAAATTAAACAGTTAACGCGTTAATTTCGTGAATAGATCCCTGAAAATTGCATCCCTGTTTATTGATGTAGCCATTCGTATAAAATGTCGAGATCTGTCGCTGCTGTAAGTCACTTGGTCGGTCAATATAGGGCTATGCACCAAGTCCGATGGAACCCAGGAGGAGTTAATTAGCCACGCAATGGCCACCACATCCCATATCTCTTTTGACCATGCATCAAGATTTTGTTCATTGTACCCGGCAACTATCTCATACAAATAGTTGGATAACGGGTTTTTATCCTTCAAATAGTGCTTCAGCTCGGGGAGGGTAGTATGAAAATGCGATACTACGGGCCGGCAGGGCGTGATTACCAATGGGACCCCTGAATTCAGAACTACTTGGGCAGCCAGAACGTCCTGCATCAAGTTGAATTCTCTCTGTGTGGCCCAGTCGAGTCCGTTACCACCTAGCCAAACAACCACGATATTATTGATGATTTGTGGTTCAATGAGGATGGCGGACGCGATATTTGTAATGCACCCGATAGGAACAACGTAGAGTGGATCTTCGGGTGAACTCTTTAATGCTCTTGAAACTAAATCGAGCGCGGCTTCACTTCGAATGGGTTGTGTGATATCTTGCAAATAGGTGGATGATCCCCGATACACGAAATCGTCCGCGGGTACATTCATGAATGACAGAAGACGTAAGATTTCCTGATAACTCTTCTCCATTCCATCAGCGGGGCTTTCAGATCGGGAATTGTGAAAAGGAGCCGCGTAAATAGCTTCCATTTCAATTTTATCCGGCGAAAGAAGCGCGTAAGCCAGTGCAAATTGATCGTCAACTTCATTATAAGTATCGGTATCTAGGACCATCCGAATTTTATCTTTTGGTGGATTCAGTCGATTTATTCGCTCTACTTCATTTATGTGTGGAAAATCTTGACAGAAAGAAATCGTGTAAAATGACAAAAGAGCGAAGAGTAAGATGTTTTTTTTCATAAAATTTTTTTTGTTTAATTGCCTCCGGCGGCAACAATTAGTGATAATCCGAGGATGAATAATATAAACATGAATGTGAGCATGTAATTCACCGTTTTGGGAGATCCTTTAAATTCTTTCCATATAAAAACACCCCACAAGGCAGCGATCATTGGTGCACCTTGTCCCAGAGCGTACGAGATGGCCGGACCTGCTTTTCCAGCAGCGATGTAGCTTAAGGCGGTACCCACTCCCCAGATGATACCCCCGAGGACACCCACCAAATGTGTTTTTGAATTTCCCTTGAAGTATTGGGAATAGGTTACCGGTTCACCGACAAACGGCTTTTTCATGGCCAGAGTGTTGAAAACAAAATTGCTCCCAAGGATCCCCAGCGCGAAAATAAAGAACGCTCCGTAGGGCGTAAGCATACCCGCTGTTGGATTTTCTAAGTTACCCAGATCCATGGCTGCCGCGACAAACCGGTAGAAGAATGACATCAGGAAACCCGCGCAGATAGCGATAATGATCCCTTTCTTCTTTGTCTTGCTTTCTTCTGTACCCTTGCTCATTTTCCCGGAAGCGATTCCGTTGAGTACAATAGCCACGACAATCAAGGCAACTCCGGAGAACAAGATGAGCGGATCACCCTGCGGAGCACCGAAGTAGTTAATGAATACACCTAATACTAGTGCCAATCCTACTCCCACGGGAAAAGCGACCGACATGCCGGCCATCGAGATGGATGCCGATAATAGAATATTGGATGCATTAAAAATAATGCCGCCCGTGAAGGCACTCCAGAAATTCTTAGAACTCACTTGAGAAATGTCAGCTATAAAGCCGCGTCCCTCGTCCCCAGTACTACCCAGGGTGAACCCAAAGAGCAGAGCAAGGAGCAAGATACCTATCACGTAATCCCAATAAAATAATTCGTAACGCCATGTTTTGGCGGCTAGTTTTTGCGTGTTGCCCCAAGAGCCCCAACAAATCATTGTAATCACGCATAAAATTACTGCTAACAAATAACTATTTACTATGAACATACTTTTACAGGTTTAGATTGTTTAAAAATGAACGTACTTCTTTTTCACGCGGGATGGAGGGTTGAGCCCCCATCTTAGTTACGCATATGGCAGCGGCCGCCGTTGCAAATTCAATGGCTTGGTCCCAATCACTCCCTCTTGCAAGTTCGGCAGCTAACGCGCCACAGAATGTGTCGCCCGCGGCTGTAGTGTCGACCGTTTGAACCTCAAACGCGGGAAACTGTTTGTAAACTTCCTTATTTTTAATGATTGACCCTCGTCTCCCTAGCGTTAAAACAACAGTTCTTGCACCCAATGCCAATAAACTATCCACGATTGCCTCTTCACCAATATCTTGCATGCTTTTTCCAGAAATCGTTTCAGCTTCCGTCTCGTTTACCACGAGGATATCTATTTTTTTGATGATATCGGCTTCAAGCCTGCTCGCGGGAGCCACGTTGAGCATTACTTTTTTGTTATTTTCATAGGCTATGTTACACACCGTTTTCACGGTATCGTAAGGAATCTCCATCTGCATGACAATCAGGTCTGCCTTCAATATTTCACTCTTAATTTCATGAATGTATTCAGGTGAAAGCCTATCATTCGCACCAGAGATTACGACGATGCTGTTTTCCCCTCTTTCGTTGACCCAAATGAGTGCTACACCTGAAGAAGTGCTCTCATCAATAAGAGACAGCGAAGCATCCAAACCTTCATTCTTATAATATTCAAGAGCGTTCAAGCCGTTAGTATCTTTACCCACACAGGTGATAAACTTGATGTCTCCGCCTAATCGGTGGGTCGCTAATGCTTGGTTGGCACCTTTGCCCCCCATTGCTTGAAAATAGGAGACGCCCCGGATTGTTTCACCCGATTTAGGAAACTCTTTTACTTTCGTGATTAAATCGGTATTTGAGCTGCCAATCACTACAATTTTACTCATGTTGTATAGATTTTTCTTTATTATTTCATATGCAGGGGTGGTTCACTTATCAACTGTATGAAATGATTTTTAATATGTTCAGCTTGCGCGGAATCTACCTTTAAATAATACCGATCTCCCTCCTTATCGGCGGTAAAAGTTGTTGCACCTTTATCGGACACCTCTATCTCACCAGGACCGGAAATATCGAAATAGGAGGGACCCTCTACGGAATATAAGACTGAAGTCAAATCCCAGGTGGGGCGGTCATATGGCATCTCTAGGTAACATTTATACGCTTCGACCATGGGGTGAACGGGTGCCCAATCAAAATCATTTTCGATGCTGGTAGCAGGGTAGTTGATGGCAATTCCCACTTCAAACGGTGAAGTAACTAACTTGGTTGGCCACTCGTCAAAGACTTTTTTCGCCGCGGGAATATCCTTTGCCACGTTATATTCATATAATTCCGGGTTGTTGAAACACCCTGCCATAGTGCATAACAGCTTCACCTTTTTTGCAACCAACTCTTTCCCCGTTAGCGGCGAAAAATCATCAGGTGGAGTTTCAAGTAGACGAGCAAGATTAGTCGAAAAACCAACCGATACGATCGTCACTGAGTTATCCGGTTGTTGTGCCAATACATCACGATACAAAACGTGAGCTTCAGGTAGCTCAGTATAATCGTTGCGTGAACGCGGAAACAATGGCTCGCCGTTCTCATTTTCCATTAACGATACACATTTGGCGAAATTTACAGCATCGTGTTCGCTGTCCGCCCCATTGTGTATAATCCCGATAGGAATTTCAGGGTAGCCATACCAAGTATTCATGATATCAGTGAATTCCTGCGGATACACGCCTTCTTTATTGATCATGATCGCTAACAACTCTATGTCGCCAGCATCCAGGTACTTGTAAAGCATATCGAGTGCCAGAGCATCGTCCACATCGTTGCCAATATCAGTTTCAAAGATAATCTTTTGTGCCTCCGAAGCGGGTTTCTCACTATTTCGCCCTTTAGACGTGCACGCTGAGAGAACGATCAAGAACAGAAAAACCATAATGCAGTTTTTATTTTTCATTATCATACCGGTTTATTTTATTAAATTTTTGAGTTCAAACGTTGCAGAGTAAAGATCATATGACCAGAGCCAATTTTCTCCTGTCATGGCAGGGGTGAAATACATCACAAGCTCATCTTCATTTAGTATATACCCCTTGGTATCAGTGAGTATTCCCGGATTGTGGTTCCTGGGGAAACCAGACTCCACTGGCTCTACACGCCCTATTTCTATCCAATGATCTTCATCGGAAAAGACACTTTCTGTCCGTGACATATACGCCAAACGCGAGACATCCCCAACCCATGTAGGTATTTCGTGGATGGGCCCGATACGCATTTCTGAAACCATGTATATGTTTTTTTCGGACATTGCCGGGTAATTGTTCGATCCTAAGAATCCTATCTTTTTTTCCTCTCCCAAAACGATATTGTTTAAATCATTTAGTTTGATTTCACGCATACAGAAATTGCCATTTTCGGTCGTAGAGCTATAATAAAGCTGTATAGTGATGGAGTCTTTTACGATTGTTGTACTTTGGCCTACTCCCCATTTTGTTCGGTCTTCGTAAGGTATCAATGGGTTGCCATCGAACTTAATGTAGGGGCCCTCGATGTTTTTAGAAATTGCCAGCCCAATCTGATTGTGATTGCTATCCCATTGATCTACTCCAAGATAGGTCATGATCCAATTATAGGTCTCCCCTTTATAGGTAGTTCTAAACTCACGAACGTCGGGATCACAGATGTGACAATCGTCCCATCCTGATGCCGAGGGAGCGAGGATTTCCGTACCCGGCTGCCAAACATATCCATTGTCGGTGGGAATTCCTTTGTAAAGGTACACGTAATCTACAATTTCAAAGGGATCCCGGTTTTCGCATATAAATCCGTAACGGATACCATATTCATCCTGTATGATGCTGGGCGCGTAGTTGTAATGACCTGCACCCCCACTGAATTCATATTTAATCCGTGGAGTTATGGCGAGTGGTGGTTCTATATCACCTTTAAATTTACTTTGACATCCCCAAAGCAAGACTAACCCGAAATAAATAAATAAATATCTCATCCTGAATCTAATTAATCCTTATAAATGGGTGTCTACTACCGATAGCGTACATTCGTAACTATTTTTACCACACGATCGCAAATATACAGACACAATCAGTAAGGACAAACGTTTGTGCAAGGTAATATGGTTAAATTAAGTTAATGAGTGGTGCCACGATCCATTATTGTTTTAATTGAGCTAGTTTTGTTCACAAAAAATCAAAATATGCAACAAAGGCCCAGTATTGTTGATATCGCGGAGATTACAGGCTTTTCGATTACTACCGTTTCGCGCGTATTGAATGGCAAAGCAGACAAATATCGTATCAGTAAGGCTACACAACACAAAATTAAGTCGGCAGCCAATGAGATGAATTATGTTCCTAACGAGTTCGCTAGGAACCTTAGAAGCGGAAAGAGTAAAACGATCGCGCTAATTGTACCTTCTCTGAAGAATCCTTTCTTTGCCGAGATCGCGAGCGCGGTGAATACCGAGGTGCGAAAATATGGATATATCACGCTCATAGGGGATAGCGACGACCAAATCGAGAACGAAAAAACAGAATTGTTGCATTTGACTTCGAGAAATTTAGACGGGATGATCATTGTTCCGTGTGGCGATGAGTGGGATCATTTAATAAAAGTTCAAGAGAATGGGTTGCCTTTAATATGCATTGACCGCTACTTCGAGGATACCAACCTCTCGCACGTTTCGTCCGATAACTACGAAGGTGCATATTCCGCGACAAAATACCTGATCGAACAGGGTCATACAGATATAGCGTCAATTCAAGGTGTCCGGCATTCTACCCCGAATATTCAGCGAGTGAAGGGGTTTTCCGATGCAATGACCGATGCCGGGATTACTGATTATTCGGTGACCGGCGACGCGTTCAGTGAACAAAATGGCTACCTGGAAACGAAGCTGTTGTTGCGACAGGAAAGGCGACCCACCGCGGTGTTTGCTTTTAGTAATATGATTGCCATGGGATGTCTAAAAGCCTTTAAGGAAGAAAATGTAAATATACCGGAAGATATTTCGTTGATAACCTTTGATGATAACCCTTATCTTAATTACATAGAACCTCCGCTTACGTGTATTTCGCAGCCGGTAGAAGATATTTGTAAAATAGCTGTGAAAATACTTTTCTCCAATATTCTGGATCATGACAAAACCCCGAAGCACGTGTTGCTGAAGAGTGCATTGAAGGTAAAAGCATCGGTAAGAAACCTGAATTATTTGAGATGAAGATGCCGTAAGTTTCAGCAATAATAAAAAAAGAGCCTAAGGAAACAGGATGTACGTCGATTTGTTTAATTTTGTATAAGAAAAACTCATGGGCAAGCACATTAGTCGCCCAAGCATGCCTGTCATGTAGAGGTGGTGCCTAATTCTGCCGGTGAGGCATAATTTATCAAAATTATTAAGGTATGACGAAGAAAATAAGAGCTGCCGTTGTTGGATACGGGAATATTGGGAAGTACGTGGTGGAAGCGTTGCAAGTGGCATCCGACTTTGAAATCGCGGGCATCGTTAGAAGGGATACCTCAAACGTTCCTGCTGAACTGAAAAAATATGAGGTGGTTGCCGCTATTGCGCAACTGAAGGAGGTTGACGTGGCCATTCTTTGCGCTCCTACACGGAAGGTGGAAGCGTTCGCGAAAGAGTGCTTGGGACTGGGAATAAACACGGTAGATAGTTTCGATATTCACGGTCAGATACTGCAACTGCGGGCATCACTCGATAAAACGGCAAAAGAAAACAGCGCGGTTTCGATCATATCGGCCGGTTGGGATCCGGGAAGCGATTCGGTGATACGTACACTCCTCGAGGCGATCGCACCGAAAGGCATCACCTATACTAACTTTGGGCCGGGGATGAGCATGGGGCATACCGTGGCCGTGAAGGCGGTGGAAGGGGTGAAAAATGCGCTCTCGATGACCATTCCCACTGGGACGGGGGTGCACCGCCGAATGGTGTATATCGAATTGCTAGAGGGTCATGATTTTGAGACCGTCGCTAACGCCATTAAAACGGACGATTATTTCATGCACGACGAGACACACGTTTTTCAGGTGGATGACGTTGATTACTTGAAGGATATGGGGCATGGAGTACACTTGGAGCGAAAGGGCGTTTCGGGCACCACGCAAAACCAGTTGTTTACTTTTGATATGCGTATTAACAATCCCGCGCTCACCGCGCAAGTACTGGTGGCTACTGCCCGTGCGGCACTGAAGCAACAACCGGGTGCTTACACCATGATCGAGATTCCCGTCGTGGATCTGCTGCCTGGCGAAAAAGAACAATGGATAAAAAAACTGGTTTAAACTGATTAATGTGCTTAAACTAGCACGTGTCTCATTACATTTGCTAATCAACCAATCGACAAATCAAATAATGACCCGGCTGTTTGGTTCTTTTTTATTATCTTTGGCATAAATTTAACGCTGATGGATATATTACTTTCTGTAACCTGGAACGTTGATCCCACGCTTTTCTCCGTTTTCGGCCGTGAAATCCGCTGGTACGGCCTGTTGTGGGTAATTGGGCTCATTGTAGCCGTGTACATCGTGCAGCGCATCTTCAAAAAGGAAGATCTACCCGAAAAGTGGTTCGATTCGCTGTTTATTTACATGATCGTGGGCATTATCGCGGGTGCACGTTTGGGGCATTGTCTTTTTTATGAGCCGGCATATTACCTCGCCAATCCTTTGGAGATGCTCAAGGTGTGGGAAGGTGGGCTTGCCAGCCACGGGGGAGTGATCGGCATTATTATCGCGGTGTGGCTCTACTCCCGGAAAATCACCAAGTTAAGCATGCTTTGGACGTTCGACAGGGTGATGGTGCCAACCGGGTTCACCGCCGCGATGATCCGTTTCGGCAACCTGATGAATCACGAGATTTACGGTGGTACCACCGATCAACCTTGGGGATTCCGCTTTATCACCAATATTCATTACTGGATGCAAGGAGCGGAACCGATCTATTCCGAACCATCGCATCCCACGCAAATTTATGAAGCACTTGTCTACTTGCTTGTATTTGGCATCACCATGTTCCTTTATTTCAAGACCGATGCAAAAGACCGCAAAGGATTGATCACGGGGGTGGGTATCTTGATCATCTTCCTGTTCCGTTTCTTCGTGGAGTACGTGAAAAACGTGCAGGTGGCATCTGAAATCGCTATGCGTGAAAATACAGGCCTTATTTTAGGACAATGGTTGAGTATTCCCTTTATCATTTGGGGAATTTGGTTGATCATTAATGCATTGCGTCGTCCTGCAGAGGTGACATTGACACCTAAGCAGTCGGAACTGCCACAACCGAAAACGAAGAAAAAGGACAAGAAAAGGTTATAAAAAAAAAATTTATATGCACAAACCGATTGAAGTAACGAAGGATGTGTACTACGTGGGGGTAAACGACCGCACAAAGCATCTTTTCGAAAACCTGTGGGCACTGCCGCAAGGCGTTTCCTACAATTCTTACATTATCGAAGATGAGAAAACGGTGTTGATCGACGCCGTGGATATTTGTTATTCCGATGTGTTTTCTCGCAGAATCCGCTCGGTGTTGGGAGATAAACCGATCGATTATCTCGTGATAAACCACATGGAGCCCGATCACACGGGAGCCGTCGAATGGCTTGTATCACGGTACCCCGATATTCAAATCGTGGGTAACAAGCGCACCTTGGAGATGTTGAATGGGTTTTACGGGATCGCGGATAACGTGATCTTGGTGGAAGATTTGGGCGAGTTAAGCATTGGTAAAAACCGACTGCAGTTTTTCCTGACGCCCATGGTGCACTGGCCGGAGACGATGATGACCTACGTGCCAGAGAAGAAGGTGCTGTTCAGTGGCGACGCTTTTGGATCGTTTGGCGCGTTAAACGGGGGTGTCTTGGATAGCCAACTACGTCCCGAACGCTACCGTGATGAAATGATCCGTTACTACTCCAACATCGTGGGGAAATTTGGGTCTCCCGTGCAGACAGCATTAAAGAAATTAGAGGGGCTGGAGATTGGAGCTATCTGCTCTACCCATGGTCCCGTGTGGACCGTGCCGGAGAACATCTCCAAAGTGGTGGATTTGTACGATCAATTAAGTCGCTACGACGCGGATAACGGCTTGGTGATTGCCTACGGCAGCATGTACGGTAACACCGAAGAACTGGCCGAGGTGATCGCTCGAGAAGCGGCTGAAAATGGAGTGAAAGATATCGTGATGCATAACGTGTCGAAAAGTCATCAGACCGACATCATACGTGATGCATTCAAGTACAAGGGGTTGATTATTGGTTCACCCACCTATAATAGCAAGTTATACCCGGCGGTGGAGAGTCTTGTTTCGGCATTAGATAACCGCTTCTTGAAGAATCGTTTCTTTGGCTATTTTGGTAGCTTCTCTTGGTCGGATACTACAGCCCGACATCTGGGAGCATTTGCCGAAGGGATGCAGTTCGAAGTAGTTGCTGAGCCGGTTATCATGAAGCAAGGGATGATTGCTGACGTGATAGACCAAGCTCGTTTTCTGGGACGAATCATGGCTCAGAAACTTATCTCCGGAGCGGAGGTTGTTCCTAATAATCCGACGAAAACAAACAATAAATAATTCAAGTTTCGCATGTTTCAATTATTACAATTATAGCTGTAATTGTAACGCGTGCGAAACTTTAGTAAATAAAAATAAATTGAAATCAGTATGAGACTAATTATTCAGCCCGATGCCGATCAGATGGCCCAGTGGGCGGCTAACTACATCGTAGCTAAAATTAATAATGCAAACCCCACTCCCGAGAAACCGTTCAAACTTGGGTTGCCCACGGGTTCGTCGCCACTGGCAACGTATAAAGCACTCATAAAGTTGTACGAAACAGGCAGGGTGTCGTTCGAGAACGTTATCACTTTTAACATGGATGAATATATCGGTTTAGCATCCGACCATCCGCAGAGTTATTACACATTCATGTGGTCGAACTTCTTTAAACATATCGATATAAAAAAGGAGAACGTGCATATTCCCAATGGCATCGCGGAAGATCCTTTAGCCGAGTGTGAAGCGTACGAAAAAGCGATTGTGGATGCAGGGGGAATCGATCTGTTCATGGGAGGAGTAGGCCCCGACGGCCATATCGCGTTTAACGAGCCGGGATCGTCACTTAGCTCTCGCACACGGGTTAAGACCCTAACCACCGATACCGTTATCGCGAACTCTCGTTTTTTTGATAATGATGTAGACAAAGTACCCAAAACCGCGATTACGGTAGGAGTAGGGACTATTTTGGATGCAAAAGAGGTGCTTATCTTGGTGAATGGGCACCATAAAGCTCGGGCACTATATCATGCAGTGGAAGGCTCTATTAACCAAATGTGGACCATCAGCGCGTTGCAGCTGCATCAGCGAGGAATTATCGTGTGCGATTACGACGCGTGTTCAGAACTGAAAGTGGGAACCTACAAGTATTTCCTCGATATCGAGCACGATAACTTAAGCCCTGACTCACTGTTATAGTTTCGCGGGAATTCTAAATTTATAAGTCCTATTATAATAAAGGTACAGGTTTCGATCTGTACCTTTTTTTTGCTCTGTCCCCTTAACGTTTTTAGTTGATATTTAACTGGCTCACTTTGCCGAGCAGTGAACAAGAATAGTTTCACGATTGTTCACCGAATAGAATCACAGTATAAACAGTATAAATTGAAGAATCAACCTGAATAAGAATGAATAAGATGAACACGAGTTTGCTGCTCCTGCTTATTCCACTTCTTTTATTCCCGGGGAACAGGAATAGCGAGACAGAGATACCGGTCGTTAACTTCAAGCAATTTCAGCCTCTACTGGAAAAAGATAACGATACGCTGTACGTGGTGAACTTTTGGGCCACGTGGTGTGCTCCTTGCGTTAAAGAGATTCCTTATTTTGAGCAGCTAAGTGAAAAATATCGGGATAAGAAACTGAAAGTACTTATGGTTAGTTTAGATATGAGCGAGCAAATGGAATCGAGGGTGCTTCCTTTCATCGAAAAGCAAGGAATGCAGAATAGCGTGGTACTTTTAGACGATCCCAAGTTCAATGATTGGATACCTTTAGTGGATAAAAAATGGACCGGAGCGATACCTGCCACGCTCATCTACGGTAAAGGTTTTCGGGAATTTTATCCACGGGAACTCTCTTTTGCCGAGTTGGATAAGACCGTTCAGCCGCTCTTGGGGGATTAGTACTTCTACTATTTTCAAGTGCCTGCAATATTTTTGAATACCTGCAATAAATTCTCGAAATTATCAGGTGCCTATAATAAAAAACGATCAATAAAAGAACAATGATATGAAGAAACATTTTTTACTTTTCACGATTCTGATGGTTGGTGCCATCTCCTTGAGCGCTCAACCTATCGCGGTGGGTTCAGTTGCACCCGACTTCTCTTTACCGAATATAGATGGTACTACGGTCTCTCTTTCCGACTACGAGAACGAAAAGGGAGTCATAGTAATTTTTTCATGCAATCCCTGTCCTTACGTGATAGCGTACGAAGATCGGATGATTGCCTTGCATAACGAATTCGCTCCGCAGGGATATCCCGTGGTGTTTATCAATCCCAACGATCCCATACAGCAGCCAGCGGATGCCGTGGAGAAAATGCGTGAACGAGCCGAGGCAAAGGAATACCCTTTCCCCTATTTGGTGGATGAAGATCAACATATTTACCCCGCGTACGGTGCTACGCGCACACCGGAAGTATTCCTGCTGAAGAACAGCGGCGATGGGAATTTCGTGGTGACCTACACCGGAACGGTTGATGATAATTACAAGGATGCCGCGGCGGTACAGGTGCCTTACGTGGCCAACGCGGTAAACGCGTTACTGGCAGGTAATAATCCCGATCCGGCAACCACGGTAGCTATTGGATGTGGTATAAAACCAAAACAATAAAAGGTTACGTTCCTTTTACGATATTAGTTTTAGTTTTAAGGTTATCAAGTGCAGAATAGAGATGCACGAAAGTTATCCGCCAAGCCATTCTCTCGAAAACGAAAAGATTGTCTTGGCGGGTTTTTTATCTCTTCTGTCTCTTCGGATTTTTTCCTACGGCTATTTTCTTTACAGCTGTTTTCTCTACAGCTGTTTTCTCTACAGCTGTTTTCCTTCATCTTACTTTTCCCAAACATCATTGAATCCCTCGGGATTCCTGCGGAATTTAACCAATATGTAGGGGCATGTAGGTAGCACCGTGTAATTGTTCTCACGGGCAAATTTCACCATTTGATCGAATAACCTACCCGCGATTCCTTGGCCTTCGAACTCGGGACGGACGCCCGTGTGGTACGCGTCCAAAACATTATCCTTTATTCTATAATCGAGCTCCGCGATTAACCTGCCCTCTTGTTCGATATAAAAGCGCCCTTGGTCGCCGTTGATTTTTTGTTGAATGTCCATGTTGTTTCTTTTTAATAGTTATCAGTTCTGGTGACACTTCAATTCCTGTAAAACTTCCACTCTGGTGAGATATCTCTCGTGACACTTTGAATCTGTTTAGAATTCTGCGTTGTCTGCACTTCAGTTTAACATCCTTGTACTAGGTTTTGTTGACTTTTCACTGGAAAGATGAAGTCAAATAATGCATCTGTTTTTTTATTATTCGCTATCTTTAGCGTTTGAATAAAGACAAAAATTAAAAAAGGACAAAATCAACATCTTTTAAAATTACATCATGAAACGATTTGGAATTGGCTATTTATTGGCTGTTTTTTTCACGCTTGCGGTTTTTCCCGCCTCTGTAGATACCTTGGAGGTGTTTAGCGATAGAATGAATAAAAGCATCAAAACGGTGGTGATTAAGCCGGACGCTTATAACGAAAGTGCCGAATTTCCGGTACTGTACTTGCTGCACGGATACAGTGATCGGTACGACGGGTGGGTAAATAGGGTGCCAGGTATTAAGGAGTTGTCAGATCAATACGGGATGATGATTGTTTGTCCCGACGGGGCTTTCGGAAGTTGGTATTTTGATAGCCCGGCCGACTCGTCGTTTCAATATGAAACTTTTGTCTCGCGCGAGTTGACTTCATGGGTTGACCGTAATTACAACACGGTTGCTTCCCGCGAAGGGCGTGCTGTCACCGGATTGAGCATGGGAGGCCACGGCGGATTGTACCTTGGTTTTCGTAACCAGGACATTTTTGGTGCCTGTGGGAGCATGAGCGGTGGAGTGGATATCCGTCCTTTCCCCAATAACTGGGATATCGCCAAGCGCTTGGGTGTGCAAAGCGAGTTCCCCGAAAGGTGGGAAGAACATACCGTGATGGGATTGCTTCACCTGCTAACGCCAGGGGAATTACAGATCATTGTTGATTGCGGTACGGAAGATTTCTTTTACGAGGTAAACGAACGGTTACACCGTGAGCTGTTATACCGCAATATTCCACACGATTATGTTTCTCGCCCGGGAGCACACAATTGGGAATATTGGAGTAGTGCGGTGAAATACCAGACTTTGTTCTTCAACGAGTACTTTAAATCCCAACAATAAAACCTCATCAAGATAAAGAATTTCTCGGAAATGTTCAAGAATGCTTGCTTTTTCTTTACATCTTCACTATATTCGCCATTATTTGTCAAGTCAAAATAGAGCAGATCAAAGTCGCTTGGGCTGATGAAACTATATAAAGTCAAAAATGCAGGTAAGTAAAACTATTGGAACAATATTGCGCGAATTAAGAAGTGAAAAAGGATTATTACTTCGAGAAGTTGGCGCTCAACTCTCTATTGATCCGACTATCCTGAGTAAAATTGAACGAAACGAGCGTATGCCTACAAGGGAACAGATAAAAATTCTTGCCAATTTTTATAAAGAACAAAAGAATGAAGTGATCATTGCCTGGCTTTCAGACAAATTAGTAAATGAAGTACAAGATGAAGATTTGGCATTACGGGCAATACAGGTAGCTGAAGAAAAGGTAGCATACAAAATCAGCCAAAAATCCGATAAGAGTGAAATAATCACGAAAATAGTCGATTTCTTAAAAAAAGATGGGCGGGTAGAAAAAGCCTGGATATTTGGATCTTTTGCCAGGGGAGATGATAATGCGGATAGTGATGTTGATTTAATGATAAGGTATTCCGATAAAGCATCAGGAACTTTGTTTGACTATGCCGATATTCAATATCGTTTGCAAAACCTTCTGAAAAAAAAAATAGATTTATCTGAAGAAGGTTATATAAAACCATTCGCGTGGAAGACGATTCAAAAAGATTTGAAGTTAATTTATGGATGATCCCGGACTTACAAGTATAGAGCGGCTAAAGCATATTGAAGAAGCAATTTCCAAAATTGAAAAATTCTGCCAAGACATTGATGAACAAAATTTTTTGGAAGATGAACAAGTCAATAGTAGTGTGCTGTATCAGTTTATTGTGATTGGAGAAGCCGTCCGTTTCGTGAATCCTGAAATACTGAAAAAATACCCATATGCGTGGCATTTACCCCGGTCATTCAGAAATTATGTGGCGCATGAATATTTTGGTATCAACTTGAAACAGGTGTATAAAACCGTCAAGGATACACTGCCTGAATTTAAAGGAGTTATACAAAATATCATTGAGAGTGAAGCTAATGAATAGCAATTTCGTCTTCTTCGAAGGACGTGCATTTCACGATTTTTCCCAATTTCACGTAAAAGATGTATCCAGATACGTTCTCGTATCCCATTTCTTTAATGGTGTTTACGTACCGTTGTACTTGCCGGTTATACTTGCGATCCTCTGACTCGCCGAACTTGTAGTCGGCCACGATCACTTCCCCCTCGCCAATCATCACACGATCGGGGCGGCTAAATCGTGCGCGGGGACGAAGCAGCTGCGTTTCGTTGAGTACGATGTATTTTCCCGAGTACCAGTCGGATACCTCTTGAAGTGAAAGATAACCGGTCAGCTCTTCTATCTTCGTGTCGCGCTCCTGTTCCGGAAGTTCTCCCTCCTGTATCTTCTTCTCCACCGCGTGAGGAATATCCGCGAACGTCTTCACGTTACTGATGATATCGTGCATCGTTCTCCCGTAATCGCGGCTGCCGTCCTCGCTAAAAAAGCCGATGGAGTTGAGCCGGAGCTTCAACCGGTCGTCAAATGGAAGCGATGCCCATTTGGTAGTGGCGACCGATTTCGGAGTTGCCTTTGTATCGGATTCGTGCATGGTTGCGCTCCCGTATTCAAACACCGACTCCTCGTCGCCTTCCGTGAAATGGCTCTCAAGGAGCATCCGATCCCCCCGATCGTCGGGTGGGGCAGGGACGTCGGCGATACTCCTCCATAGCAAGTCGGCCACGTTAGCGATGGTTTCCGGCTTCGAAGGGGTGGGGGCAAATACAATCAGGCGGTGTTTAGCACGTGTAAATGCCACGTAGAGGAGGTTCAGGTTGTCGATATAGGTGAACCGCTTTTCTTCGAAGTAGTCGTCCCGAAATATCGTGTTGGCCAATGCCTTTCCATATTTTAGCGGTGCTACTCCAATCTCGTTGAACGGAGCCACGTCGGGTTTACACCATATAATATCGTTGTGGGTGGGTGAGTGATCGATGTTCCAATTCACGAAGGGCATGATCACGGCTCCAAAGCCCAATCCTTTCGACTTGTGAATAGTGATGAGGCGGATCGCGTCCTGATCTTCGGGCGAAAAGAGTGCTTTCCTACACCCTTTCTCGTCCCACCACTCCAGAAAACTATTCCGGTCAGCCGAAGTGCCCGATTTATACTTTAGCGCGAGATCGAGGAATGCTTGAACGTAGGCGTACTCCTTTTCATCGATCGCTTCGGATGTAAGCGCGAAGAATCGTTCAATCATGTCATAGAAAGGCAATGTGGCCAGTTGGTTGACCTGCCCCTGTATTGACGCGTGTAACTCTCCCGGAGCCGTTTTCCGGTAACCCTGAATTGCCTCTTCGGGTGTTGCACGATGATAAAATCGGTGAAATTCATATATCGCCATCATCCGGCGGCTCGCATCGTTCGGGCTTTGAAAATGGCGCAACAACGCGAGAACCGTTTTCACGCTTTGTGCACTGCCGACTAAGAGAGCTTCGTTCGAGATGATATCGAACTGATACGGCGATTCGGGATGTTGTTCTTTATACTCAAGCAGAGTTTCGGCTACAAGCACTGCTTCGTGGTTCCATCGCACCACAATGGCAATTTCATTTAACGCGAAGCCCTGTTGTTGCAGCGACTCGATTTCTCGTGGCAAACGTTCTAAAGCCTCCGCTTTCCAATCGCTCTCTTTATCGTCTCTTAAAAAGGTGACCTTTACCTGTCCCTTGTTCTCCGGTTTGTCGGGAGCCACGTGTTGGTACACGTCGACATACGCGTCCGTGATCTGGGTATCACGGTTGTTGGATGCGCTTTTCCCATTGGACGAACTTCCCTCCTTGACAGTTTCTAACCCGGCGTTATAATCGTTCTGCAGGTGAAGCGCCGCGTTCGCGAAAAAAGCATTATTGAATTGTACCACTTGGGCGTCGCTTCGCCAATTGGTGTTTAGTAGGTGCTCTCGTATACTTTCCGGGTGAAAATCTTGATTGACCTGCTCGCCCAGCAGTCGCCAGTCCGAATTTCTGAAACGATAAATACTCTGTTTTACATCGCCCACGATAAGGTTGAAGTTGCCCGAAGCCAGGCTTTCCTCGATCAGAGGCCGGAAGTTCTCCCACTGCATGCGCGAGGTATCTTGGAACTCGTCCATCATGTAATGTTGAACCCGCGTTCCCGTTTTCTCATAGATAAAGGGTGAACCGGCTCCCCCGATCATCTCGTTCAACAACTCGGTCGTATCGGAAAGGAAAAGTGTGTTTCGTTCTTGTTGAAGGTCGCGTAATCGCTGTTTTATGTCGCTCAGTATGCCAAGAGTGAAATAATTTTGGAGGATACTTTTCGCGCTGTTGTAGGAGATATTATTGTTATAGAGGGCAATCATCTCTTTCACCAGATCGTTTAATCCCCCGTGATATACCGCTGCTACCCGTGCCACGGTATCAGGGTCGGCTTTCTTCGCGCACCATCCGTCTAAGTTGTCAGGGAACGTGAGGAACGTTTTGGTCATCTCCGGAATTTCGCCAGCGGCACACCGGGCAAATCGGAAAAACTGCGACCGACTCCCACCGATGAATTCCGAGGGATGTACGCCATGAGCCTCCATAAGGGCTACTCCCCGTGATCCCACGCTTTTGACCTCATTTTCGTAGCTTTTCACGATGCGAACAAGGGTTTGTCGGTACGTTTCCAGCTGCTCCTTATCGCGAATGGTAGAACGCTCCTCTTCCGAGAATGATTTATAGGTTTCGTTGAATAGTTGCCTCGCGAGTTCCAACACTTGCCGGTCGATTTTCCAGCTCCTTCCCTCTTCGATATTATTTTGCATGAATTGGAGAAGCCATCGCGACAACATTTTGTTTTCGGGCTGGTTCAATTCGGCCAGCATCAAGTCGATGGTCTCCGCGAGCAGCGAAGTTTCGTCTAACTCGATGGCATATCCTCCCGCCAATCCGCTTTCGCGGGTAAAGGCCCGTAAGGTTTGTTGAAAAAAACGGTCGATGGTACTGATCGAGAATGAAGAGTAGTCGTGTAGGATGGTCTCCAGTATAGATTTTGCTCGCGCTCGGACTTGACTTTCGTTCAGTGAAAACTGTCGCGCCAATAAATCGAGGTACGACGAGTTCTTGCCGGAGGCCAACCGGTGGAGCTCCTCCACGATGCGCGACTTCATCTCGTCGGTAGCCTTGTTGGTGAAGGTTACTGCCAGTGTATGGCGATGATTATTGGGGCGAGAAAAAAGTAAATGAAGGTACTCCCCGGTCAGCCGGTGTGTTTTTCCGGATCCTGCCGAGGCCTTGATCACGTGTAGGCGATGCCGATCAGATGCGTCGTGATTTGACATACCCCTCCTTTTGCAAAATGGCCAACACTTTTTCTCTATGATCGCCTTGAATTAGGATTTCTCCCTCTTTCGCCGATCCTCCCACGCCACACTTTGTTTTTAGCATTTTGCCCAGTTCTTGCAGATCCTCGTTACTGCCGGCAAATCCGGTGATAAGAGTCACCGCTTTCCCTTTCCGGTTTCGTTTGTCGAGTGAAATTCGCAAGAGCTGTTTCTCTTTAGGTTGGGTTTGATCCTCCTCTTGTCCCTTTTCGTTATAATGATAATCGGGATTGGTGGAGTAAACTATATCCAGTCGTTTTTTCCAGTCGTTCATATTGCTTCGGGTTTGAGGACGAAGATAATAAACTTTTGCGGCTTAACTCTCTTTCATTTCCAAAGATTCGATCACGTTCATGATATAATCGCCCATCCGCTCGCATTCAGAGATGATATCCATGTAGAATACCCCGTTCTGGTAAGAGTAAAGGTTTTGGTTCAGGTTCTCGACGTTCTCTCGCTTCAGGAAATTGCGTTTCTCGTTGATGCTGTTTTCGATGTGTTTGCTTTCAAGCATTTCTGCTTCTGTTACCTTCCGCTTCTTGAGTAACACTTGCATATTATCGAATGCTTTATCCACCAGCTCGTACATCCCGTCAATCCTTTCGAGGATCATCTCTTCGAACACCACGTCGGCTTCCATCTTGCGCTTGAGGTGTCGTGCGATGTTACAGCTCGAGTCGGCAATGCTCTCGATTTCCGTCACTTCCCGAAGTATTCCTCTCACCCGTTCCTTGCTGTGATTACTCAGCCTTCCTTCGGCCACTTTGCCCAGGTACGACCCTATTTCTACCTCCATCTGGTCGCATATATCCTCGTACTTTTCGGTCCGATTATACAGCTTCATGAACTTTTTATCGTTGTGGTTAATATGGGTCGACTTTTTCACGAAACCGAACATTTTCCGGGCGCGAGTAACGTACACCTCTACCTCTTTCTCGGCCTGAAGGATAGAAAGCTCATCCGTCGAGGCAATTCCCGTGGAGATATATTTCAGCACGAATTCTTCATCTTCGTCATCTCCCTTTTTTGGGCGGACGATAAAAACGCAAGCTTTTTCGTAGAATCGCACGAACCAGATCATAATAGCCACGTTGCATATATTATACACCGTGTGAAACAGTGATAATCCATATGAAGTAGCTGCTTGATAGCTTAAGTATTGCGATTGCAGTGAAACAAGTTCGGGCGGCAAATCGGACCTGGGAAGCGAGGTTATTTGATTGTACTGCTCCGGTGTAATGGATGCCAAGAACGATGGCATATCACTGGGGTATACCGATGTGAAGTAAGCAATGGTGTTATCTACTATTTCCACGAAGTAGGTAAATACGATGGAGAGCCAGACCAATCCCAGCACGTTAATCAAGAAGTGAGCAAAAGCTGCTCGTTTTGCCGACAGGTTGGCAGGTATAGCCGCTATATTCGCGGTAAGGGTGGTACCCAAGTTTTCCCCCATGACCATCGCGGCGGCGCTCGGGAAATCGATCCACCCCTTTGCCGCCATGATCAGGGTGAGGGCGAGCGTGGCGGTTGACGATTGAACGATAACAGTGAGCACGGTACCGATGAACAGGAAAAACAGCATCGACACGAATCCCCTGTCCGTGAAATTTTGCAAGAACGACAACACCTCTGGGTTATTTTGCAAATCCGGCATGGAGTCTTTCAACAAATCAAGGCCCATGAACAAGAAAGCAAAACCAAAGATGAACTCACCTAATGATTTATTCTTGCTTTTGGAAGAAAAAATAAGCGGAAGGGAAATACCCATTAGTGGGATGGAAATGGCACTGATCGAAAACTTTCCGAAACCAAAGAACGCGATGATCCA
>CAYFMZ010000019.1:29415-32589 GCA_964344275.1 uncultured Proteiniphilum sp.
CCGTAAAGGAATAGGGCCATCGCACCCAATAACTTCAAAAAATCGAAAAAAGTGTAGTCCATTCTCAATAAAAAGCGTATATTAGCGTGCAAATATAGTGAAATATATTCTATAAGTTTAGATAAAGAAACCTTGTTTACAGAAAATGTAAAAATTAAACAGAAAGTATGGCAGATACCGTGCGTGTAACTTGCGTTAACACCAATAGCAGCAAGGATATAAAAATTGGCTCCACGTTAGAAGAGTTGATCGAAGTTTTTGGGGTAAAATCCCCCTATTTAATCGCGAACGCGAAAGTGAATAATCGTACAGAATCGCTGTCTTACCGCGTGTACCGCCCTAAAATAGTAGAGTTTGTCGACCTAAGCCATAACTCGGCCATGCGTACCTACGTGCGGTCGCTCTGTTTTATCTTGGCGAAAGCGGTGGATGATATCCTACCCAATGCCGAGATGTATATCGAACACGCGGTGGCCAAGGGGTATTATTTTCAGATCGAAGCCGATGTTCCGGTCGGCAAGGCTGAGCTGGATGCTATCCGTGAAAGAATGCGTGAGATCGTGGAGGCAAACATCTCTTTCGAACAAGTAGAGGAGGAGACGACGAAGGTGGTTCAGCTCTTTCGTGAGCGAGGCATGGAAGATAAAGCGAAATTGCTGGAGACTGCTGACTTCTTGTATTCCCGCTATTCAAAATTGGAAGATTACATCGATTACTTCTACGGCTGTCTTACCCCAAGCACTGGTTATCTTACCTTATTTGATATCCAACCGCATAATGGGGGGTACCTGTTGCGTGTTCCCCGTCGCGACCATCCGGTAGAACTGGAGCCTGAAATACAACAAGATAAACTGCTTAATGTTTACCGTGAGCACGTGAAGTTCTTAAAAATAAGTGGTTTATCAAATGTGGGTGAACTGAATAAAACTATTCAAGAAGACCGCGTTTCGACCGTGATTCAAGTCGCCGAGGCGTATCAATCGAAGCAAATTGCCGAGATTGCCGAGAAAATTACCCGTCGCTTCGATGATGGGGTCCGGGTGGTGTTTATATCCGGTCCCTCCTCGTCCGGGAAGACCACTTTTAGGAAACGGCTTGAGATACAATTGCTGGTGAATATGCTTAAACCAGTAGGCATCTCGTTGGATGATTACTTCGTGAATCGCGATCAGACGCCTTTAGACGAGAAAGGTGAGAAAGATTACGAGTCGCTTTACGCGCTTGATCTGGAGCTATTCGAAAATCACATGCTTGCGCTGATGAGAGGCGAGGAGATTGAGTTGCCTTTTTATAACTTCGTGACCGGAAAACGAGAATTCCGGGGCAACATGCTGAAGATGGACAAGAACAGTCTTCTGATCGTGGAAGGGATTCATGGGTTGAATCCCGAGTTGACGGAACATATACCCGCGAAAAATAAGTTTCTGATTTACGTGTCGGCACTTACAACCATCTCTTTAGACGACCATAACTGGATTCCCGCTTCCGATAATCGATTGCTGCGTCGTATGGTACGAGACTACCGCTACCGGGGTTACTCCGCGCAACAAACCATTTCCCGTTGGGACAGTGTTCGACGGGGCGAGGATAAATGGATCTTCCCGTATCAGGAGAATGCAGACGTGATGTTCAATTCAGCGATGATTTACGAGCTGGCTGCCATCCGACGTCACGCCGAACCGGTATTGATGCAGGTACCCCGTACCGTTCCGGAATATTCCGAAGCGTACCGGTTGCTTAAGTTCCTTAGCTATTTTAACAACATCACCGATCAGGAGTTGCCTCCCACTTCGCTGCTTCGAGAATTCTTGGGAGGAAGTAGTTTTAGGTATTAGGTTAGTAAAGCTAATGCTGCAAGTGTTTATTTTTCAGGTGTGAGGGCCTGTCGATTTTATTATTGAGCTAAATGAATGAAGATATAATCTGCGCGATTTCAACCCCTCCCGGTATGGGGGCCATCGCGGTAGTCCGTGTTTCGGGGTCGGGAAGCATCGAGCTGACCGATAAAATATTTCGCTCCCCCTCGGGGAAGAAGCTGGCGGAGGCCAAGCCCAACACGGTCCATTTTGGCCGCGTAGAGTGGGAAGGGACGTTGCTTGACGAGGTACTGGTCACCCTGTTTCACGCGCCTCGTTCCTTCACGGGAGAGGAGAGCGTGGAGATCGCCTGTCACGGTTCGGTCTATATCCAACAAAAGTTGATGGAGCTGTTGATGGCGCGAGGAGCGCGGATGGCATTGGCCGGTGAGTTTACCCGTAGAGCTTTCAGGAGTGGCAAGTTCGACCTGAGCCAGGCCGAGGCGGTGGCCGATTTGATCGCTTCCACTTCCCAAGCTTCGCATCGTGTGGCCATGAACCAGATGCGTGGTGGCTTTGCCAAAAAACTGGCTGATTTGCGTGATAAGCTGCTTCAGTTTGTCTCCTTGATCGAGTTGGAGCTCGACTTCTCGGAGGAGGACGTGGAGTTCGCGAACAGGGAGCAGTTGCACGAACTTACTGTCGAGATCGAACAGGAGATAGATGCACTGGCGAGCTCTTTTCAACTGGGCAATGCCATCAAGAGCGGCATTCCTGTAGCTATTATCGGGGAGACCAACGTCGGCAAATCCACGTTGCTCAACCTGTTGCTCCAAGAAGAAAAAGCCATCGTGAGCGATATTCACGGCACCACGCGCGACGTGATCGAAGACACCATGAACATAGGAGGCACAACGTTTAGGTTCATCGACACGGCGGGTATCCGATATACCACCGACGCGATTGAAACCATGGGCATCGAACGTACCTACCGGAAGATTGAACAAGCTTCCATCGTATTGTGGGTGATGGATGTTACCTCGCCAAAGGAACAAATTGAGGCACTTGCCGGCTCCATTATTCCTAAACTGGCCGACAAAGAGGTTATTCTCCTGTTCAATAAATCCGATCTAGTATCCGAATCGGACCGGCAGAAGATGATCAATATACTGCCCGAGGTGAAAGGGGAAAGGCTATTTATTTCCGCCAAGGCTCGTCGCGACACCGATAAGCTCCAGGAGCTGCTGGTACAGGCCGCCGCTATTCCTTCGATTAGCGAAGAGGATGTGATTGTCACCAACCTGCGCCACTACGAATCACTCACCAAGGCGTTGGAGGCTATTCGACGTGTGAAAGAGGGGTTAGATATCGGTATCAC
>CAYFMZ010000020.1:0-6817 GCA_964344275.1 uncultured Proteiniphilum sp.
ATCTATTTCTTTCAATTTGTTAAATTTAGTTTCCATACCTTTTATTTTTGCGCTGCACTGAAGAGTAGACTTAATGATAGGTAAAAGGTTTAACGAGGTTCACCCAAAAATTTTTCTATTTTTTTAGTGGCGTGGTGATAGGATGCCTTCAAGGCTCCCACCGAGGTCCCCAAAACATCGGACATCTCCTCGTATTTCATCTCCTCAAAGTACTTCAGCTGAAAAACCAATCGCTGTTTTTCGGGAAGAGTAAGGATCGCTTTTTGTAGTAGCTTTTGTGCTTCGTCCCCGTCGAAATAGGTGTCGCTCTCAAGCGTGTTTAACAGAAACGAATCATCATCATCCATCGAAATGTTATTCTGGTTTCTTTTTTTATTGAGGAAGGTGATGCTTTCATTGATGGCAATACGATATAACCAAGTGCTGAGTTTAGACTCCGCCCTGAAATTATCAATGTTCACCCACGCCTTCACGAACGTATCTTGGAGAATATCGTTGGCATCGTCGTGGGAGAGTACCATTTTCCGAATCTGCCAGTACAGCCTTTCACTGTATTCTGATACCAGTTTCGCGAATGCTTGGCGGGCAGTTTTCGGATCCCGTACCTCTTCCAGTAATTGTTCCTCGTTGATCATTTCCATATCTTTGGATCTCAACGCGAAGTTACTATTTTTTTTTAACTATTCTCAGATGTCGTCTCCTTTTTCGAACCAGATCACGAAATTCACCGCGGCATCTGGATTCTGTTGCCACCATTCGAGTGATTCCGGGTAATAGGATACACTAATGTAACGACAGAAGGTGTCGTAGTAATTCGATTCAGCAATGCGGGAGAAAAAGGGCACGTAGAATGTCCAAAATATGCCTTCTTCATTTTTTAAACTCTCTTTTTCTAGCACATCGAGTATAGCTTTATTGACCGCTTTAAACTGCGTGAACTCATCTATCTCATCGCCGCTTGTGCTTAATGAGTCGAGCGTGGTGGTTATGGCGCGGTATACTAAATTACGGTTCAGTCCACCCTCGATGCTGAGCGGAGGGGGCTCGTTGGTGTACAAAGCGGTATCCGGCTGATTACGCATCAACTGCTGCTGTATAAATGATCGTTCAAGAGGCTCGGATCGTTTCCTGATTTGCATGGTTTGTAACAATTCCTCGAACGCGTTCTTAGAGCGTCTGCTATCGGGTTCCAATAAAAGAAACATCTGGAACGAGAGGATTCCCTGAACCCACAGACCTTTATCATTCAACGTGTAAGCATAAAGCAAGAAGGCACCGCTATGCGTCTTATCCACGTCGATGGCTCGTTTTACATGTTCCAAAGTCTTATCGGTATCTCCTTTCTTATAATAATTTAATGCCAAGTTGAAGTGGAGAAGGTATTCATCTCCATATCTATCCAGTCCCTTTTGAAGCATCGCGATGGCTTCATCTACACGGTCCATTTCTGCCAACGCCTCGCTTTTCACAGCGTATGCACCTAGGGAAAGTTGCTCGTGCCCCGAATCAATTACTCGCGTACTATATTCCATGCTATTTTCAAAATCTTTAAGTGCTAGATAAGAGAGGGATATCTCGTAAATGGCTAACAGGGAGGTGCTATCCATTTCCAGCACTTCCAGGTAGCGGTCAATAGCCTCCTCATATTCTCCCGAGTCGTGTAATTCCACCCCCTCCTGGATAAGCTCATCCACCGTTGGGTTTTGGCTATGCGCTTTTAACCCGAAAAGAGCAATCAAGAAAATGGCAAATAGTGTATTTTTTTTCATCATGCGATTGTTTGGCACGATAAAAGTAAAATAAAAAAAGCAATTCCCGACTTTTAAAAGGACCATTTCGTCGTTTTGTAACACTTGTAAACAAATTCATTGAACGAATAAATGGTTTTTTACAGTTGATCCTGAAAAGTTACTACCTTTGTTGTATTGAAATATGATATGCAGTATACACGGGTTAATTTTATATGCAATCCCAATTCCGAAGCGGTAAAAGATGTGTTGGCCGCGATGCTTGGGAGGATTGGTTTCGATGCCTTTATGGCTGCTGAAACCACGCTGGAGGCCTATATACCTACCTCTTCTTTCTCACCCGTCTCGTTAGACCAAGTATTGGCTAGTTTCCCCGTAGAGGCAACCATACATTACTCGGTGGAGGAGATGGAAGATAGAAACTGGAACGAAGAGTGGGAGAAAAACTACTTCCAACCGATCGCGATAGACAATCGGCTGTATATACATAGTTCGTTTCACCCGCTGGTAGGTGAGTATCGTCACCGTATCCTAATCGATCCCAAGATGTCATTCGGCACAGGACATCACGAGACAACCCGTTTGATGCTTGAGGGGCTTCTAGAGATGGATTTGACGGGGAAGTCGGTACTCGATATGGGATGCGGAACAGCCGTGCTGGCAATCTTGGCCTCAATGAGAGGGGCGTCTGATGTGACCGCCATAGATATCGACGAATGGGCCTACTGTAACGCGTTAGAGAACATACGGCTCAACGGGATACGAAACATACGGGTGAAACATGGCGGAGTAGAAAAGTTGGAAGGGAAAGGAGTTTACGACGTGATCTTGGCCAATATTAACCGGAATATTCTTCTAAGAGATATGCCGAACTATAAAGCCGTATTAAACCGTGGTGGAACCTTAATCATCAGCGGGTTCTACCGAGAGGATATCCCCGCTTTACGTGCAAAGGCCGCGGAGGTAGGACTTACCTATCAACACACTTCGGAGAAGGAGGAGTGGGTAGCGGTTTCATTTTGTAGTCAATAAAATAAAGGATATCTTCGCGCCTGTTTTGGTAAAGAGAAAATATAAGAGGTTATTGCATCATGGAATGGTTAATGGAACTGGTTACCGGTACAGGTATCGCGCATTCGATTCTTGTCTTAGCGTTAGTAATTTCATTGGGTTTATTATTAGGTAAGATTAAGATCTTTGGTGTTTCGTTGGGAACAACATGGATCCTCTTCTTCGGCATCTTCCTAGGGCATTTGGGCCTCGAAATTAACGAGCTCGTCTTGCACTTCTTGCGTGAATTTGGCCTTATATTATTTATTTATTCCATCGGCATGCAGGTAGGCCCTAGCTTCTTCTCTTCCTTTAAACAAGGTGGTATCACTTTGAACATGCTCGCGACAGCCGTGGTGCTCCTAGGGGTTACCTCTGCCTACGTTATTCATGTAATAACCGGAGTTCCCATCGCGACCATGGTGGGTATTCTCTCGGGTGCAGTGACCAACACACCGGGGTTAGGTGCTGCCCAACAGACCTACACCGATATGACAGGGACCACCGATCCCACGATCGCCACGGCCTACGCGGTAGCATACCCGCTGGGTGTGGTGGGAATCATTCTCTCTCTTATACTCTTTAGATATATCTTTAAAATTAACCTCCAAAAAGAAGATCAAGGGCTTGATGATCAAAATAGTTCAAAACAAACCGAGGCACAAATGTTCACGCTACAGGTGTTGAACCCCGCCATCATGGGGAAAACCATCACTGATATCAAAGATCTAATAGATAAAGAGTTCGTTGTTTCACGCCTTTTACACTCCTCCACGAGGGAACTGGTAGTGCCCAGAACCGATACCGTACTTGAAGAAAACGATAAACTGTTGGTGGTCTCTAACCTGAAAAATATCGATACCATAGAAGCGCTGGTGGGAAAACGCATCGATATGAATCGCGAGGAATGGAACAAACTGGATTCGCAATTGATCACTCGCCGAATCGCGATCACAAAGGCAGAGATCAACGGCCG
The DNA here is from genome assembly GCA_964344275.1 of uncultured Proteiniphilum sp. GTDB lineage: Bacteria > Bacteroidota > Bacteroidia > Bacteroidales > Dysgonomonadaceae > Proteiniphilum. The sequence continues at coordinate 3,775 of CAYFMZ010000020.1, forward strand.
TTCCATAGGTAACTTGAGGTTACGTAACCTATTTGGAGTCAATATTACCCGGGTGAATAGAGCAGGAGTAGACCTGATTGCTGATTCGCGGCTTCAACTTCAGTTAGGGGACCGGGTAACGGTAGTGGGCTCGGAAACCGCGATCGCCAATATCGAAAAGTTCCTCGGAAATTCACTCAAACGGTTGCGCGAACCTAATCTGATCTCTATCTTCATGGGAATCGCGCTCGGAGTATTATTAGGAAGCATTCCTTTTGCCATTCCCGGTATTCCGCAGCCAGTGAAACTGGGGTTAGCAGGGGGACCGCTTATCGTGGCCATACTGATCAGTAAGTTCGGCCCCAAGTATAAACTTGTGACTTACACTACGATGAGTGCCAACCTGATGCTTCGTGAAATCGGTATAGCAATCTTCCTCGCGTGCGTGGGATTAGCTGCAGGTGAGAATTTCGTGGATACCGTGGTCAATGGGGGGTATAAATGGATCGGCTATGGTGCTATTATCACGGTGGTACCCTTACTAATCGTGGGTATTGTAGGGCGAAAAGGATGCAAATTAAATTACTTCACGTTGATGGGATTAATCGCGGGAAGCATGACAGACCCGCCGGCACTTGCCTTCGCGAACAGCACTGCCCGAAACGATGTCCCAGCAGTGAGCTATGCCACCGTATACCCACTCACCATGTTCTTACGGGTGATTACCGCACAGCTGATGCTTCTCCTCTTCCTTTAAAGAGGTTGTTATTTTCAGTGACAATTATTACCATGGGGGTATCGCAATCGTTTGCACGTGATGCACACCATAAGGTACCTGATATCATTCGGTTTCATGGGCCAAACATTGTAGATTTGTTCGTGATTGATACTTGCTTGTTACTGTTGATCATAGAAGATTGAAGAATGAATTAACAAAATCCAGATGGCAGTTCTTACATTTAAACTCGAATATCATACCACGTGGGGACAACAGGTTTGCCTATGTGGATCCATACCTGCGCTGGGCGACTTTGATGAAACCAAGGCACGGGTCCTTTCTAACGAGGGTGACTCGTGGTTTACAGAAATAGACGTACCCACTTCACTAGTTCTAAACTATTACTACTTTATTCGGGAAAATAACCGCGTCGTACGGCGTGAATGGGGTAATCATCGTATGCTACGGGTCACTTCGAGTAAAGATTATATCGTCCGGGACCTCTGGAAAGACAAGCCCCGCCATGGATATCTCTACTCTTCGGCTTTTACCGAGAGTGTTTTTGCCCATCAAAAGGAACCGCTCCCTAAACGATACCATAACCATTCGGTACTTCTCAACGTGGTTTGCCCTTACGTGAAGAGTGATCAAACCCTGGTAGTGAGTGGTGGATGTGAAGAGTTGGGTGAATGGGACCTAAAGCGGGCTAAAGCAATGACCTACATTAATGATGGAGAATGGCAACTGCTACTGAACGCGAAGAAATTGCCGGAACATTCTGCATACAAGTTCGTGATTGTTGACAAAGCTACTCGGGAATCAGTCCATTGGGAAGTGGGGAGAAACCGGGTTCTCGAACCCATCGTGTCGAATGATACCCCCTCGGTATTCGTTGAAATGGGATTGATCTATCATTATCAAAATTTCACTTTCAAAGGGGTGGGAACAGCCGTTCCCCTTTTCTCACTGAAAACGAATGAAAGTTTTGGAATAGGTGATTTTGCCGATCTACGTAAAATGGTAGATTGGTTGGCGAAGACCGGCCAACAACTCATTCAGCTACTACCGGTGAACGATACCACAACCACAAGAACGTGGCGCGACTCGTACCCCTATAGTGCGATTTCAAACTACGCGCTGCACCCGATCTACTTAGGATGCAATGATTTCTCCTTAAAGGATAAGAAGATTTTACGCGCATTACTCAATGAGGCGAAGCAATTGAATCAATTGCCTCAAGTAGATTACGAAAAAGTGCTGGCCCTGAAAGAAAAGTTTACAAGGGAACTCTTCCGCCAAGAAGGAGAAACCATACTTGCGTCAGAAGCGTTTAAGGCGTTCTATAAACAAAACGAGGTGTGGCTTTTCCCCTACGCGTGTTATTGTTATTTGCGGGATCGTAACAGAAGTGCCGACTTCAACAAATGGAGGGAGTTTCGTGACTACGATGAGGCAAAACTCAAAAAAATGCTGGAAGCAGAACCCGAAGCAGCACAGGAGATGCGGTTCTGGTACTTCACCCAGTTTCTTCTACATCAACAATTCTCCGGGATTAAAAAATACGCGCATGAAAAAGGGATCATACTCAAGGGAGATATCCCGATAGGAATTAATCGCAACAGCGTGGAAGCGTGGACCACACCTCACCTCTTTAACATGGATACCCAAACGGGGGCACCACCGGACGATTTTTCTTATTTTGGTCAAAATTGGGGGTTTCCCACTTATAACTGGAAAGCGATGAAGGAAGAGGGCTATGCTTGGTGGATTAATCGCTTCCAAAAAATGGCGGACTACTTCGACGCGTACCGGATTGACCATATCTTGGGATTCTTCCGTATCTGGGAGATACCGATTGATGCTGTCCAAGGGTTACTTGGATATTTCAATCCCGCGTTACCTTATGGGGTAGAAGAACTCATCCAGGCGGGAATTCCCTTTACTGAGGAACGGATGGTGGAACCATTCATCCACGAACAGTTTTTATCCGATCTCTTTGGAGAGGATACCGAAGAAGTAAAACGAACCTACCTGGATGATTTAGGATGGCAACGCTTCCGGTTAAAGCCGTTTTGTGATACTCAGCAAAAAATAAAGCAGCTATTTGAAAACCAAGGTCAATTATCTGAAAAACAAGGTGATGTCAAGATAGACAAGATCCGCGAAGGGTTGCTTTACCTCTGTTCGGAAGTGCTATTCGTACGTGATCCGCGCGATGGGAATCGATTCCATCCACGGATTACCGCGCAGTTCACCTATTCATACCGCTACTTGGAGGATCACGTGAAGGAAGCATTCAACCGGCTTTATGACGACTTTTTTTATCGTCGACATAATAATTTCTGG
>CAYFMZ010000020.1:6917-24928 GCA_964344275.1 uncultured Proteiniphilum sp.
AGCATTCAACCGGCTTTATGACGACTTTTTTTATCGTCGACATAATAATTTCTGGCGGGACCAGGCCATGAAAAAACTCCCTGCAATTATTTCTGCTACCTCCATGCTGGCATGTGGAGAGGACCTAGGAATGGTGCCTGATTGTGTACCATCGGTGATGGACGAGTTGCAGATCCTGAGTCTGGAGATTGAACGTATGCCGAAAAGTGCACGTGTTTCGTTTACCAACCTCGAGCAACTTCCCTATTTATCGGTATGTACCACCTCTACCCACGATATGTCGCCCTTGCGGCTATGGTGGACCGAAAACCGAGAGTTGACGCAACGCTATTACAACGAGGTGTTACACCGAGAGGGGCAAGCACCGGAGGAGTGTAGTGCCGATATCTGTCGCCAGATCATCGAGGAGCATCTCCAATCCCCAGCCATGTGGGTGATCTTACCTTGGCAAGATTGGCTATCAATCGATGAGAAGTTGCGCGATCCCGATTTTAGATCCGAGCGGATCAACGTACCGGCTAACCCGGAGCATTACTGGCGGTACCGGATACATGTATCTTTGGATGGCCTACTTAAAGAGTCTGAATTAAATGAAAAAATAAGAGGGATGGAGCGTTGAAATAACTACATTTCATTAGCATGGCTCCACGGCTCCATCGTGCTACCTTCGCCGTACTTGGGCCGGTACCACCTTATATCCTCCATATAGCCTCCTTATATCCACCTTATAAATTAATAAGGAGGAACCAGAGATGGTCCGGAGAAGGTACGGTGGTTGAGGCACAAACAAAAAGGGCTGTCAACCTTTTGAGACAGCCCCTTTGCAAAGTATGTTGTGTGTGATAGAGGTTTACTTTTTATCCTCTTCCAGCACTGCCCAGCACGTTTTTCGTCTTGTGCATGTATAGTTTCTTTAGCTCCTCACGAGCAGGCCCCAGGTATTTGCGTGGGTCGAACTCGGCCGGCTGCGTGGCGAATACTTCGCGTACAGCGGCTGTCATGGCTAAACGACCATCGGAGTCGATATTGATCTTACACACGGCCGATTTAGCAGCTTTGCGCAGTTGCTCTTCGGGTATACCGATGGAGTCGTCCAACTTACCACCGTATTTATTGATGGTCTCCACGTATTCTTGAGGTACAGATGACGAACCGTGAAGCACGATGGGGAAGCCTGGGATACGTTTTTCGATCTCCTCTAGGATATCGAAACGTAAAGGAGGCGGAACCAGTACACCCTCTTCATTACGTGTGCACTGTTCGGGAGTGAACTTGTAGGCCCCGTGGGAGGTACCAATCGAGATAGCCAACGAGTCCACGCCTGTGCGGGTCACGAAATCTACCACCTCATCCGGTTCGGTATAGGTGTGGCTCTCTGCCACTACATCGTCCTCGATCCCGGCCAAGATACCCAGTTCACCTTCCACAGACACATCGTGCTGATGCGCGTATTCAACCACCCGTTTGGTCAATGCCACGTTCTCCTCGTATGGCAGGTGAGAACCATCGATCATTACCGATGAGAAGCCGCTTTCGATGCAATCTTTACAAAGCTCGAAGCTATCACCATGGTCCAAATGCAGAACGATGGGAATTTCATACCCCAACTCCTTCGCGTACTGAACTGCTCCTTGAGCCATATAACGCAGCAATGTCTGATTGGCGTACTTACGTGCACCGCTAGACACTTGAAGGATTACAGGTGATTTGGTCTCCACGCATGCCGAAACGATGGCCTGCAGTTGCTCCATGTTGTTGAAGTTAAAAGCAGGAATGGCATATCCACCGTCTACTGCATTTTTAAACAACTCCTTTGAGTTCACGAGACCCAGTTCTTTATAACTTACCATTGTGTAATTGATTTTTATTGATTGGATAATTTGAAATTTGTCACAAAAATACGACTAAATCCGTAATTAAAGAAATATTTAGGCGAAAGAGAGTTTAATTATGATTATTCAACCGTGAAAAAAATAAAACAACATTACGCGATTATTGACCCGAAACAGTTGCTATTCTGTTTTTTATTGCTATTTTTGCCTGCGAGGATACTACCCTGCTTCCCTTTCTATAGCAATTAATAAACCATGAGTGAGAGGGTTTGGGAAGCTGGGAGAGCCATAACACATAAAAACTGAAAAACAACTTTTATTTTTTTATTATGATCATAGGAATACCAAAAGAAATCATGCATGGCGAAGCCCGGGTCGCTACAACACCGGAGAGTGTGAAGAAGTTTACCAAAGACGGAGTGAAGGTGCTAGTAGAAGCTGGTGCCGGTGTTAAGTCACATTATTACGACGAGGAGTATATCGACGCGGGCGCGGAGTTGATTGCCGACCCAGAGGAGCTGTACCGTAGAGCCGACCTGATCCTCAAGGTGAAAGAACCTCTCTTTAACGAACGGATAGGTAAGCACGAGGTGGATATGATGCACCAGGGACAGTACCTTATTACTTTTATTCACCCAGCCTCGCCCGGCAACCATGCAATGGTGAGAGAGCTTGCCGAAAGAGGAGTGATAAGCCTCACTTTGGACGGTATCCCACGCGTATCGCGTGCGCAAGGGATGGATGCACTTACCTCGATGAGCACATGTGCCGGGTACAAAGGTATGATCATGGCCGCGGACGATCTTGCTTTTTTCATGCCACAAATGTTTACTGCCGTAGGAATGCTAAAACCGGCCAACGTGCTGGTGATCGGCGCGGGGGTAGCTGGGCTACAAGCGTTAGCTACGGCCAAGCGGCTTGGTGCAGTAACGTATGCCATGGATATCCGGGCAGAAGCCAATGAACAGGCAAAAAGCTTAGGTGCCAAAGTGATTGAATCAGGTGTTCCACCCGAAATCGCGATAGGAGAGGGTGGATACGCTAAGAAACTGCCCGATAAGTGGATCGAAAGGGAAAGAGAGGAACTCCGGAAAGTGATCCATGATATGGATATCGTGTTCCTGAGCGCGCTGATACCCGGTAAGGTGGCTCCCATCCTTATTACCGAAGAGATGGTGAAGGAGATGAAAAACGGTTCGGTGATAGTGGATGTCTCCATCGACCAAGGGGGCAACTGCGCGATCACCCCTCCGGCAACCAAAGAGGTGAAACATGGTGTGACCATCTGTGGGATCAAGAATATCCCCGGACTGATCCCCACGAGTTCCACTTGGATGTTTTCACAAAATGTCTATAACCTGGTGAGCTATCTTATCCGCGATGGAGAAATAGTACTGGATATGGATGATGAGATTACCCGTTCGATCTTGGTTACCAAAGAGGGAGAAGTGGTACACGAAGGAGCTCGCGAAGCCATGTCAATCGCTTAAAAAATTAGCCTATGCATCCCATTATACTATTACTCGTCTTTGTAGCCGCCACTGTCGTTGGCTACTTGATCATCAAGAATGTCCCCCCGTTGCTGCATACCCCGCTGATGTCTGGAATGAACGCCCTCTCGGGAATAACTCTACTAGGAGCTCTTACAGTGGTTGGCTTTACTTATATCGCCGCGAAACAGGGCGAATTGGTTTTAGGACAACTCCTCGGGGGAATCGCCGTGATTGCCGCCACGATAAATATCGTGGGCGGATTTGGAGTAACCCATCGAATGTTGAAGATGTTTGATAAAAAGAAAAAACGACCAAACCATGAGTAGTACACTATACCTTATATCTTGCGCAGTTCTCTCCATGGCCGTTTTGATTGGCATCTCACTGATGAGTAAAGTGAAAACGGCCGTGGCAGGAAACTTGATTAGCGCTGTGAGCCTCCTGTTAGGCGTCTCGGTCACCCTTATATATAATGACATCCTTTCCGCGTGGAGCATATTCGCCTTTATGCTGATGGGTATACTGGTGGGAGCAGCCCTTGCCGCTAGAGTGAAAATGATACAGATGCCGCAATTAGTGGCACTCCTTAACGGATTGGGTGGATTTGCTTCGGCATTGGTAGGAATCCTCACGCTGTTGGGGATCGGTGTCCTCACATACAGTTACCCCGTTTTTATGAATGTGACCTCGGTGTTGGCAATTATCGTGGGGCTAGTGACCCTCAACGGGAGTTTAATAGCCGCTGGTAAATTGCACCATCTTCTTCCTCAAAAACCGGTTAAGTGGAAGAATCACACGTCCCTACTCACGACCAGCTTGGTTGCACTGGGCGCCATCACACTGTTTACCGGGTTCGCGGGAGAGACGCTTTCTACAGAATCCACTGTTATCATTCTGATCATAAGCATTCTAATCAGCTCTTTCTTTGGTGTGGCTTTTGCCGTGCGGGTAGGAGGAGCAGATATGCCCATAACCATCTCGTTGCTCAATTCGTTGAGTGGAGTGGCGGGAGCCATCGCGGGCATGGCAGTAAACAACCTTCTGCTGGTATCTGTCGGCGGGATCGTCGGCGCGTCGGGGCTCCTTCTCACGCAAGTGATGTGCCGGGCGATGAACCGGGGTTTGAAAGAGATCCTTACCGGTAAAACATCAACAACATCGTCGCACCAACCTGTACATACAGTGCATCTATATATTGAGGAAGAGATAGCGTCGGATCCGCTCCCCAAGGAAGAGCAGGGGAGCTCCGTCAACGAGCCAACCGAGCCAAAACCCGTTCGCCCCTCCCATGATGAGGTCCTCGCGGCAGCCAAAGCGGTGATTATCGTCCCGGGATACGGGATGGCGCTCGCGCAGGCGCAACACCTCGTGCGACAGCTGGCCGACAAGCTTGAGGAAAATGGGGCGGAGGTGAAGTTCGCCATTCACCCGGTAGCTGGACGGATGCCAGGGCATATGAACGTGCTATTGGCGGAGGCCGACGTGCCGTACGATAAGCTATTCGAGATGGATGCTGTGAACGATGATTTTGCCACGACCGACCTAGTCATCGTCATTGGTGCCAACGATGTGATTAACCCTGCTGCACGAGACGCGAAAGATACCCCGATTTATGGGATGCCTGTGTTGAACGTGGATCACGCGAAAGAGATCATCATCTGCAACTACGACTTGAACCCAGGATACTCGGGAGTGGATAACCCTCTTTATAAACAAGATGAAAAAGTGCATCTCCTGCTGGGGGACGCGAAAGATTCGCTTAGCTCATTACTCGAAAATTTAATTTAGGAGCTCAAGTTTCGTATGCATTAATTATTACAATTATAGCTAAGAATGAGGCCTATAAATGTTAGATGGGGTACCCGTTAGATGAAATAGGCGCGATCTGATAAGAGATAAAACTTGTTTTAGCTATGTTGAGCGTAGAAATAATCTAACTTCAGTGAAATTTAGCTATAGTTGTAATGTATGCGAAACTTGAATTAGGAGGTTTCACACGAATTAATCTTCTCATTGTTCGTGGATAACCCAAAAATGCGTCATTTCACTATATAGAGTGAGATGAATTAAAGAAAAAATTCAATAATATCCCTATTTCCTTTGCAGATTCAGAAAAATTATATTTCTTTGTTTTATATATTTTTAATAGTTATGTATTTTGTCGATGAGGTATAGGCGGTGATTATAGGGTCACGCGGGCTAATTTCTCACGAATAATTTGTTAAATATCCCTTATTGAGAACATTACAGGTACGGTGTAGAAAAAAATCACGTAAGCAATGGAACAAATAAAAAAAGAGAATGAAATTCAAATTGAATTGAGCGAAGAGATGGCGCAGGGAACCTACTCCAACTTGGCAGTCATTTCACACTCCACGTCGGAGTTTGTTATCGATTTCATCCGAATGGTCCCCGGCGTAAGCAAAGCAAAAGTGAAGTCGAGAATTATCCTTACGCCAGAGCACGCTAAACGCTTGTTAAAGGCTTTAGAAGATAACATCGTTAAGTTCGAGCAACACAACGGGCCGATCAGGATACAAAATGACCCCGGGTTTTTACCACCCATTGGCGGGATTGGCCAAGCATAAGTCTATCGAGTAATCAAGCTAAATTTTCACATTTATGGATTTACTACTAAGTATGTCTTCAGTAAATTGGTCAAGGGGACAATTCGCGCTCACGGCCGGCTATCATTGGATTTTCATCCCACTCACGATCGGGCTTGCCCTTATCATGGCTATCATGGAAAGCATTTACGTGAAAACGGGGGATGAAAAATGGAAAAATATCACCCAATTTTGGCAGAAACTTTTCGGTATCAATTTTGCCATCGGGATAGCCACGGGTATTATCCTGGAATTTCAGTTTGGCACCAACTGGTCTAACTATAGCTGGTTCGTGGGCGATATTTTTGGTGCTCCACTTGCCATTGAAGGGATTGTTGCCTTCTTCTTGGAGGCGACCTTTGTATCTGTGATGTTTTTCGGGTGGAACAGGGTAAGTAAACGGGTACACCTCTTATCTACCTGGTTGGTATTCGTGGGTGCTGTCTTATCCGCGTTTTGGATCTTAGTGGCCAATGCCTGGATGCAATTCCCCATTGGGATGGAGTTCAATCCCGACACCGTGCGCAACGAGATGGTCGATTTTTGGGCCGTGGTACTCTCGCCGGTAGCTTACAATAAATTCTTACACACTGTCTTTGCCTCCTTCGCGGTGGGTGCCTCTTTCGTGGTAGGGGTATCCTGTTGGTACTTGCTCAAAAAGCGGCACGTTGACTTCGCGTTAAAAAGTATCAAAATAGCTTCTTTTATTGGGTTAGCGACCTTTATCATGCTGGCTGTTACGGGTGACGGATCGGCCTATCAGGTATCGCAAAAGCAACCGATGAAATTGGCAGCTATGGAAGGGCTCTACGAGGGTAAAGAGGGAGCGGGATTGGTTGCTATCGGCATGCTTAACCCGGCAAAGAGCGCGTACGACGACGACGCGAACCCCTATATTTTCAAATTGGAGATACCCAAGTTGCTTTCGCTGCTGGGGTACAGGGATTTCAACGCGTTCGTGCCCGGTATCAAAGATATCGTAGATGGAGGTTACACGCTTCCGGACGGCAGTACTGCCTTGTCGTTCGAAGAGCGGCAGGCACGCGGTAAGATAGCCATCCAAGCACTGGCCGACTACCAAACAGCCAAGCAAGAAGGTCGCGATACCGACGCGGCCAATCACGAGGCTATCCTACAAGAAAACTACGCCCACTTTGGATATGGATACCTGGATACAGGGGAGGATATCATTCCACACGTTCCCATCACGTTTTACAGTTTCCATCTCATGGTGATCATAGGGATGTATTTTATCCTTTTCTTCCTCGTGGTGCTCTATTTCATTTACAAGAAAGACCTGCGCCATACCAAGTGGCTACAGTACGTGGCACTATGGAGTATACCGCTGACCTATATTGCTGGCCAGTTAGGGTGGATAGTGGCGGAGATGGGTAGGCAACCTTGGACGATACAAGATATCCTACCGGTACAAATAGCCGCATCGGCTGTCTCCACGGGGCATGTCATCACCACCTTTACCATGTTCGCTATACTCTTCACCGCGCTCTTGGTGGCGAACATCACGATCATGGTGAAACAGATCAAGAAGGGCCCCGAACCGGATGAGAACGAAACGGTGGAAGTATCAGCTCCCGAAATAGCCTGATCTTTATGGATGGTTCAACTTATAAAAACTCAACACAATGATCACATACGAATTTCTACAACAATACTGGTGGATAATCATGTCGCTCCTGGCAGGCTTGCTGGTCTTCCTTATGTTCGTGCAGGGAGGGCAATCGATGTTGAACTCGTTATCTCGGAAGGAAGACGAGAAGAAACTATTGATTAATGCCCTCGGGCGCAAGTGGGAGTACACGTTCACCACGCTGGTTGTCTTTGGCGGTGCTTTTTTTGCTTCATTCCCGCTATTTTATTCCACCAGTTTTGGAGGTGCTTACTGGGCATGGATGATAATGCTTTTCAGTTTCGTGGTACAGGCGGTGTCCTACGAGTTTCAATCCAAACCCGGAAATATCTTCGGGGTAAAAACGTACCGGATCCTGCTCTTTTTAAACGGGGTGATCGGCACCTTCCTTCTTGGAGTAATCGCTGCCAGCTTCTTCACCGGGTCGGAGTTCACGGTAGGAAAAGGGAATATCGCCGGATTAGGGAACGCGGGGCCGGTTATCAGCCAGTGGCAAAACCCACTTATGGGCATTGAACTGCTGGGCAATCCAAGAAATATCGCCTTAGGGCTGGCTATCCTATTTTTGGCCCGCACCATGGCAAGCCTCTTCTTTCTCAATCGGCTCGATCACGCGGTGTTGGAGAAACGGTCAAGAAAGTTCGTGCTCTACAACGGGATCCCTTTCGTGGCCTTCTTCCTGATCTTCCTTATTTGGACGCTCGTAGCGGATGGGTATGCCGTTAACCCGGTAACCAGTGAGATCTACATGGAACCGATGAAGTACTTGACAAACTTTATCGAGTTGCCGGTGGTGCTAGTTCTATTCGTGTTGGGCGTACTGGCGGTCTTGTATGGCATCTTCAATACCGCCTTTAACCCGAAATTCAAAAAAGGAATCTGGTTCGCGGGAGCCGGAGCAGTGGTCACCGTCATGATGTTATTCCTGGTAGCGGGATTTAATAATACCGCGTACTACCCATCGTCTATCGACCTACAGAGTTCGCTCACCATCTACAACTCCTCGTCGAGCCAATTCACGCTCTCCGTAATGGCAGGCGTCTCCTTACTTGTTCCGATAGTGGCAGGCTATATTGTCTACGCCTGGGGAGCACTGGAGAAGAAAAAATTAAGTACGAGTGACCTCGAATCGGACGGACACGCGTACTGATATTGGTGAAATCCCGATAAAAAGTGTAATTTTGCATCCACTTAACGAACTTTTTCGATTAGTGAACACAGAGATAAAACCTGTTTTAGCTATCTTGAACGAAGAAATAGTCTGTCTTTAACGAACATTTATGGAGAGATCGAAATTACTGTCTGGTTTCACACTGCTGATTGCCGTGTCACTTGGTATGATGTCGTGCCTCGATAGAGGAGGCGGAACGATGACTGCCGAGAAGAGTGCCGATTTTGATACCGTCCAGGTAGTCAAACGAAGCCATTTAGAAGGAGATTCCACCAATCCTTATTGTGATATTCGGGTAGAATTTGTCTACCCGATCACAAGCACTGGCGTGAATCCGGATACCCTACAGCTTTTCTTTATAGAAAATATGCTGGGGGCATCATACAGTAGCTTACTCCCTCAACAGGCAGTGGAAGCTTACGTGGAGAACTATATCGAAAATTATAGCTACGATGCCGAAACATACCGTGACGCGGTAAGTGATATGATGGAGTTAAACGCGCTGATCCCCGGTATCGACCTGGCGGATAGCGAGCATGACGTGAATGAAAGTTTTTACTCCTATTACGAAACCCTCTCTAATAGTATTATTTATAACCGTTACGGCGTCATCTCCTTTCAAGTACAACAATCGAATAACAAGGGCGGTGCTACATCCTATGTCTCTTACCACAATTACGTGATCGACGTGACTAACGGGCAACAAGTCACCGAGAATGAACTGTTCAGGGCGGGATATGATCAGGCACTTCAAAACCTGATTATCGCGTCGCTGTTGGAAGAGAATAGCGTGAAGAGCGTGGAGGAATTGGAAGACCTTGGTTTCTTCGGAATCCGGGAGATCATCCCCAATAAAAACTTTCTATTAACCGACCAAGGTATTATCTACACCTATAATAAAGGGGAATATTCGGCTTACCAGCTGGATGCTCCCGAAGTATTTATTCCCTATACCGCTATTCGCTCCCTACTGAGAGATTATACACCCGCGGCTAAACTGGCTGATCTGAAGTGAAAGCAATAACCACCTATTTCCCGGAGCTTAACCTGCAACAGCAGGATCAGATCGGAGTGCTGTATGACCTGTATGTCGATTGGAACTCACGCATCAACGTGATTTCCCGTAAAGATATTGGAAACCTCTACTTGCACCACGTACTGCATTCGTTGGCTATTGCCAAATACATTCGGTTTGTCCCCGGTACAACCGTTATGGATGTGGGCACGGGCGGGGGATTTCCCGGAATCCCTCTTGCCATCTTCTTTCCCGAAGTGAAGTTCCTGTTACTGGATAGCATCGGGAAAAAAATTCGGGTAGCTACCGAGGTATCAAAAGCAGTAGGCCTCACCAACGTGGAGCTCATTCACGCTCGAGTAGAGGAGGAGAAGCGAAAGTTTCATTTTATTGTCAGCCGAGCCGTAATGCCCTTGCCAGACCTAATTAAATCTACACGGAAAAATGTGTCCCATGAGCAACTCAACGCTCTCCCCAACGGAGTAATCTGTCTAAAAGGAGGAGATCTGTCCAACGAAATCAAACCTTTTAAACAGATCGTTGAAGTAACCTCGTTAAGCGACTATTTCCCTGAACCATTCTTCCAAACGAAGAAGCTAGTGTACGTGCCGTTGAGTTAATTGAAAAGATTTTGCTACTTTTGTAATGAAACCCAATTTGAAATTGTAACTTTTTCCATTCAATGAGAATCAAAGCATTCGAATTTAATCCGCTAGGTGTAAATACCTACGTGCTACACGACGAAACCAAAGAGTGCGTTGTAATTGACGCGGCCTGTTTTTATGCCGATGAAAAAGAGGAGTTGATCCATTATATTATCGATCAGGGACTTGAGGTGAAACATCTGCTCAACACGCACCTCCATTTCGACCACCTCTTTGGAGTAAACTTAGTCGCATCACGCTTTGGAGTTCCCTTGTCGTGCCATCAAGGCGATGTCTATCTCTTGAAAGATCTCCCGAGGCAACTACAGCAGTTTGGACTGCCACCCATGGATACCGATCTAAAGCCGGAGATTGGTCAGTATCTGAATGAGAGCGACGCGATTTCATTCGGTAACCAAACGCTTGAAATATTCCATATTCCAGGTCACTCACCGGGCAGCATCGTTTTTTATAGTGCTTCCAGCGGCAGCTTGTTTGGTGGCGACGTGCTTTTCCACTCCAGCATCGGGCGTACAGATCTATATGGTGGAAGTTACGACGATCTGGTAACTGGGATTCACGAGAAGCTATTCACACTGCCCGATGAAACAGTGGTTTATTCTGGTCACGGCCCTTCAACTACCATCGGGTACGAAAAAAAGAACAACCCCTTCGTGGGACAGATAAGATAATCACTCCTATACAATGAAAATGGAACAATTTAAAAATCGACATATCGGCATCAACGAAGCCGAGAAAAAAAAGATGCTCGAGTCGATCGGACTCTCTAGCATGGATGAGTTAATCAATGAAACCATTCCTTCTAATATTCGCCTAAAAACCCCTTTATCGCTCCCTAAAGCACTATCGGAACAGGAGTACGCCGAAGAGATCGCACGACTGGCCGCGCAAAACCAAATATACGCTTCTTACATCGGGATGGGTTGGTACGACACCATCACCCCGGCAGCTGTCTACCGTAACGTGTTCGAAAACCCGGTATGGTACACATCATACACTCCTTACCAGGCAGAAATCTCACAAGGCAGGTTAGAAGCACTGCTTAATTTCCAGACCGTGGTGAGTGAACTTACCGGTTTGCCGTTGAGCAACAGCTCCCTATTGGACGAGGCAACCGCTGCAGCAGAAGCAGCTACCATGATGTACGGGCTACGGGATCGCGCGCAGGTTAAAGAGAACGTGGAGACCCTCTTCGTGGACAAACGTATTTTTCCACAAACACTGTCCGTGCTCAGTGGACGCATGGAGCAGGTGGGTATTGAAGTGGTGATAGGAGACTATAAAGAGTTCGCGTTTGATACACCGGTCTTTGGTGCCATCCTGCAATATCCCGATAGCAACGGGAGTGTAAAAGATTATCGTGGATTCGTGGAAAAAGCGAAAGAAGCAGGCTGTAAGGTTGCCGTGGCGACCGACCTGATGGCCTTGGTGATGTTAACGCCCCCGGGCGAGTGGGGGGCAGATATCGCCTTCGGTAGCAGCCAGCGTTTTGGGGTACCCATGTTCTACGGGGGGCCCTCCGCGGCGTTTTTTGCCACTCGAGAGGAGTACAAGCGATTCATACCGGGCCGGATCATCGGCATCTCCAAGGACGTGCATGGAAAAGAGGCTCTGCGGATGGCATTGCAAACCCGTGAGCAACATATAAAGCGGGAGAAGGCCACATCCAATATCTGTACGGCACAAGCACTTCTGGCTACCATGGCATCGTTCTACGCGGTGTATCACGGCCCCGAAGGGCTAAAAAGAATAGCTCAACGCATCCATTCCATAGCCTCACTCCTAAACGAAGAGCTACAGGAGATGGGGTACAATCAGTTGAACAGTAGCTTTTTTGATACGTTGAAAGTGGCTCTTCCCGAAGGTGTTTCTGTGCAGGATATCCGGAATAATGCCGAGATGAGCAAGATCAACCTCCGCTACTTCGACAGCGGCGAGGTAGGCATCAGCATAGATGAGACAACCAACCAGAAGCGTGCACAGGAACTTTTAGCGGTCTTTGCCATGGCCGTGGGCAGCTCCAAGGTGTGCGAGTTCGACAAGCTTCCTAAGAAAATATCGCTAAAAGAACAACAACTTCGAAGTTCGGAATTTCTTACGCATCCCACGTTTAACAGCTATCAAACTGAAACGGAACTGATGCGCTACATCAAGAGGCTGGAACGAAAAGATATCTCGCTGGCGCACTCGATGATCTCGTTAGGTTCTTGTACTATGAAGCTTAACGCGGCATCGGAGCTGCTGCCACTAGGGCATCCCGCGTTTCAAAAAATACACCCTTTCGCGCCGACAGATCAAGCAGCCGGCTACCGGCAGATGATCGAGGAGCTGGAGGAGATGCTGGCCGAGATCACGGGGTTCGCGGCAACCAGCCTACAACCCAACTCGGGTGCCGCGGGGGAATACGCCGGTCTAATTACCATTGCCAGCTACCTCGAAAGCACCGGGCAAGGAGACCGCAAAACAGTACTCATCCCGGCATCGGCGCACGGCACCAACCCGGCCAGCGCTGTTCAGGCGGGCTTCAAGCCAGTCACTGTGGCCAGTGACGCGAAAGGGAACGTGGATATGGACGACCTGAGACAAAAGATTGAGCAACACGAAAGCGATTTGGCAGCCTTCATGATAACCTATCCCTCCACGCACGGGATATTCGAGGCGGAGATCAAAGAGATGTGCCGGCTTATTCACGAAGCGGGAGGCCAAGTGTACATGGATGGTGCCAATATGAACGCACAGGTAGGATACACAAACCCAGGAACAATCGGTGCCGACGTGTGCCACCTGAACCTACATAAAACATTCGCCATTCCCCATGGAGGAGGAGGGCCTGGGGTAGGGCCTATATGTGTGGCTGAACACTTGGCACCTTTTCTACCGGGACACCCGGTGATGTTCTCGAACGACAAAAACACGGTGTCGGCAGCACCCTACGGCAGCGCTGGAGTACTGCCCATCACCTACGGCTATATTCGGATGATGGGTGCTGATGGGCTAAAAGAGGCCACAGAGGCAGCCATCCTAAGCGCGAACTACTTAACGGAAAAACTCGACGATAGCTACGGGGTTCTCTATCGTGGGGCAAACGGAAGGGTGGGGCACGAGCTCATCCTCGATTGCCGAGGCTTGAAAGAGGTGTCGGGCATCACCGAGACCGATATCGCCAAGCGGCTGATCGACTACGGTTACCATGCACCCACGCTCTCCTTCCCAGTGCAGGGTACCCTGATGGTGGAGCCTACCGAAAGCGAAAGCCTTGCAGAACTGGATCGGTTTGTAGAGGTGATGTTGCAGATACACGCGGAAATCATTGAGGTGTCGAGGGGAGAGTACACCCGAGAGGATAACGTACTGGTGAACGCACCTCACCCCGAGTATGAGGTGGTAGCCGACGAGTGGAAGCACGATTATCCAAGAAGCAAGGCAGCATACCCGTTGCCCTACGTGAGAGAAAACAAGTTCTGGGTAAACGTGGCAAGGGTAGATAACGCGTACGGCGACCGAAACTTGGTCTCTTGCCTCTGCCAAGCGTAAGCCAAAACACGAATTAAGCCACTTCATTCATCTAAAAAGATGGAAGAGGCTAATAAAATTAAAGGAGAGGGCTCTGGATTGCGTTAAAATAATTCAGGGATCTCTCCTTGTTCGAACTGCACCATGGGAGAATCTGAAATATCCCGTTTAAACGCGTTGATGGCCTCCTCGTTCACCGTGGTCAATAACACCTTCACGCGGTTATCCATCACATCGGGGTACGCGCCTGCAAAACGGGACATCACTGGATGATCCTCGGGGATAGAGGCGTTGATGAGGAACTCGTCGATACGGTCCATTACCTGCATCATCTGTCGATAGGAGTATTCCACTGTCTCCACGTTGAAGTTGTCGGTGCCGAGGATCTCGATTAACCGCTGGTTGTTTGCATCCCTGTTCCCGGTGACCGCGATCACGAATGTACCGTTGTTGTCGATAAACGATCCTCCATAATAGGTCGGATAAAGGTTCGGGTCAGATTCTCGTTCCATCCAGTCTTCTCCAAACGAAGCCATCAGCTTATCATGCAATTCCATGGCGGTCTGCTGTTTTGACCCTGTCGTACCGGTAGTGACGGGATCTTGCTCCTGATTCGTTTTGCCCGATTGGTTGCATGACAAGGTGAAAAGAAGTACCAACGATAATAGAAGATAAAGAAACGGGGTAGCTATTGTTTTCATTTTTTAATTTTTTTCCAATACTCACCGTTAATAACAGTTCCCGGTAGTTTTTGTTTAGATTCCCTTCAGTAAAATTAAAGGTTTTCATAGCACGTAGGTTGCGGTTTTATGTACCTTTGCTTTTATAATTACTCAACGTGATTCCACCAACTATGCAGAACAAATATCTTCTCGTAACCCTGCTCTTTCTCCTTGTTCTCTTGCCTTCGTGCGAGAAGAACGACCCAAGTGTAAACGCGGGCCGGTTACGGGTGAAACTCACCGATGCAACCGACATAACCATTAGGGAACTATACTTGGATATCCGGGAGATTTCTGTGTATGCCACCGACAACGTGAGCATGGAAGGGGAGTGGGTGACGCTGGATTACACGGGGGGAGAATACAACTTGTTGAAATGGATGAATGGGAAGAGCCTTGAGATCGTCAACCAGTATTTTCCTGCCGGGAAGACAATTCAAAGCGCGAGGCTGGTGTTTGGGAACAATAGCCGTATCCACACCGTGACCGATGCCATCTATTCCTTGCATTACCCACCCGAGATAATCGATGGGGTGGAGATCGACTTAGTAGAGCCGATCGTGATAATGCCGAACGTTATTTCCGGCTTGGTAATCGACGTGAACGCCGCGTTGTCCATATGGGAGGCGGACGGCAACTATTTCTTGTACCCTGTCGCACGTGCCTTTTCCGAAACATATGGCAGTTCACTGCGCGGGTATGTAGCCCCTACAATCGCCACCGCGTCCGTCGTAGTGATACAGGACCCGGATACCTTGATCACGATACCCGAAGAGGATGGTATGTTCCTCTTCCCCGGGCTTCAAGAGGGGCCGTGGGAGATATACCTCTTTGCTAAACCGGGCACTATATATAGAGATACTGCCTTTATATGGAATATAGAAGCACCTGGGATGATAGATATCACACCCAAACCGATACAACTGCCACGATAGGCAGCAACACCGAATTAGAGAAGTGGCGACCGGCTGGTTTTGATTTAATTAATTTTCACATCCTTGGGCGCGTAATGAACACCTTCTTTATTATCTTTGCATCAAGATACTAAAACTAAATATTTGAATAATTACAAGTAATTTTACCCACATGAAACGATTCCATTTTGCATTGGTTTTAGCTGCTCTGCTGGTATTAGGCGCTTCGTGCAAGCCCAAGCAAAGCGCTTATAAGCAAGTATACGAAGCTGCCAAAGAGAGGGAGATGCAGCAATCCGCCTCGCAGCCTACCACCGTGGTAAAAGATGCCGGCTCCTTGCCGCCGGTAGAGGTCTCGGTAAGAAAAGAGAAAGTAGAAGCCGTCTATCCCACCGATGCCGCCGGATTGAGGAGATATAACGTGGTAATCGCTTCACTGAGTGTGAAGCTTAACGCGGAGTCGCTGAAAGCACGTATGGAAAATGAGGGGCATAACGTGATTCTCGCTCAAAACGAACAGGGGATGTACCGTGTCATCGTGGCAAGCTACGACGACAGGGATCAGGCTGCAAGAAAGCGGGATGAAATTCACAGGACCTATTCCGCGAAAGGAGATACCGAGTACCTCAGAAGAACTTACGGGGTACCCTTCAATGATCTCTGGATCTTGGAAAGACAGTTTTAATTTTTCGACAGATCGGAAGAGATGCTATTAAATGCTGAAATAAAGTCAGGAAAACCTCTTTGGATCGGCACAATATACAAAAAAAGGACTGCCCTGTAGGGGTAGTCCTTTTTATGAATCAGAGTGTATGAAAGTACGTTTTTTAGGTACCGGTACCTCAACAGGAGTGCCCCAGATAGGCTGTCAATGTGAGGTATGTACTTCCAACGACCCGCGCGATAAACGATTGCGTTCATCCGTGCGTATCGAAGTGGGCGATACCCTCCTAATGATCGATTGCACCCCTGATTTCAGGCAGCAGGTAATGCACCTTCCCCATCGAAAAATAGACGGCTACCTGTTCACACACGAGCATTATGACCATGTGGGAGGAATTGACGACCTGAGGCCATTTTCTCGCTTCGGTGCCGTAGACCTGTACATGGAAGCGCACTTGGAGGAGGTGATCAGGCAACGAATACCTTACTGCTTTACCTCACACGGATATGGAGGAGTGCCAGATATCAATGTAAAGAGAATCAACCATGAGGAGACTTTTCACGTGGGAGCAATCGATATAACACCTATCCGGGTGATGCATTATAAACTACCTATCTTAGGATTCCGCGTTGGGAATTTCGCGTACCTTACCGATGTGAAAACGATTCCCGAAGAGGAGCTGGATAAACTGGTCGGCTTGGATACGCTCGTAATCAGCGCACTCCGGAAAAAAGAGCATATCTCGCACCAGACACTTGATCAAGCGTTAAATCTCACGAGACGAATCAATCCTCGCACGGCCTACTTCAGCCATATCAGCCATGAAATGGGGCTTCATGCTCAGGTAGAAAAAGAGTTACCGTTAAATATTTTTTTGGCACACGATGGTCTAGAAATTGAAATCGCTAGAAATTGAAATCGGCTGATCGGTTTTCGTTTTTTTAACCATGAATGACGCAACATTTTCATCTATCGCGCATCTTTCTATTAGAATGAGTGTCTTTTATTGTGCATCAATTCGTATATTTGTATTTCTAGGATAAAGTGCCGTCAAGATGATGCGATGAATTATACTGATGAATTAAACTATCGTGGATCGATTAAGTCAAAGGAGTGATGAATAGAATAATTTACAAACAATATAAAAAGGGAGAGACTATGAAAACTAAAAACTTATTTTTAGCGGTTTTGTTGACGGTTATACCCTTGACTGGTTTCGCACAAGAGTGGGACGATATCTACGCGGATCCTACCCAATCTCGAAACGAGCGGGCGGTCGTACGCCATGAACAAGATGAACCACAAAAAAAGAGAGTGGTCATCGTTCAAGGTGACGCTTCCGGTATGGAAGTAATGGCCAATGGCAGAGATATCGACGAATACAACCGCCGCGGCAATGATACAATACAATCGAATGAACTACAGTACTCTGATGACGCTAACACGTATGAGGAGTACGAGTATACCGACCGGATCGTGCGCTTTCATGAACCCGAATCGAGCATCAGGATTACCGGTGCCGACGAAGTGATCGTTTACGTGGGCGACGATATTTATGATGGATACAATAACCGGGGTTGGAACAGCCATCTCTCTATGGGATGGGGTTGGGGCTCTTATTACCCTTGGTACGATCCATGGTATTACGGCGGCTGGTATGGCTGGCATAGCCCATGGTACTATAGCAGATGGCATTCACCGTGGTACGGTGGATGGTACGGTGGATGGTACGGTGGATGGTACGGATGGCACAGTCCATGGTATTACA
>CAYFMZ010000020.1:25028-27523 GCA_964344275.1 uncultured Proteiniphilum sp.
ATAATATACTACACGAAAATGAACAATTGTATGAGAAAAATCACCAGTATATTTACTTTCATGATTCTCTTTTCCATGTTCCTGCAAGCACAGGGAGAGATTGATGCACACCGTTTCAGTAGGGAAGATCTCTATGGTACGGCTCGCGCGATGTCAATGGGAGGAGCATTTGGAGCATTGGGAGGCGATCAGACCGGTGTATCCATTAACCCCGCGGGAATCGCGGTATACCGTAGCTCGGAGGTAGTGGGTACCCTGAACCTATCTGGGGAAAGATCATCTGTTGGAAACAACAATTCGAACCATACAAGGTTCAATCTGGATAACTTGGGTTTCGTGGGTTACTTCCCGTTAAGAAACGACGTTATCCCACTTATAAACTTCGGATTCACCTACAACAAAATCAAATCGTTCGATAAAGATATATCGGCTATCGGCAGCCCCAATAATTCACTGATGGATTATATTGCTGACCGAAGCGAGGGGATTGATCCCCAGTTTTTGGAGATGGGTGAAAACCTGCCCAATCCGTTTGTCACGGAACCGTGGCTATCGGTGTTAGGATTTAACTCTTACCTCATTAATCCACAGGAGGATGATCTGGGATATTATTACACGCCACTGGATACCCGCGGACAACGCCCTATCAACGAAATACGAACCAGAGAACGAGGATATATTGACAATTACGACTTTACCGTGGGAACTACCGTGAACGGTGTGCTGAACTTAGGATTGTCGCTTACGATCAAAGATATTTCCTATAACCTCGTTTCAGACTACCTGGAAGATTTTAACGAAGGAGGGTATACATTAACGAACTGGCTTACAACGAGCGGGGCAGGGGTAAGTGCTAAATTTGGTGCCATTTACCGCCCTGTAAATGAGTTGAGGCTGGGAATAGCCTACCATACGCCCACCTGGTACGCGTTAACGGAAACGTACGAGGCAGAAGTGGACGACGATCTAGGGGCTTACGTGGACGATCCGGACTATGAACCGGGACAAACTTTTTCGGCACGCTTTACCAATAATTACGACCTGAAGACACCCGGCAAGTTTGTAGCGAGCATCGCGGGGGTTTTGGGTAACCGGTTTATTGCCAGTATGGATTATGAACTGGTGAACTATAGCAACATGAGACTAAGTATTCCGGCTAACTCACCCGATCCGGAGAATTGGTATGACACCGATAACGAGTACATCTCGGGCGATTTTAAACCGGCGTCAACCATTAAAGTAGGGATGGAGTATCGACTAACTCCCCAGTTGTATGGACGACTCGGATACGCGTGGATGCAAAATCCTTATGACGCGGAATTCAGTGAAAAGGGAGACGCTGTGATACGTAACTCAAACACCATTTACAGAATGGAAGGAGACACCAACTACTTCACCGGGGGTGTGGGCTACCGTTTCAATCAGAATTTCTATCTGGATGCGGCTATCGTCTACAAAACGCAGAAGGACGACCTCTACCCATTCTCCAACCTCTTCACGGAGGGGCGCCAAGAATTGATGGTTGATGCAAGCCCGTTCGAGTTGAAGAACAACAACATCCGTGGATTGCTTACCTTAGGATACAGGTTTTAACTAGTGATTGAGCACTTGAACAAGGTAATGAACCGTTGTTGTAATTGGTGCATACTATAATTCATAGAGGCCGGGAGCATTGCTTCCGGCTTTTCTTTTAGTATTTCTGCTGGAAAAAAGGTAACTTCGCGTAACGACGATAACCAAACAACAATTCAGATGTCAGAAGAAAAAAAAGGGTACCTAGTGGCTAACAACACGAAGAAGGTGACTGCCCTGCGATTGAGGGAGATGAAACAGCAAGGAGAGAAGATTTCCATGCTTACCGCGTACGATTACTCTATGGCTCAAGTGATTGACCAGGCAGGTATTGATGCCATTTTAGTGGGCGACTCGGCTTCGAATGTCATGGTCGGGAACCGTACCACGCTGCCCATGACCGTGGACCAGATGATCTACCATGGCCGATCAGTTATGAATGGAGTGAAACGAGCCATGGTGGTGATCGATATGCCCTTCGGGAGCTACCACGCGAGCCCGGCGGAGGCAGTAGCCAACGCGGTCAAGATCATGCGCGAAACAGAAGCCGATGCCCTTAAACTGGAAGGTGGGGAAGAGATTATCGAGTCTGTAAAAGCAATTTTAAGCGCGGGTATACCCATTATGGGGCACTTGGGATTGATGCCACAATCAATTAACAAATATGGATCCTATGGGCTGCGGGCTAAGGGAGAAGAGGAGTCTAGCAAGTTGCTGAATGACGCCCGGCTCTTGGAAGAGGCGGGATGCTGCTCCATTGTCTTGGAAAAAATACCCGCCTCGTTGGCAGGTGAGGTCGCCAGAGAACGCTCTATCCCGATGATCGGTATCGGTGCTGGGCCCTACGTGGATGGACAAGTGCTGGTGATGCACGATATGCTGGGGCTGAATAAGGGCTTCTCACCCCGTTTCTTACGCCGGTA
>CAYFMZ010000020.1:27623-32535 GCA_964344275.1 uncultured Proteiniphilum sp.
TTTGTACTCCACGATCATCATTGGCTCTAACTGTTGGTTATAGATCACCGTATCGCATCTACGCGTGAGTGAATGCAACTTTATTCCTGCTTCATTCGCGATCAACGAAGCGGGGTATTTTTTTTCAGAAATCAGGTAATGAACGAAGTGTTGCCGTACCCACTCCTCGGGAGTAAGGGCCACGTATTTTCTCCGCAACGGATCGAAGATCTGCAAACCGCGTTCGTTTTCTCTGATTTTAGCATCAAAAGAGGGTAAGTTTAACGAGTACATTGTATCTTTGTGTAGTGTCTACCGGACAAAATTACCTCTTTTTCCCGAGAAGGAGACAATATATATGAAAACGAAACAAGAAATTGTAGAGAATTGGCTTCCCAGGTATACCAAGCGAGCGTTGAATGAATTCACAAAATTCATACTTCTGACCAATTTCCAAAAATACGTGGAAATTTTTGCCGATCATTTCCAAGTGCCGGTCGTGGGTGCAGACGCCAACATGCCGAACGCGTCCGCGAATGGAATCACTATTATCAACTTCGGGATGGGTAGTGCCAACGCGGCCACTGTAATGGATCTGCTAAGTGCCGTAACACCTACCGCGGTGCTCTTCCTTGGTAAATGCGGGGGATTAAAAGCACGGAGCGGGCTGGGGGATTATATTCTTCCCATCGCGGCTATCCGGGGAGAGGGTACCTCCAACGACTACTTCCCCCCGGAAGTGCCGTCACTGCCGGCATTCAGCCTATTACGAGCAGTCTCTTCTAACGTACGGGACTTCAATCGCGACTACTGGACAGGTACTGTCTACACTACCAACCGGCGTGTATGGGAGTACGACGATGAGTTCAAAAGCTACTTGAGGCAGATACGCGCTATGGCTGTAGATATGGAGACAGCCACCCTCTTTACCTGTGGCTTTGCCAATCATATTTCCACGGGAGCACTATTGCTGGTATCCGATCAGCCGCTTATCTCGAGCGGGGTAAAGACAGAAAAAAGCGATCAATTGATCACCGAAAATTTCGTGGAAGAACATGTTAAGATCGGTATTAAATCACTCTCTTCCATCATAAACCAAAGTTCGACCATTAAACACTTGAGGTTTGACTGGTAAAAATAATCACTCGTATGGCTGCACCTGCAAAATGGACGTTTGACGCGATCAAAAAAGATATTCAACAACGCCGTTTTCATCCCATCTATCTGTTTATGGGTGATGAGGCTTACTTTATAGATGCCCTGACCGACTTGTTGGTGGAGAACGTGCTGACGGAACATGAAAAAGATTTTAACCTACATACGTTCTATGGGATAGATGCCGATGTGAACACGATCATCTCCTCTGCACGCCGATACCCGATGATGGCCGAGCGACAGCTCGTGGTTATCAGAGAGGCACAACAACTCGATAAGTTGGAGCTGATAGAGGTATACGCGAAGAATCCGATGCTATCCACGGTGCTTGTGATCAGCTACAAACACGGCACGATCGACCGACGGAAAGCGATCGTGAAAAGTATCGAAAAGATGGGAGTTCTCTTCGAATCAAAAAAGATGTATGAAAACCAGATCCCGGCGTTTATCACTTCATGGTTCAAAGAGAGAGAGATCGGGATCGATATGAAATCGGCTCAAATGCTAACCGATCACGTGGGAAATGATATAAGCAAACTAATCCCTCAGCTACAGAAATTGGAGATATCTCTCGACGAGGGGGCTCGACGGATTACTTCAGATCTGATAGAGAAAAACGTGGGAATCAGTAAAGATTACAATAATTTTGAGCTACAAAAAGCGATTATCCATAAGGACACGCTCACGGCAAACCGTATCGTGAATCACTTTGGAATGAACCCGAAAGACCATCCCATTATGGTTACCATAACCGTGTTGTTTAATTATTTCAGTAACTTGCTGGAATGCTTTTGGTTACCTCGGAAAGATGAACAAAGCATTATGAGTGCCTTGAACATTCGTTCTTCCTATTTCGCGAGGGATTACCTCACGGGAGTGCGCAAATACAATGCCCGTAAAGTGATGGATATTATTTCCGATTTGAGAACCTTTGATGCTCGCTCCAAAGGGGTGGATAACATCTCTGCCTCCCATGGAGAACTGCTTAAAGAGTTGGTGTACCGGATCATGCATTGATTCTGTCCCTATATCCCAGTGATCCAGTCTACTATCTTCTCACTCATTGGGCTTTCCCTTGGTAATACCACATCTACCAACTTCCCTTCTTCATCCACCATGTATTTCTGGAAGTTCCAAGTCACCTCCTGATCCAGTATTCCATTTTCCGATTTTCGAGTGAGCCATTGATATAATGGTGCCTGATCGTCACCAGCCACACTTATTTTGCTCATCATAGGGAAGGTGACTCCGTAATTGACCCCGCAAAACTCCATTATTTCGGCATTGGTACCGGGTTCCTGCTCATTAAAATTATTCGCTGGAAATCCTATGACTACGAAATCATTGTCTTTGTACTTTTCGTACAAAGCTTGCAACTCTTCGTACTGGGGGGTAAGGCCACATTTGGATGCCACGTTTACAACCAGTACCTTCTTCCCTTTGAGCGTGGCAAGATCAAACCTATCTCCATGAATATCTAACGCGGTAAAATCATGAAGCGTCTTACCTGTTTCCTGCTCTCCATTACCACCCTTTAAATGATCCGTTGTTTGCATATTATCTTGTTTTTGACGGGCTCCTCCAGTACATTGAACGGTTCCCAAAGCAAAAAAAACCATTAACATTATTATTACCCTTCGATGTATCATATTCAGTGCTGTTTAATTACTTATTCAAGTTTCGCATGCATCAATTATTACAATTATAGCTAAAAACGAGGCCTATAAATGTTATATGGGGTACCCGTTAGATGAAATAGGCGCGATCTGATAAGCTGTTCGAAGCGAAGCAAGTTATTTATCAGATAGTCTATGAATCTGCAACGGGTCATAAAACATTGTCAGCCGAAGATTTAGCTGTTGTTGTATGGCATGCGAGACTTGAGTTACTTATTACTAAACATCTGGAAAGGATAACGGTTCATCGAAGATACTTATTTTTCACATCCCTAATTCAATCAATAAAAAAGGCGTTTAATTAACTATTTATCAGCTTTATACTTCAAATTAAACCCTCTCTAGGCAATCTATCCCACTCGTAGGATGTACCTCGATCCATTTATAGTGATTAGAGAGAAATAAAATAATAAAAAAGAAAATGAAACAGATAAAACTAATAATTTAGAAACGTAGTGGAAATAATTTACATTCGTCGCAATACATTTGTATATTACAAGCCACCACAAATGTAAACAGATAGCAGGGATACATTTGTATAAGCCAAGTAAAGTCATATTTTTACCGTGAATCACTTTTGTGAATCACGTGCATTAACAATGCCACATGTAGTATTTTGATTCACTTAAAATACTATTAATCATATAATAAGTTCGTTATTGTAAAGTGCAGGTTTTATATTGAGAGTGAACTGTTATTACAACAGGTTTAAATTGTTAAAACACCGTTTTAAAAGTGATTAAATATGCTTATAATCAATCAAATATAGATTATACGTAAACTAAAACTCAATATGAATATTTACTCGGAATCACTATATGTTTCACAAATGTATTCACGGGGAAACATTTGTTGTTAACTTTTCTATCCTTGGTTTATTTTCATTTGTAATTAATATTGTGTACATTTGTATTTAGTATCGGATTACATTTTTTAATTCTATGAAACTATGAAGGATCGTATTAAGCGTATCATGGATCAAGCGAATTTAACCCCGGCTAAATTTGCTGATAGGCTACAGATCAATAGGGCGATCATATCGCATATACTCAATGGGAGAAACAATCCCAGCTTAGATGTGGTGACCCGGATTCTGGGTGAAATGAATTATATTAATCCTGAATGGCTATTAAGTGGTGAGGGTAACATGTATAAACCGGGATTCAGTAGAGAGCCCTCCTCCGGTGAGCCCGATCTATTCCATCAGGATAGCGTGAATCCCGAGGAACAGTCCACAGAAGAGAAAAAACCGAGGGAAAATACACTTAACCCACCGGATTATCCATCGCAATTAACAGATACAAAGAATGTTGAACCTAAATTTCTACCACGCAAAGAGATTACTCAGATAATTATTTATTATACCGATAACACATTCGAGGTATTTCGTCCATAATCAGCCGGATTAGATATATCCAAAAGGCTGACAAAAGATTAAACAAATAAAAAAAATCGCTCTCTTTCATTTTTTGTTTATATCTTTGATTTTTTCCTATTCATTTGAACCCGATGTATAAACCAGTAGAGATATATTTTATCTCAATATACATTCGAAAAGATTCTATTAGATGAACGCACCTCACCATGACTCTTCTCCTAAACCGGTCTTACGGCTGATCGACGCTATGGTATTAATCGTAGGCTTGGTAATAGGAGCCGGTATTTTTAGGGCCCCTTCCGTTGTTGCTGCCAATTCACCTGATGCAGCCTGGTTTTTTGGAGCTTGGATACTGGGAGGTGTGATTTCTCTTATCGGGGCGTTATGCTATTCGGAGTTAAGCTCCACTTTTCCGAATGCAGGAGGAGATTACCATTTTTTGAAAATCGCGTTTGGTAAACGCTTTTCTTTTCTTTTCGCGTGGTCGCGTATCACGGTAACACAAACAGGATCAATCGCCTTACTGGCCTTTATCGCGGGAGATTACATGACCCAATTATTGCCATTAGGCAACTATTCCTCGGCTTTGTATGCCATCGGAATCGTGCTTCTACTCACATTGTTCAACGTCCTGGGAATACAGTTCGGTACGGGACTACAGAAATTTTTAACTTCGTTGCAGTTTATAGGTATTTTTATAATCGTGTTGGCTGGATTTTTTATT
>CAYFMZ010000021.1:0-32517 GCA_964344275.1 uncultured Proteiniphilum sp.
GCTTTTACGAGTGATAGCCCAATGCCGCTCCCGGCAGTGACCTTGCTCTCGCCGCTCTTGTAAAATCGTTCAAAGATGCGAGGGAGGTCCTCTTTGATAATGCCCGCACCGCTATCCTCTACTTCTAATTGCAAGGTGGCCTTGTCGTCGCTTTCAGGTAGATCTTTAATGGTCAGCGAAACGGTGCCGCCCTTCGGGGTATGTTTGAACGACCGTTCCAGTTTCTATTCGGTTATTTTGAATAATTCCATATTGAAGTTTCGCGTGTATCAATTATTATAATTACAGCTAAAAATGAGGCCTGTAATTGTTGTTCATTCGAAACTTAAGTTCCAGACTGAAAAATCACGTATAGAACCAAAAGGTGTAACCCAAGTTACAGTTTCAATGAGAGGTTGTGATTACTTTTGTTGTTTAAAACCGAGTGATTATCACGGTTTTGGTCTTTTTTTAACGGGTTTATACCCTCTCTTAAAAACTATTTATTTATCGGACTGTTATATAATGCAGTGTAGAAAGTAGTTGTCGATAACATTTTAAAAATAGAACAGATAAATGATTCAAGATGATTTACCTGAGATTTTTCGTGAATTTAATCCATTAGAGAATAAGATGCTACGCGTAATCGACAGCGATGGAAACGTGGTGAACAAAGAGGTGATGCCTAAGCTGGACGATGAGGTGATCAAGAACGCGTATAAGCAGATGGTATATGAACGAGTGGCCGACGAGATGGCTATCTCCTACCAGCGACAGGGAAGGATGTACACCTACACGCCCAACCTTGGACAAGAGGCTATCCATATAGCAGCAGGGATGCATATTGGGAAAGAGGATTGGTTGGTGCCGGCGTTTCGAGAGATGGGGACCCTGCTTGCAAAAGGGGTCACCATGAAAGAGATGTTTCTTTTTTACATTGGGAACGAACATGGGGGAGGCTTTATAAATGCACCGCGGGTATTACCCATCGCTATATCCATTGGAACACAACTTCAACATGCTTCGGGTATCGGGTACTCTGTGAAATATCGGGGTAAAGAGGAGGTCGTGTTTACTTTCATTGGTGATGGAGGTACGTCGGAAGGTGACTTCAGCGAGGCACTCAACTTCGCGGGGGTCTGGCAAGTACCGGTCGTTTTTACCATACAGAACAACCAGTACGCGATCTCGGTGCCGGTGAGGGAACAAACCAACTCGATCAACCTTGCCGTGAAATCAGTGGCATTCGGTATGCCAGGTATAAAGGTGGATGGGAACGACTTCTTCGCCATGTATTTGGCTTATCAAACTGCCGCAGAGCATGCTCGTTCAGGAAAAGGTCCCTTGCTTATCGAAGCATTCACTTACCGGATGGGGGCGCATACCACCTCGGACGACCCTACCAAATATCGTGAAAAAGAAGAAGAGATGGAATGGGAACTGTCCGATCCATTGATCCGGTTAAAGCGGTATATGGAGAAAAATGGGATTTGGGACATCGACGAGGAGAAGCTCAGGGAAGAGTACAAGAAGGAGGTAAATCAACAGTTCATGGAGGCGGAAAACAGCAAAGCCTACCCGCTGGATGACGTGTTCAAGTACATGTACAGTGATATGCCCGATGAGCTGGTGCGGCAGAAGGCGGAGTATGAACAATTCTTAAACTGGAAGGAGAGCAGGAAATGAGCGTGATGACAATGGTGAAGGCGATAAACAACGCGCTGGATATAAAGTTGAGCGAAGACGAACGCATCGTGGTTTACGGGGAGGACGTAGGTGTGGAAGGTGGTGTGTTTCGTGTAACCGAAGGATTGCAAAAAAAACATGGCGTGAAACGAGTGTTCGACTCCCCTCTTGCCGAATCGGGCATCGTGGGTACCGCAGTGGGAATGGCGGTAAGTGGATTGAGGCCCGTCGTGGAACTGCAATTCGAAGGATTCACTTTTCCGGCATTCAACCAGATCATAAACAATGTGGCCCGCATGCAGCACCGCTCCCGTGGTAAGTTCACGATGCCCATGGTGATCCGTTTCCCTTACGGGGGGGGGATCAACGCGCTGGAACATCACTCCGATAGCCCGGAAGCTCTTTACGGGCATATTCCAGGATTGAAGGTGGTGGTACCTTCCACCCCGCACGACGCGAAAGGGATGCTGATAGCAGCTATAGAAAGCGAAGACCCTGTCATCTTCATGGAACCGAAACGGATCTATCGCGCGGTAAAGCAGGAGGTGTCGGAAGAGAAATTTAGTCTCCCCCTTGGGAAAGCCAAAGTGGTGCGCGAGGGAGCGGACATTACGGTGGTGGCCTTCGGCGCGCTGGTGCGCGAGTGCCAGAAAGCGATCGCCATGGCAGACGAGGCAGGGATATCGGTGGAACTGATCGATCTGCGTTCCATCTACCCGATCGACCGGGAGACCATCCGTGAATCGGTACGGAAGACGGGACGAATGCTGGTCGTTGCTGAAGCCAATGAATCGTTCAGCGTGGGATCAGAGCTGATCGCGATTACCAACGAAGAGGCTTTCCTCTACTTGGAGGCACCCCCTCGAAGGCTTATGGGATTCGACACGATCGTGCCACTGGCACAGGGGGAGAAGTATTTCATGATTTCACCGGAACGCATTTTTTATGAAATCGAGAAAAGCGTTAATTTTTAAAATCACTCTTACAAGCATCTACAAAAAATAAATCGTATGCAATTTACATTTAATTTCCCCGATCTGGGTGAGGGGCTCGATGAAGGAACTATCTTAGAGTGGTACGTGAAGGAGGGTGATCCCGTGAAGGTAGGAGACCCGATAGTGCAGATGGAGACGGATAAGGTGGTAGCCGATATCCCTTCACCAAAGGAAGGAACGATTGCCGTGCGTCACGGCAACGTGGGTGACGTGATCCGCGTGGGATCGCCACTAATAGTGATCCTGTTGGAAGGAACCGTAACCAGCGGTGAGGAAGCAGCGGGCAATGAACCGAGCAGTAAAGGGGAAGTGACAGAGGAGAAACAGGCTGTATCTATTCAAGAACCGGAAGATGCAGGTGCTGTAGTGGGTACCATGGAAGTAGCGGGTAATGGCGATGTGCTGGCCGCTAGCGATGAGAGCGTGAGGGAAGAGGCCGGCGTGAACCAATTGCAAGCTCGAAAAGCACTCGCAACGCCGGTAGCCAGAGCGATGGCTAAGCAGATGGGGATCGATATAAACCAGGTGCCCGGTAGCGGTCCTTCGGGCAGGGTGAAGAAGGCGGATATTCAGGAATACAAGGAGCGATCGAGACAGGAAACTTTTCGAACAGGAACGACTCCACCAACTCGAGCAACTAATGGAGATGAGACCTATCTACCGCTTACACAGATCAGAAAAACCATCGCCCGTAATATGCTGCACTCTAAACTGAATGCCGCGCATATGTCGGTGTTCGAAGAGGTGGAGATCTCTCGTCTGATGCAGATTAGGGCGAGTTACAAAGAGTGGTTCAATAAAAAAGGGGTGAAATTAACCTACCTCCCTTTTATCGTGAAAGCAGTGGCACAGGCACTGAAACGACATCCGCAATTGAACTCGCGGATCGACATGGAGAACAACCGGATAGTGGTGCGCAACCGTTACCATATTGGCATCGCGGTGGACGCGCCCGACGGGCTGGTTGTTCCGGTGGTACGCGACGCGGACCGGTTGACCATCTTCGAGATCGCTCGAGAGGTGGGCGACCTGGCAGAACGGGCGCGTGCTCGTAAATTAACGTTAAGTGATATGAAAGAGGGCTGTTTCTCTATCACCAGCTTTGGCTCCATCGGGGGCATCTTCGCGACACCGGTACTCAACTACCCACAAGCGGGAATACTGGGGGTAGGGCGAATCCTTAAGACACCCATCGTGAGAGAGGATGAAATAGTGATCGGCAATGTAATGCCTCTCTCGCTCACGGTGGATCACCGCGTAGTGGATGGTGGAGAGACCACTCGGTTCATCAAGAGGGTGATGGAGGCACTGGATGATCCCGTGGCTATGTTGATGGAGGAGTAAAGGGGTTAGATTTCGATATCCTCGATATTAACGATCTTCTTTGATATGGCGTAGATGGTGAGTCCCGACTGGCTTCGGATGCCCGTCTTCGTGGTGATGTTCTTGCGATGGCGTACTACCGTGTGTACGCTGATATTTAATTCTTCCGCGATCTCCTTGTTCAACAGCCCATTTACTATCCCTGTCAACACTTCGATCTCGCGTTTCGTGAGGTTGTCGTCCTGTTGATGAGTCTGACAGAAAAGACGATTCTTGTTAACCAGTTTCAAGAGAGATTGGATAATATGATCGGGAGTGTCGTATAGCGAGAGCATGGTGTCGTGTGGGAAAGGAGATTGATGCATCACCCCATAATCAATTACTGCCACGGCTAATGTGGGGTATTCCTTGCGGATAGCACCGATCTCTTTTTCACGGTTTACAAAATGTACGGGGCTGGCTATCAGCACATCAATTGAGTGGTCCGATAGCAACTCGTTGAGATCTTCAAGATTTTCTATCCGGTGTACACGGGCGTCTAATTCGGGTGACTGGAAAAGGATGGCTTGTATCCCTTCGCAGATGATCCTTGACGTTTCTAAAAGGGCAATATGAATGGGGGTTCTATTTTGCATTTCGACTCTCTTCGAAGCTCACTCCCGAAGGAATCAAGATAGTCTCCTCGATCAGGGAATGAATATATAGGTCAAACTCGAGCTCGTAAAGAGTAAAGAACAGTTTTCGCCTTAAGCTTAGATCATTATCGATCTTCACGTATTTAAGTAGCAGGTTCTTTAAGTCCTTGATTTTTAGCTCTATATCAGAATGGTGTTCGCTGTATACTTTGGAGGAGTAGCGTCCCTCCACTTCCTCGTTTGTATTGTTCTGCATGAGTGAGATAAAGTAGGGGAAAGCTATGTTGTCCTCGTAATCAAGATGCTCTAACACCTCCACGAAGTAGTCGTTGAAAAATTTTTCCAGCATCTTTATCTCTCGTTCCGGATGATTCTCCTGCAGTTGGCGGATATAGGAATTGATCTGCGGGTACTTGTCCGAACGGTAGTAGTCGTGCGTGTTTTTTAAAAAATCGATGACCTGTATCAACTCTTTTTCGGTATAGAGCTGGTACCCTTTGGTACTAAACCCGTTATATAGGTTGGCAATATTTACAAACAGGTTCTCACTGATGTCGTAGCGATTACACAACTGCAACACGGTTTGGTCGCTCACCCTGAAATCGATGTTGAAATGCTGAAGCATAAGCAACAGGTTGGGATTCCCATCGATTAGGTCGGCCATCTTAACGGAGGGTTTTACCCTTATCTTCGACGAATGATACATGGGTGAATTTGTTTTTGGTTATACAAATATAGCGAAAAAACGCTTCTGTTTAGAATTATTCTATATTATGTTCTCTTTTTGCTCGCCATGGAGACAGGCAATTCGGAAGTTCTCATGTTTTTTTTGTATTATTGCACCTGATTAAAAAAATGATGCAATGAATAGTTTTCAGCAGTTACAGATACGTCGTAGGAGCATACGAAAATATAGTGATGAGTTGCTTTCCCCGGATGAGACCAAGAAAATATTGGAAGCAGCCTTGCTTTCGCCCACCTCTAAAAACAGGCATTCATGGGAGTTTATTGCGGTGGAAGAGAAAGAGATGCTCGTTAAGTTATCGAAATGCAAGCCAAAAAGTGCCGAATTTATTGCCGATGCAGCACTGTTGATCGTGGTACTGGGTAATCCGCTGGTAAGCGACGCGTGGGTAGAGGACGCCTCCATCGCATCCATCAATATGCAGATGCAAGCTGAAGAACTTGGAATTGGTAGTTGTTGGATACAAGTAAGGAATAGACTCTTTTCCGAAACAGTGACGGCTTCGGAGTATATCAACGACTTGCTGGATATTCCAATGCCGTTAGAGGTGTTGTGCATTATTTCTTTTGGCAAGAAGGAGAGAAAGCGGACTCCCGCCGATATAGAAAACTTGCACTGGGAAAAAGTGCATATAGGAACGTATACAACCACAGATAAAGCTGAACCCGAACATGATTGATTTTTCAAAGATACCTTCTCCCTGCTACGTGATGGAAGAAACGCTGCTTCGGAAGAATCTCGAACGAATACGTTCGGTAAAGGAGCGTGCGGGCGTTGAAATTATACTGGCATTTAAGGCCTTTGCTTTATGGAAGTCGTTCCCTATCATCAAGGAGTACGTGGGGCATTCCACTGCCAGTTCTGTCGCGGAGGCACGACTGGCTTACGAGGAGATGGGTAGCCCAGCTCATACCTACGCGCCCGCTTATACCGACGAGGATTTTCCGGTTTTCTTGGAGTATAGTAGTCATATCACCTTTAATTCACTTTCGCAATACGAGCGGTTTTACCCGTTAATTCAGGCATCTGGAAGAAACATCGAGTGCGGGGTGCGTATAAATCCCGAGTTTTCGGTGGTAGATACCGATCTTTATAATCCCAGTGCTCCCGGGTCGAGATTGGGGGTTCCTGCTGCAGGAATTGGGGAACGATTGCCCGAAGGAATTACCGGTTTACACCTGCACAACCTCTGTGAGAATAATTCGTATGACTTGGAGAAAACGCTGGAAGTGGTGGAGCGGAAATTTGGTCACCTGTTCGGTCAGATCCAATGGTTGAACCTGGGTGGAGGACACCTAATTACCCATAAGGAGTACAACGTGGAGCACCTTGTCGCGGTATTAAAAGGACTGAAAGAACGGTACCCGCGTCTGGAAGTGATCTTGGAACCAGGTAGCGCGTTTGCTTGGGAGACAGGAGTGCTGGTCTCCACGGTAGCTGATATCGTGGAGAACGATGGAGTCAAGACGGCCATGCTCAACGTTTCATTTGCGTGCCATATGCCCGATTGCCTGGAGATGCCCTATAAACCGAGAATAAGAGGAGCATATCACGATCCCGTGCCGGGTATGCCTACCTACCGGATGGGAGGCAATAGCTGTTTAAGTGGTGATTTCATGGGTGATTGGTCGTTCGATGAACCATTGAAGGTGGGTGATCGGATCGTTTTCGAGGATATGATGCACTATACCACCGTGAAGACAACAATGTTCAATGGAGTGTCTCATCCCTCTATTGGCTTATGGACCCATGAGGGAAGCTTCGAACAGTATCGCGCGTTTGGATATGAAGACTATAAACACCGTATGAGTTGATGTTTTTTTCATTTTGATTAAACTATTCTTTGTTAATTACGTTTAATTGGTAAGCAAGTTGATGACGTATCAACCCTTGTATATTAGTATTAACAATAAAATCTTGAATTATGGGATGGATATGGTGGATTATCATCGGAGCAGTTGCCGGATGGCTGGCAGGTAAATTAATGCGGGGCGGAGGCTTCGGCTTTATTGTCAACTTACTGGTAGGTATTGCCGGAGCCGTAATCGGCGGATGGGTCTTTGGCCTGTTGGGCATTGCTGCCGGAGGTGTTATTGGCAGCTTGATTACGGCATTTATCGGGGCTATTATTCTGCTCTGGATTATATCTCTCTTTAAACGGGCTTAGTTGTAGTTCCCGTGTAAGAGCGTGAAAAAGATCGATGTCCCACCAGGCGCATCGGTTTTTTCATTTTTGTTTCTCGTTACTTATCCCTCCTTATTTATCATTATGAAAGGGCGTTCCATCGGTATTTTTTCTGGATCATTTAATCCCATACACGTGGGACACCTGATCCTGGCTAACTACATGCGGGAATTTACTTACCTTGACGAAGTGTGGTTCGTGGTCACACCTCATAATCCACTAAAGGAGCCGATCGATTTGTTGGATGACCGACAGCGGTTAGAGATGGTCCGCTTGGCATTGCAAGATCACGAAGGAATTCAAGCCTCGGATATCGAATTTCGGCTACCACGCCCTTCCTACACCGTAGACACGTTCGCGGCACTTGAAAAAGAATATCCCAACACTGAATTTACCCTTATCATCGGAGGAGATAACTGGAGCCTTTTCAATCGATGGAAAGATCATGATATACTTCTTCAAAAGTATCGGGTATTAATTTACCCGCGACAAGGCATTCCAGTAATTATCCCTGATCAATATAAAAAAAACGTGCAACTGGTACCCGCGCCTATGGTCGAGATCTCTTCTACATTTATCCGCGATGGGATTCGGGAAGGAAAAAACATGAAAGCCTTTCTCCCAGCGAAGGTATACGAATATATCGAAAAAGGCGGATTGTACCGATAACTGAATTAAGTCTTCTCTATTTCCTCTTTATCATACCGAATCTTATCCAGAATAATGGGAAGGATCGTGGTGTCTACTCCTGCCTGTTTCAGTTCCTCCTCGTCGTCATATAGCAGCGTTTTAAATGCACTCATACCTCCTGCTTTTTCCATTGACAGCGTGTAAAATTCCACCCCTCGCTTGATGTTATCGAGGCATAACGCCACGTGCCCGGCATTGAGGTAATCGTGGGTGGTGGGGTTCTTCTCAATAATCCGGATGTAATAATCACGGGCCACATCAAATTTGCGGGATAGAAAAGCGCACCAAGCGATGGGGCGCCATGCACGGGAGTTGTTGTTGTCCAGCAATTCAACCTTAAAATAATTATTGATGGCTTCGTCGTACCGCTTCAACTCTAAAAAGCAATGACCTATGTTTAGCTGAATGGTAAGGTCGTCTGGCCGGAATTGTTCCAGTCGACGGTAATACTCTAACGCTGTCTGTGGGTCTTTGAGTACCCGATAACAGTAGGCCACGCGGTTCAGGATCCAGGTGTTATTTTCCTCCATCAGATCAGCATGCAGGTACGCGTCTAATGCTCCTTGGATATCACCCATCATCTGTTTAGCATAACCGATCTTTTGCCAAGTTTCGCTTTTCGTGTTGTCCAACTTGGCCAGTAGGCTGTAGGCACTAACTGCCTCGTTGAAATTATTCTTTTCGAAATAATAAAGGGCAATGTGTTCCAACTGTTTTGGCTGCCTGACGATCGGGTAGAATGGCTCCACCTCGTGGTAGTTGAGGGGGAGTTCGAAGATATCAGCGAATTCTGTTCGGCGTGGGAAGAGCTTGAAAAACCGGTAAAGGTTCTGGATATATTGTTTAATAAGGTTTTTTTCCTTCTGAAACGGGTTAAGTGCTTGTTCTTCTTCCTGCATCTTTTTTATCTCGTCGCCCTCGGCACCCAGCTGTCCAATCATCATGTTTCGATAATTTTCCGGCATCATCTGAATGCTCAAGCAGAACGAGTACTTGTCTGAGTCGCAGATAAGGGACGACTCGATTAGGGCATCAATCAGCGAGGTTCCTTCTCCTTGATCGTTGAAAAGTGATCCTAATGCGGTGTGCCGTGGGTCGAATGGCAGGAACCAGTTGCTCATCTCTCGGAAGAATGGGTACGATTTCAGGTTCGAGAAGGTGGAGTGGAACACATCGGCCCCTTCCATCTGAAGTTCTGTAAACTCTTGCAGCTTATCGGTCAGTCCACTCTCATCCATGATCTTTTGCCACTCCGGGTTTTTCTCGTCAAATCCGGTTTCTCCCATCCATTCGTCCAATTTGATCTTCTTGCCGATAATGGGGCTCAGCTTCATCATCTCGGGAATAATCTCTTCCGTGAGTTTCTTAGTGATTTTTTCAGTTTCGTGTGCTTGGATGAAGCCGGTGATTGCCGCGATAAACTGACGGGTGAATACAGGGTCATCTGCTAATAGCTTGAGGCGGTTGCCACATTCGGGATAGAGTCGCCAAAGCGGTTGATAAGCCTGGAAGATGGGAATAAGCCCGATAATTGCCCGGGAGGCCAGCTCGGGTTCTGTGTGGCGGCAGGTGTCGAGAAGGAACGTGACCTTTGCCGCATCGAAACGCTGCAGGATATTTAGGGTGAGTGCCGCGATAAGCATCCCCTTCGCGGCTACCTGAACCTGCTGATTATCCATGAATCGCTGTAACGACGCGATCATTTCGTTATTGCTCCTAGGTGAAACATACACGCTATAAAACAGGTCTTGTACCGTATTTTCGTAAGTTAACTGGTTTTGGCGGATACGACTCTCTTTTTCGGCACCCTCGTCCAACAAACCAATAAAAGAAAATGTGTCGGCCTGCTTGGATAGGGTATCGGTATACTCATCCATCGATAGGGGAGTGCGGATATTTTGCACCCTTGATTTTTCAAAAAAGAATAGGGGGCTATGTTGTACCAAGAGCTGCTCCGCGGCATCATCCGCGAGGGTATATATATTGCGTGTAAGCCTGTTGTAAATTGTCTCTCGTTCAGGATCTTTCTCTCCCTCAACCATATAATGCAACATGTACCGGTAATGAGTGTCTAGTTCCGATAGTTTTTCGGAGAAAGACCAATTATGTTGTGCGCTTACCAGTTCTTTGACCGTGTCGAGAGCGTTCTTTAACTCTTTTTTCGCGATGTGTGAACGGATGGCCTCCACCCGTTTTTGTATAGTTGTCGGTTCCATAATAGTCTTATAAAGCATTATCCTTAATGATCAATGTGGACGGGAGTGAGTCGGTCCACGGTAACGCGGTGGCAAGCAGCTTTCCCCACCCATCGATACCCATGATCACCAAGTCTTGTTGTTGAATAAAATCTTGCTCAATTTTCAGGTTATCATCCCATAGCATCACTCGACCATCGGTCTTCTTAACGATCATCTGGTAGAGTTTTTGTATCCTTGGATCCGATTCAATGGCTCCAATTGCATCCCAGATCATCAGTTCAATGCCCTCCTTTTGGGCAAAGCGGAAATGTACGTAGGGTAGCATTTGCACGTCGGCAGGACTCAGTATCGGTACGAATATTTTTGCTGCCTTTTCCAGTCCGCGGTTCATAAAGAGCCCGGTTGCTACAGGGTTACGATCGGTCAAGGATGCAATATCGTTAAGTACGCGAGCCTCATCGGCATGAAATTGGCTGAACACGTAACTCTCCGAATGTGTGGGGTTGTTTTTTAACCGGTAGTACTTTTGCCACAGGGCAGGGTTAAATCGTTGAAAGTCTATTCCTAACAACACCAGGTTGCATCCTTGTTCCTTTGAGGTTTTCAGTATATCGTGAACCCGATCGTGGGAATGCTTGATAAAAGTGCGGACAGTGATCTTGTTCTTTTCGGCTTTCTCGACGATATCGGTAAATATCTTGTTTTGATACACGTCGCTCTCCATTATCTCCGGTTCATCCTCTGTTTCTACCCCTTTCTCCTCGCTGGACTTCTCCCCACGAGAGAAGGAGTGATCTCGCGGTTCCTGAAGATGGAGAAAGGTGATGGATGATTTTTCCAATCTTGAAAGGGCAAAGTGAGCGGCCAGAATACCCAATCTTTTTCCCGTGGCCGGTTCGGTGAAACAGACCAGTGCGTCAATGGGCCTCTTTAATTCGGAGTCGCCGTCAATTCGGTTCACAATGATGTCCACTAGGTCCATACCCGTTGTTTTATCAGTTAATAGTTGAGCATTTCACTGTCCAGCATGGAGTCTTTGTAGCCAAGAAAATAGAGAATACCGTCGATCCCCACGCTAGATAGCGACTGCTCGGCTGTCTGTTTTACCTTCGGTTTGGCATGAAAAGCAATCCCCAGCCCTGCGATCCCCAGCATGGGCAAGTCGTTGGCACCATCCCCCACGGCCACCGTCTGACGGATATCGATCTTCTCCACTTGTGCGATCAGCCTAAGTAACTCGGCCTTTCTTTTACCATCCACTACATCTCCCAAGTAGTTACCGGTAAGTTTTCCATCCACGATCTCCAACTCGTTCGCGTACATGTAATCGAAGCCGTATTTCTCTTGAAGGTAATGGCCGAAATAGGTGAAACCACCTGAAAGGATCGCTGTTTTAAACCCTACCCGTTGCAATACTTTCATGAGTCGTCCCAGACCTTCGGTTATAGGGAGATTC
Organism: uncultured Proteiniphilum sp.; assembly: GCA_964344275.1. Classification (GTDB taxonomy): domain Bacteria; phylum Bacteroidota; class Bacteroidia; order Bacteroidales; family Dysgonomonadaceae; genus Proteiniphilum. Next base: position 11,893 of record CAYFMZ010000021.1, read on the forward strand.
TCCGCGATCTCTTTTAACACACGCTCATCCAATCCTTTTAACAATTTAACTCGTTGTCGGAAGCTCTCGGTGAAATCGATTTCGCCAAGCATTGCCGATTCGGTGATTGCCCGCACCTTTTCCCCGACGCCTGCTTTTTCGGCCAGTTCGTCGATTACCTCTGTCTGGATCAGGGTTGAGTCCATATCAAAACAGATTAAACGACGCATGCGTCGGAACATACTTTCCTCTTGGAAAGAGATATCAAAGTTAAGTGAGGAGGAAAGTTCCAGGAACTTCTGTTGCATTTGTTGGCGATCGGTAGGTGTTCCTCGCACCGATAGTTCCACGCATGATTTCGCCGCTCGTTGTTTCTCGTCCAATGGGATGCGTCCCGTAAGGCGAATCATGTTGTCTATATTAAGATTTTGCTCGGCGATAATCTCAGAGACAGAAGCAATCTGTTGGGCGGTAAGGATTCTTCCAAGTAACGTGATGATGTACCTGTTTTTTCCCTGCATGCTCACCCAGTTAGAGTAGCGTTCCGCCGAAATAGGTGTGAACCGGACGTTTACTTCCATTTCGTAGGCTTTGAATAGCAAGTCCTTCATTATCTCACCCGAGTTGTCGTGCATCGATTTAAACAATATCCCGAGAGATAGATTACGGTGTATATCCGATTGGCCAATATCCAAAATGAACGCGCTATGTTTCGCGAGAATCTGCGTTAGAGCAGCAGTTAGGCCCGGCTTATCTTCGCCATTAATGTTGAGTAATATAATTTCTGATTTCTCCATACAATAATACAGTTGTTTCTAAATTGCAGGTAACGAAACCTGTGCAAAAATCTCTTCAGTCTGTTTTTTTCTATTTTATTATAATCTTTTTCCTATACGCTGATGATGCAGCCAGCCGTATCTATCGCATCCGGGCAAATAAACAACTTCCCGTTCTCTTTCGCGTAATAACAAGGGGACGGTAAGCCCTGCTTGCATATGAAAATGAGAGGAAACCACTGCACCACTCTTGGACCCATTATAAAGAACCATGTAGTCGGGTAGATGTTCAGTTAGTGTGAGCATATTCCACATTTTTCTTCTTATTTGTTGCGGCACATGCGAGTGTAACGGGATGATAAGGTGATTCCTAAGGAATGGCAGATGAAAACAAATGATCTATCTCCGTCAGTAATTGCATGGGCAACTCAATAAATTTAGGCATTTTATCGGGACAACGTACTGCGAAAAAGCTTGACTCTGCTTATTATTGATAATAATTAGTAGCGGTCATTGCTTAACAGTTGTTTAATAAAAGCAAAGATAAGCATATTTTCTTTTACTCTAACTCTTTTTGTTATTGCGTTTTTTTGTATCTTTGTGGAATACAGGTTGCGAAAACAAATTTCTATAGGAATAAACAAATGAAAAAGAACCCTCTCTTTCTTCCTTTTCTTCTATTTGTCATGCTTGTTGTCTCCTGTACGCAAAAAGGAGATGAAAAGCGTTCGGATAGTAGATCCAGTGAAGTAAAGAGCGAGGCGGGTGTTGGCTTAAACGATGCGACTGAGCTGTATACAGCGGAAGAGTTCGATGATTTCCTTCAAGAGTTTAGTATGAAGGAGTCTTTTCAGCTAAATCGAATCAAGTTTCCAATCAAAGCGATTGTTCCCGATGCAGATCACGAGGGGATGGCCCCGATGGAAGAGACAATAGGACGGTACGAATGGGAGATGCTCGATCTCACGTATGACAGCACCTTTCTTACTCGCCCCTATGACCAGTATTATCAATTCGTACGTTTCCAAAATGACTCTGCCATAGTAGAAATACGGGGTATCAATAATGGTATTTACGCCGACTACTTCTTTGAATTGATTGAGAACCGATGGTACTTGGTGTCGCTGTACGAAGCCTCTTTTTGATCTCACTATTTTTTTAGCATCTCATCACCAAAACTGAGCGGGAGAAGTTTTTTGATGCTATCCACCACGTATACACCATCATTGCTGTACATCAATATTCTCATCGGGGCGTGGAATCGGTTTTCGGCCTCTAGTAAAACCTGCCTGCAGGCACCGCAGGGAGTAATCGCGGCATCTGTGAATGAGCCATTGCTCCACGCGGCTATCGCGATCATCTTCACTTTTTGTTCGGGGTATACAGAATGAGCGGAGAAGACTGCTACCCTTTCGGCACAAAGTCCCGACGGATACGCGGCATTTTCCTGGTTATTGCCAGTAACGATCTCGCCGTTTTCCAACAATACCGCTGCACCTACTAAGAAGCCAGAATAGGGTGCATAGGCCATCAAGGTGGCCTTTTTAGCGGTGTCAATTAGTTTTTTTTCAACGTCGGAGCACTCCTCTAACGGATAAACAGCTATCTTTGTGGTCAAATTGATTTCTTTCATCATATAATCATGTGTAAGTTGTTTCGCGAATATACATATATTTCCCCGCTCATCGCTGCTCTTTCATTTATATTTATCACGTCATCGTTACACGGGCAAGGGAGAACAAGAACCTACGAAATATACATCGATACGTACGGTAGTTTGGCGAGAGAGCATATGGATAGATATCGTATTCCGGCATCGATAAAGTTGGCACAAGGAATCCTGGAATCGGGAGCGGGGATGAGTGAGCTGGCGCGGAACTCCAACAACCATTTTGGCATAAAATGCCACCGGGACTGGACCGGGCCTCGTGTATTCGCACCGGACGATACTCCCAACGACTGCTTTCGAAAGTACGCACACGTGGGGGACTCTTACCGGGATCACTCCGAGTTTCTCGCGAACGGTGCACGATACCGCCCCCTCTTTGACTTGTCGATTACAGATTACAAGGGGTGGGCAAGGGGATTACAGAAGCTAGGATACGCGACCGACCGTGCTTACGCCAATAAGTTGATAAAGTTGATTGAAGATTATGAACTCTACCGGTTCGATGATCCGAAATATCGTGGAGGAGTGAACCGGAGCCAACGCGAAGCGATGCGTAGGCAGGAAACTGCACGGGTATCATGGACACATCAGCCTTACATTACACACGGACTGGTGTATGTCATTGCCGTGGAGGGGGATTCGTTCCTTAGTATCGCGAACGAATTTGGATTCAGTGAAAAAGATCTGTTGCAGTACAACGAAGTGCCTACTGATTTTCCGTTAAATGAGGGAGATATCGTCTATTTCCAACGAAAAAAGACGAGGGCTGACAAACCATACGTGGAGCATAGAGTGCAGGTGGGTGAATCTATGTACAGCATTTCGCAAAAGTATGGTATACGTCTACGCAACTTGTACCGATTGAATAAAAAAAGTTACGATTATGTCCCCGAGGAAGGAGATCTGTTGAAGCTCAGGTGATAATGAATTCTAAATGGCGTTAAACAATGATTTTGCGCTCCGATTGGTCAAGTAGTACGTGGGTAACAAAGATAGTTTATGTAACTAAGAATAATTGAAAATAAAATAAAATATGCAATACAATACAAGAAAAGAAAAATTGCTTTTGCCGGAATATGGGCGCAATATCCAGAACATGGTGGATCATTGCGTGGCCATAGAGGATTCCGAAGAACGGACCAGATGTGCTTACACTGTGATTGATATCATGGGTAATATGTTTCCACATCTTAGGGATGTAAACAATTTTAAGCATATCTTGTGGGATCACTTGGCGATTATGTCTGATTTCAAACTGGATATCGAGTATCCTTACGAAGTAATTAAAAAGGAGGACTTATACTCTTCTCCGGGGAGATTGGAGTACAGTCGGCCTACCATGCGGTACCGTCATTATGGAAAGATCATGGAGCGGATGATTAGGATCGCGGCAGATATGGAGGAAGGTGATAAAAAAGAACATTTGGTAAAGTTGCTCTTGACCCAGATGAAAAGATCCTATTCTCAATGGAACAAGGAGGTCAACGATGAGAAAATATTCCATGACCTACGCGAATTGTCGGGAGGAAAGGTGCAGATGGACGGGGAGCAATTCACGATTCCTGATGTAAAAGTGGCTCCTAGCCGAGATAAACTAAAAAACATCCGTTTCCAAAGAAGAAGGTAAACCGAGATGATCCGAGAGAAAGATATCCTTCTTGTGGGACACACGCAGAAGCCTCACGGAACAAAAGGAGAGATTGTGTTCCTTTTTAAAAAGCCAGGTTATGCCGAACTGGAGGTGGATTTCTACTTTCTGGATATGGACGGTATTCCAGTTCCTTTTTTCGTTGAAGAGTGTACAGGCATGACGGAAATATCTGCTCGAGTGAAGTTTGAGGAGATAAAAGATGCAGATGCGGCGTCACGTATAGTAAACAAACATGTATACCTCCCTCGTGAACTTGTTAATGTAGAGCGTGTAGATAAAGCGAGTGATTGGAACTATTTTGTCGGTTTCGATGTGGTAGATCATCGCGGAGAATACCTGGGAAGCATTCGTGAAGTAGACGATTCTACCCTTAACGTGTTGTTTGTAGTGGTACGCGAAGAGGAAGAACACTTGATACCGGCTACTGAAGATTTTATTTTGGCTATCGATGAGGAAAAAGGGTTGATAGAGATGCAACTTCCGGAGGGATTGCTTGATAGCTAATCGCATGCCATTCGTACAGCTTGATAAAGTAAATATTGGATATCCCGGAAGAACAGTTCCGAGGATTATCCAGTCGTCCCTTTCACTCACTGCCGAAAGGGGGGAGATGATTGCTTTGATCGGAAAAAACGGGTGTGGAAAATCTACCCTTATCCGCTCCATAGCTTGTCTCCAACCCATTTATGGAGGTGCCATCTTTCTGGATAAGCAGAATCTTACGAAAATGAGCCCAGTAAACCGTGCGAGGATGGTATCCGTGGTGCTTACTGATCAACAAGCCGCGGCTTCATTTACTGTAAGGGAGTTAATCTCAATTGGCCGTGACCCCTACACGGGATGGTTGGGGAGCCTTTCCGAAAGAGACAACAGAGTAGTTTCCCAAGCGATCGAAATGACCTACCTGAATGGTTTCGAAGAGAGAAATATTCACGAATTGTCCGATGGAGAGCGGCAACGGGTTTTTATTGCTCGTGCACTAGCCCAAGATACACCCATTATTCTGCTCGATGAACCTACCTCACACCTCGATCTGCCAAACCGGATCAATATCATGCTCCTACTCCAAAAATTGGCTCGTGATGCAAAAAAAACCATCTTTATATCCACACATGAGCTGGAGACGGCTATGCAGGTATCCGATAAGCTTTGGCTCATGGATAAAGGAAAAGGTGTTTCCGTGGGGGTACCCGAGGATATGGTACTCAACGGCAATTTCGACACTGTGTTTCATCATCCCTCTTTCGAGTTCGATAAAGAGTATGGAAGCTTCGTGGTGCAGAAACGGTTGGATCAGCCGATAACTACTCATGTGAAAAATCCCGATGGACTGGTCGCTCGATGGACCACCAAGGCTCTCTCCCGAAAAGGGTACCAAATAACAGCAGATGCGCCCTTAAGGTTGATCGTGGACGAGGAGAGAGCGCAATGGATCGTTGAGATGTCCGATCAATCGATAGTGACGTATAGCATAGAGGAAGCATTGGGTGCTCTTTCCCACTTTACAGGTGACCTTCACTAGTATTGAAATGTGTTATGTTTGTCCCTCGTTGACAACGTTTCCATTCTCATTCGGTAGGTGAAACGGTCTATTTTTATTATCTTTGCACGCTTTACCAGTCGATATACGTTATGGGATATAAAAAAAGAAATATTGCAATCTTGGGCTCAACCGGCTCTATTGGGACGCAAGCACTGGATGTCATAGCACGCTATCCTAACCGATTCGTGGCCTACGCGTTGGTGGCAAAAAACAGGGTGGAGCTGCTGATTGAACAGGCTCGAACATTTCTGCCGGAGATCGTGGTAATCGCCAACGAAACGAAGTACGAGCAGCTAAGAGAGGCACTTAGTGACCTGCCTATTAAGGTGTGGTGTGGAAGTGAGGGTGTGGAAGCGGTAGTGAAAACCGAAGCGGTGGATCTGGTTCTTACGGCAATGGTTGGTTTCTCTGGGTTGCAACCCACCATCAGTGCTATTACCGCGGGAAAAGCGATCGCGTTGGCTAATAAAGAGACGTTGGTTGTGGCAGGTGAACTCATCACCACTTTGGCATTAAAACATAAAACCCCACTATTACCAGTGGATTCAGAGCATTCGGCTATTTTTCAATGCCTTAACGGTGAAGGAAACAACGAGATCGACAAAATATGGCTCACAGCCTCGGGGGGGCCTTTTCGCACCTTCCCAAAAGAACGGTTACGTCAGGTCACCAAAAGTGAGGCGTTAGCCCATCCCAACTGGAGCATGGGGGAGAAGGTGACCATTGATTCTTCCACTCTCATTAACAAAGGATTCGAGATGATCGAGGCTAAATGGCTATTCGACGTGGATCCTTCGCGGATTGAAGTGTTGGTACACCCGCAATCAATCGTTCATTCGATGGTGCAGTTTAGCGACACTTCCATCATAGCCCAGCTTGGACAGCCCGATATGCGGGTACCCATACAATATGCTTTTTCCTATCCAGATCGGTTACCATTGGCCATCCCACCAGTCGACTTCTTCGAGTTGTCTCGGTTGACCTTCGAGAGGCCGGATAGGGAACGGTTCCCGAACCTTGGATACGCCTACGAGGCCGTCAAGGTGGGGGGGAACATGCCTTGTATCTTGAACGCTGCCAACGAGGTTGCGGTGGAGTTGTTCCTAAAGGAACGAATCGGATTTTTACAAATGAGCCGTCTGATAGAAGAGGTATTGCAAAAGGCATCTTTCGTGCAAACCCCTTCATTGGATGACTACGTGGAAAGTGATGCCGAAACAAGAGAAATTGCCTTCGCCTTTGCCGACTGATTTTATTGCACGAGTATCGCGTTGAATTGGATATATAAGCAGGTAGGTGAAAGACAAGCACCCTGATAGTGTCGGTATGAAGCCTCGGTTATTAACTGGAAGCATACACAGGTAATAACGGCAGCTCGATTACAATATATACGAACTAAACAAACTGAACAATTAATCATCACGCGCCTGTCGCGCGAAATATTTACTAGATGGAAGCATTTTTAATGAAGGCCCTTCAGTTAATTCTGAGCCTGTCAATTTTGGTAGTTGTGCACGAGTTCGGCCACTATATCTTCGCGCGAATGTTCAAGATACGGGTCGAGAAATTCTATCTTTTTTTTGACGCTGGATTTGCCCTTTTCAGGTATAAGCCAAAGAACAGCCATACCGAGTATGGAGTGGGGTGGCTACCTTTGGGAGGCTATGTCAAGATTGCTGGTATGATCGATGAGTCGATGGATGCCGAGCAGATGGCCCAACCTCCACAACCTTGGGAGTTTCGGTCGAAGCCAGCGTGGCAGCGACTCTTAGTTATGGTAGCGGGAGTGGTTTTCAACCTCTTGCTGGCATTTTTCATTTACGCGATGGTGTTGTTCACTTGGAACGACACCTATCTTCCGCTTCGCAATATTACACAGGGGATGGAGTTTAGCCAGGCTGCACAGAATGCAGGTTTTCGTGACGGTGATATCTTGTTAAAAGCAGACGATAAGGTGCTGGAACGATTTGGGGTGCGTACTTTACTGGATGTGGCAGATGCCCGAGAGGTTACGGTACTACGCGATGGAAAGGAAACGGTGCTGCCCATGCAGGCAGGTTTGATGCAGAACCTGTTGACCGACAAAGAGGGTTTCGCGGCGTACCGCGTGCCCGCGGTGGTTTACGAGGCAATGGAAGGAAGTGCCGCGGCGAGTGCCGGCCTTATACGAGGCGATAGCATTGTTGCCGTGAACGGCTCGGCTACCCCACTGTTCAGTAATTTACGGGAAACCCTTGACCTGCATCGTGGCGATGAGGTGGTGATTGACTACTATCGCGCGGGTACTTTGCAAAGTACAACCGCTCGTGTCGATTCCATGGGTACACTGGGTTTCTACGCGATGAGTGCTCCACAGATTTACGGTACGACTACACTTTCTTACGGATTCTTTGCATCTTTTCCCGCGGGAATTAAAATGGGGATTCAAACATTAAAAGATTACGTGGCACAATTCAAGTATGTTTTCACCAAAGAAGGAGCTTCGTCGCTCGGTGGATTTGGTGCTATCGGAAACTTGTTCCCTGCCCAGTGGAACTGGCAGGCATTCTGGTTGATGACCGCGTTTCTCTCGGTCATTCTGGCATTCATGAATATTCTGCCCATTCCGGCATTGGATGGGGGACACGTGATGTTCCTCATTTATGAAGTGGTATCGAGGCGAAAACCCAACGAGAAATTTATGGAGTATGCACAGGTCGCCGGTATGGTATTATTGTTGGGATTGGTGCTGTATGCCAACGGGATGGACGTGGTACGGGCAATTTTTAATTAATGAATAGGATAAAATGAAGGTTTCGGAGTTAATAGATAAGGCAAGGAAGACGGCGTTCTCCATCGAGTTATTGCCTCCATTAAAGGGGAACAGTATCCAGCAGATCTTTCGAACGATCGATCGACTGAAAGAGTTTGATCCGAAATTCATTAATATCACCACGCATCATAGCGAAAACATCTACAAAGAGGATGTACAAGGTGTGTACCGGAAGGTGAACGTGAGGAAACGCCCCGGGTCGGTGGCTATCGCCGCTGCTATCCAGAACCGGTACGGTATTCGTGCTATACCCCATATCATTTCTCGAGGATTCACTCGGGAAGAGACAGAGTACGCGTTGATCGACCTGTCGTTTTTAGGTGTAACCGACCTGCTGCTGTTACGCGGAGACATCAAGAAGCTTGATGCAGAGCAGCAAGCGATGGATAGTCACCAGTACGCTACTGGCCTGCAGGATCAGGTGAATAATTTCAACAAAGGAATTGGTTTCGATGGTAGTCAATTCTCGCCACCGGAAGAACCTTTTTCGTACGGAATGGCCTGTTATCCCGAGAAGCATGAAGAATCGCCCAACATGGAGTCGGAGATTTATTATACCAAAATGAAGGTCGATAACGGAGCCGATTACCTCGTTACCCAGATGTTTTTTGACAACCGGAAGTATTTCGAGTTCGTGGATCGCTGCCGTGCCGCGGGAATCACGGTGCCCATTATCCCGGGTATTAAGCCTATTCATCTGAAAAACCAACTGACCGTGTTACCCAAGATATTTGGGTCCGACATACCCGAGGAACTGGCAATGGCACTTCGTGATTGCACCAGTGATGAGGATGCCAAAGAGGTGGGTGTCGAGTGGTGTATCAAGCAGTGCAAAGAGTTGGTCCAAAGCGGTGTCCCGAGTATCCACTTTTATACATTGATGGCTACCGAGAGCGTTCACAGGGTAGCTAAAGAGATCTATTAGGTAGCTTAAGAGATCTATAAAGCAGAAGTTGTAGAGAAATGTATTTTCGAGATATCATAGGGCTTCATGAAATAAAACGACATCTCATCGATACCGTTAATCAGGAGATTGTGCCCCATGCTCGAGTATTTCACGGTCCCGGAGGGGTAGGGAAGTTACCGTTAGCAATAGCCTATGCTCGCTACCTCAATTGCAGTCGTCGTGGAGAGGGCGACTCTTGTGGTGAGTGTCCCAGCTGCCATAAGTTCGATAAGCTGGCTCACCCGGATCTTCATTTTGTTTTTCCCGTTGTAAAATCGAAAGTCAGCGACGAGTACTTACCAAAATGGCGCGAAATGCTCTCGAAAAAGGGCTATTTCGATCTTGGCGAATGGCTTCAATTTATTGATGCTCAGAATGCGCAGGGACTTATTTACGAGAAAGAAAGCGCGGAGATTATCCGTAAACTCAACCTGAAGGTGTACGAGGCCCTCTACAAGGTGATGATCGTGTGGCTACCGGAAAAAATGCATCCAGCTTGTGCGAACAAGCTTCTGAAAATGATTGAAGAGCCTCCCGCGCATACCGTTTTTATCTTGGTTACGGAGGATACAGAAAACGTGCTACAAACCATATGGTCACGTTGCCAGCCCTTGCACGTCAGAGCCCTTGAAATGGAGGAGATGGTTGAAGCCCTCCAGGGAAATTTCGATCTCAATGCAGATCATGCGCGGTCAACCGCGCACATTGCACGAGGAAGTTACACGAAAGCAATGGAGTTGGTGCACTCTTCCGACGAAAATGACTATTTTTTCAACCTTTTTGTTCAAATGACACGTGCTTCATTTTCCGGGAATATTAAGGCAATAAAACAGGTGGCAAACGAAATAGCGGGAATAGGTCGCGAAATGCAAAAAAGTTATCTACTTTACTCGCTTCGTATGTTTAGAGAGTATTTTATCAGTAATCTTCATCAACCTTCTATGGTGTACCTGAACGATGTCGAAAAGAAATTTGGAGATCGTTTTTCCCCTTTTATCAACGAGAAAAATATAGACGATCTGTACGACGAATTCTCGCTGGCATATCGTCAAGTGGAACAAAATGGCAACGCGAAAATTATCTTTCTTGATCTTTGCTTGAAAGTGACTCTGTTTTTAAGGAAATAATTTTGTAACTTGCATTTTCAAATGATTTAATTTTTATCAAAAGTCTCGCGTATCATTGCGATAAAGCGAATTCATATATATGGACAAAGAACAATTATCAGATAAATTGACGGATACTATTCCCTTGAAGGAGGTAACCGTAAGAAATACAAAAAGTTGTCGCGGGTGTATGCGGCATACAAATAAACTTCACACGTACGACTGGCTTCATGACTTTCCGGAGTTTCAGCAGTTAACCAACATGGTAGAGGTGCAATTTAAGAATACCCGGAAAGGATACTATATTAATAGCAACAACCTTGAGTTGGAGCAGGGCGATTTGGTCGCCGTCGAATCCACTCCAGGTCACGATATTGGCACAATAACTCTTACAGGCAAGCTGGTGGAGCTGCAGATGAAAAAAAACAACTTCCGTCCCGATGCCAATGGAGGAGTCAAAAGGGTGTATCGTATAGCACGCCAGACAGATCTCGACAAGTACGAGCATGCGAAAGCGAGAGAACAATCTACCATGATTCGTTCTCGACAAATTGCGGAGGAGCTGGGTCTTCAAATGAAGATTGGTGACGTGGAGTACCAAGGGGACGGCAATAAAGCCATCTTTTATTATATTGCCGATGAACGGGTTGACTTCCGGCAACTGATAAAGGTACTGGCTAGTGAATTCCGCGTGAAGATCGAGATGAAACAGATCGGTGCCCGTCAGGAAGCCGGTCGTATAGGTGGAATCGGCCCTTGCGGGGGACAGTTGTGCTGCAGTAGCTGGATGTCGAGTTTCGTGTCGGTTTCCACGTCAGCAGCACGTGCTCAAGACATAGCGATTAATCCACAGAAACTAGCGGGTCAATGTGGAAAGTTGAAGTGTTGCATGAATTACGAGGTAGATCTATATATCGAGGCACAACGTGGTCTTCCCTCACGTGAGATCGTATTAGAGACCAAGGATGCCGATTATTATCATTTTAAAACCGATATCTTAGCCGGGAAAATCACCTATTCTTCCGATAAATATAACGGGGCTAATCTGGTGACAATCCCAAAGGAACGTGCGTTTGAGATAATCTCAATGAACCAGAAGGGTAAAAAGCCGATTAAACTTGATGTGGCAGAGGTGAAAGAATCCGTAAATGATAGTGATTACAATAAGAAAGATTTGCTCGAAGATCAGAGTATCACACGCTTCGACAACGCTATATCTAACCAGTCTAAGAGAAGGAGAAAACCGCGTAAAAGGAAGCCAGGAAACCCTTCAGGAGGTAGAAGACAACGAAGAAACAGGCCATCGGGTGACAATAAGGCGTAACATCCTCGCGGGCATAACCTGCCTGTTATTTGTTCTTGTTTCATGTACAGGAAACGAGGTGTACTACCGTTATCATCACATCGATAAAGGACGATGGTACCGAGATAGTACACTGATTTTTACGCTCGGTTCCGATAAAGTTTCACAGGGTAATCAGTACAGTTTCAGAATTGAATTATCGAGCAATCGAAGCTACCCTTACCGTGATCTTTGGCTCGGTATAGGCCATAACCTAACGGATACGCTTTTCCATGTCGACACTTTGCGCGTATTGCTGGCAGATGAGCATGGTAAATGGATCGGTAGCGGGGTGGGTGGGTTGAACCAATTTTCAGTTCCTTATTTGATGAACTTATCACCCGCTGCCAGAGATTCGGTAACCGGATACACGGTATGGATCAAACAGGTGATGGGCGACAACCCGTTGCATGGAGTGGAGAAAGTGGGGTTAAAGGTGGAGGAGGATGCCGTGAGATGATAAATCTGTTAGGATGTAAATCCCGCGGTATATCACGAAATGGTGAAGAAAAAATCAAAGACAAAGGAGCAGGGTGAGTGTATGAAAATTGTTTTCTTGGGATCCGGAAACGTGGCAACCCATTTAGCCCAGGCGCTGGCCGCGTTAGGCCACGAGATATTACAAGTATATAGCCGCACGCTTGGCAACGCACGAATTTTGACCGAGAAGGTAGGGGCAACTCCCACGGATCGACTCGAAGAGTTGAATCACGAGGCAGATCTCTATATTTTTTCGTTGAAAGATGATGCCCTTGCCGAAGTGATTAACGCGATTCCTCACACCCGAGGGATATGGGCGCATACCGCCGGAAGTGTTTCTATTGACCTGTTCGCGTCCCGGGCCAAAAAGTATGGCGTGCTCTATCCATTACAGACATTTAGCCGGGACCGTGTGGTGCATTTCAAGCAGGTTCCTTTCTTTATAGAAGGGAGTGATGAAGAAACCACCCGTGTAATCGAAGACCTCGCCCGCTCTCTTTCCGAAAACGTCCATCGGATCGATAGTGAAAAACGAGCCGTGATCCATTTGTCTGCCGTTTTCGCGTGTAATTTCACCAATCACATGTATGCACTTGCCGAAGAGATCATCGGTGAGCAAAATATCCCTTTCGAGGTGCTGAAGCCGCTTATCTTGGAAACTGCTCATAAGGTAATGGAGATGACTCCAAGGGACGCTCAAACCGGCCCTGCCGTGCGCTACGACGAAAAAGTCATGCAGGCCCATATGGAACGGATAAACTCTCCTTCAACGCGTGAATTGTATACCCTTTTGAGCAAAAGTATTCATTCCCGTTCCCGATGACTTTTTTCCCGCCCACTCTGTCTCACCAATTCTGTCTCACTGATTCTGTTCCACCAATTCTGTCTCACCAATTTTGCCTACCAATTCTGTCCTGCTAATTTCCTTCCTCCATCTCACACATTCTCATTGTTCCCGTCTCTTCCCAATATAGCTAACCTCCTTTCTGCACATACTACTGGTTGCCCGCCTCGATAAGATATTCGCTCCACGGGTCGGACTGAGACCACCTTTTACGCCTGAAAAATTAACACTTGAAAGCCGCCCTCATTCAAAAACAAAAGCTATATTTGCAGGATCACAATTTTCAAGAAAATTACCTGTAAAATGGCAAAATTCAAGGGCTATGTAGAGGTAAACACGGCTCGTTGCAAAGGATGTGACCTATGTGTTGTCTCTTGTCCCACCGACGTTCTGGAATTACAACCCAGAGAAGTGAACGACCGCGGTTACCACTTTGTATATATGAAGCACCCCGATGAATGCATTGGTTGTGCCAACTGCGGGTACGTCTGTCCCGAAGGATGTTTAACCGTCTATAAGATGAGAATAGGATGATCGTTTCATCGGAACAAACAGTAGCAAATCAAGCATAATGGCAGAAGAAATATCTTTGATGAAAGGGAACGAAGCCGTCGCTCACGCGGCCATCCGTTATGGCGTGGACGGGTATTTCGGTTATCCCATTACTCCCCAGTCTGAAATTATTGAAACCCTCATGGAGGTAGCACCTTGGGAAACTACCGGAATGGTCGTACTTCAAGCCGAAAGCGAAGTAGCCGCCATCAACATGGTGTATGGAGGTGCCGCGTGTGGTAAGTACGCGATGACCACCTCTTCCAGCCCCGGCATCAGTCTCAAGCAAGAAGGGATTTCCTATATGGCAGGGGCGGAATTGCCCTGCCTGATCGTGAACGTGCAACGTGGTGGCCCCGGGTTAGGTACAATCCAGCCCTCGCAAGCCGACTATTTTCAGACGGTGAAGGGTGGGGGGCATGGTGATTATAAGTTGATCACGTTGGCTCCAAACTCCGTGCAGGAGATGGCCGACTTCGTGGCCTTGGGATTCGATTTAGCGTTTAAGTACCGCAACCCCGCCATGATCTTGACCGACGGGGTAATCGGGCAAATGATGGAGAAGGTGAAACTACCTGAATTTCGTCCCCGACGGAGCGAGGCGGAGATCCGAGAGCAATGTCCTTGGGCCACGCTGGGAAAACCGGCTAACAGGGAGCCCAACATCATCACCTCCCTGGAACTCGATTCTGCCGAGATGGAAAAAAACAACATGCGCTTTCAGGCTAAATACCGTGTAGTGGAAGAGCAGGAGGTACGTTACGAGGAGATCAAATGCCACGATGCCGATTATCTCCTCGTTGCCTTTGGATCGGCCGCCCGAATATGCCTTAAAACCATTGAACTCGCCCGGGCAGATGGAATCAAGGTGGGGATGATACGTCCCATTACGCTTTGGCCGTTTCCAACCAAGGTGTTGAACGAATTGGGCGATAAGGTAAAAGGAATGCTCACGGTGGAGCTCAACGCCGGGCAGATGGTGGAAGATGTACGCCTTGCCGTAAACGGAAAGGTTCCTGTTGAACATTATGGCCGTTTAGGCGGTATCGTGCCTACCCCCGATGGGGTGCTTGCCGCATTGAAAGAGAAAATTGTCAAATATTGAAAATCCTATCGACATGAATCCTAATTTACGGAATCTTTTTTTGTTGTTGTTCTTGCTCGCTTTTATCGCGACACTGGTGGTTTATTTTTCTACCGATAAAGATATGCAGCTCACCTGGTATTTTGCCGGGACAGCCGTATTATTCTATTTTATTTATCGATTCTCTAAGCCCAAAAGAAGGCGTTAGTAAACTCCGAATGGTACGATCGATGATTAAAGGAAGATGATAAAAATCGTCTTAAGGATAGGAATTGTATAAAAATAAATCGGAATGGATGTAAAGAATATTGTGAACCCCGAAAATCTGGTCTATGCCAAGCCGGAACTGATGAATGATAACCACATGCATTACTGTCCCGGCTGTTCCCACGGGGTGGTTCATAAGATGATAGCGGAAGTAATCAAGGACCTGGGCCTGCAAGAGAAAACCATCGGTATTGCACCCGTGGGGTGCGCGGTGTTCGCGTACAAATACCTCGATATCGATTGGCAAGAGGCGGCTCATGGCCGTGCACCCGCGTTGGCCACGGCTGTCAAACGGTTGTTGCCGGATAAAATGGTATTCACGTATCAAGGCGATGGAGACTTGGCCGCGATCGGTACTGCCGAGACTATCCACGCCGCTAACCGGGGCGAGAATATTGCCATCGTCTTTATCAATAACGGCATCTACGGGATGACAGGGGGACAGATGGCACCTACAACCCTACGCGGCATGGTCACTTCGACCAGCCCCGACGGTCGGAACGTTGAAACCATGGGAGCTCCCCTTAAAATATTGGATATGTTAGCGATGCTCGACGGTGTGTGCCTTGCTACCCGCGTGAGTGTTCATACCGCGGCAGCCGTGAAAAAAACGCGTCGAATGATTAAACTCGCGTTCGAAAACTCGATGGCGGGCAAAGGCACCTCCATCGTAGAAGTGGTATCCACCTGTAACGCCGGATGGAAAATGACACCCGCACAGGCGAACGATTGGATGGTGGAGAACATGTTTCCCGTTTATCCAATCGGTGACTTGAAGAATATATAACCAATCTCATCGGAAGTTAATGAATGAATCTCCATGGACGATTATTAAACAATCGCACGAACGATTATTAAACAATTCCCGTGGAAGTTCATAAACCAATCGCATACTAAAAAAATAAGCATGTTACAAGAGATCGTGATTTCAGGATTTGGTGGGCAAGGAGTTTTGTCGATGGGTAAAATACTCGCTTACTCGGGTATTATGGAAGACAAAGAGGTGTCGTGGTTCCCAGCCTACGGCCCCGAGCAGCGAGGTGGAACGGCCAATGTTACCGTGATCATCTCCGATGAACCCATCAGCTCTCCGGTGGTGAATAGTTACGATATTGCCATTGTTCTTAACCAGCCCTCGCTCGACAAGTTCGAAGAGAAGGTGAAACCGGGAGGGATACTTATTTATGACGGTTATGGCATTCAAAAACAGGTAGATCGGGAAGATATCAACGTCTACCGCGTGGATGCCATGGATGAATCGATGAAGATGGATAACACCCGGGTTTTCAATATGATCGTGTTGGGGGGATTGCTCAAGATCGTTCCCATGGTTGCACTGGAAAATGTAATGAAGGGATTAAAAGAGTCACTTCCCGAGCGGCATCACAAGCTTTTGCCGATGAACGAGGAGGCCATCGTGCGGGGTATGGAGATAGTGCAATTGGAACAAGAAGCAATACTCACCGCCGTCTAATTGCCGTGCTGGCGGTTGTTTTCTTCACGCCCCGTTATTTCTCTCGCTCGTTATTTTTTACCAAAAGGCCACCAGCTCCACTTTTTTGGTTTGTCGGCTTTTTCGCTCTTTTTCACGACAGGATCAGGTTGCCTACGTGAATCTTTAGATATCCCCTCGGGTTTTCTTGGACGTGTACTTTCAGCCCTACGATCTTGTCTATTTTCACTCCTGCGTTGATCCCTGTCAGGTCTATCCTCCCTTTGTCGCTCCGACTGTCTTCGGCCGCGAGATCTCGTTTGTTCTCCGGCACCTTGTGGCTTTCGTACGGCCCCCTTCCTATCGTGCGTTTCTGTCCTATCGGACGTAACTTTCCTATCGCGTGCTTCTTGACTTTTAACCGCCTGTTCGCTTTTGGCTTTTCCACCTCCACCGCGCCCGCGGTTAGGGTATTCTTTCCGTTCGATCTCTCTTTTTCGGCCTGCTTGCCCTCTGCCTTTCGATTCCTCGTCGCGTCCAGATTGACCCCTACTTGGTCCTTTGCCTTTCGACTGTTCGTCACGTCCTGCTTGACCTCTACTTTGCCCTTTGCTATCGGTTCGTCTTTTGTTTTCTGTTTGCCCTTGATGGTCAACTCCCTCTTTACGTTCCGTTTGCCTCTTGCGGTTTCTTTGTCTCTGTCTGGATTTTTGTTCTCTCGTACCTTCGTTTATACCCGAACCACTCTCCGTACGTAAGTCTCCCACTGCAGTAATTCCACCCTCTTGTTGCGTTCCGCCCCTATCTTGAGGAGTTCTGGACTTTCTTGGCCTCCTTGACGTGTCCGTTTTGTCCGTTCGCCCCCTCTCTACACTTGTTAATTCAGCCTGCTCAACTTTTTCCGATTGTTTCAGCCTGTCAGCCTCACCCGTACGTTTGGGACCTCTCTGTTTGTTAGTGGGCCTCTGATCCCCTCTTCCACCTTTTCTTCCTCCTTTAGAAGAACGGACGGCAGCACCACGCCTACGTTGGTCACGTACAGGATTATACTCCGGTGTATCGCCCAACTCCGCGGGCACGGGAATGCGATAAATCTCTTTCTCCAGGAACTTTTCAATAAGTGAGAATCGGTATTGCTCGTCCGGTGCCACGAAAGTGATGGCCATTCCCGAATCGCCGGCACGGGCAGTACGTCCAATACGGTGCACGTAATCCTCCACGTCGTACGGCACATCAAAGTTGATCACCAAGGTAATATCGTCAATATCGATTCCTCTCGCGACAATATCGGTCGCCACGAGAATATCTACCCTCTCATTTCTGAACTCGTGCATCACGTGGTTACGCTGTGTCTGGTCTAAATCTGAGTGCATCTCGCCCACGGCCAGTCCCATGCGGTGTAATGTTTTCGCGATCTCCTTCACCTTCATTTTTGACCCAGAGAAAAGGATTACTTTGTTCGGTTTTTTCTCTTTAAAGAGATGCTTCACGATCCCTATTTTTTGCGCTTCGTAGCATAGGTAGACCGACTGTAGGATGGTCTCAGGTGGTCTCGCGATGGCAATAGTTATTTCTACCGGGTCACGTTGGATGGTTTTAGCCAGCTGTTGTATTTTTGGAGGCATGGTAGCCGAGAACATCACGGTCTGTCGTTCTTTCGGGAGCAGTTTCTCGATTTTCATGATATCCTCGTGAAAACCCATATCGAGCATTCGGTCCGCCTCGTCTAAGATAAAATATTTCACCCCCGAAAAATCAATATTATAAAGATTGATATGAGAGAGCAATCTTCCCGGTGTGGAGATTACCACATCGGCACCGCTTTGCAAGCCCCTTTTTTGCACGTCCCAAGCCTCCCCGTCATTGCCGCCGTAGACAGCGACCGACGAAAAGGGAGTATAGTAGGAGAATCCCTCCATCATCTGATCAATCTGTTGGGCCAACTCCCTCGTGGGTGCCATGACGATAGCATTCACCTTGTTTTCGTCGTGGTTGTCAGTCTGCAGATTATTCAAAAGTGGTAACAAGAACGCCGCGGTCTTTCCCGTGCCGGTCTGCGCGCACGCGATCACATCTTTTTTCTCAAGTATAACAGGGATCGCCTGTTCTTGCACGGGCGTGGTCTCCTTGAAGTTCATGGCCTCCAGGCCTTCAAGTAGGGAATCACAAAGAGGTAGGTCGGTAAATAGCATGAATTAATTTATCGTTTCGTGTAATTTTTGTTCAGTACAGCTGAACTCGTAGTTAGGTGATTAAAGCATCTGTTTTTTAAAATGTTATGCTTGCTGATTAAATTAGCTGTTGCAAGCAAATGATTGACTCAATACCGAACTGTACACAAAGATACGATGAAAAAATGACTTTTTCAGGTAGGAAGCAAAATAATGTTTTTTCTTTCCAAAATAGTTTTTATCTTTGCACTCGATTTTGAAACAACTATTGTTATCAGGAGGGATGGCAGAGTGGTCGATCGCGGCGGTCTTGAAAACCGTTGAAGTGAGAGCTTCCGGGGGTTCGAATCCCTCTCCCTCCGCTGAGATGGTGTCAATTAGACCTGTTGAAACTTTGGATTTATTTTGAACATAATACCAACATACGATAATACATATCTATCAAAGAAGCATCCTTTACCTACGCCAATTCTTTTGCTCGTAAATAATTCACTATAATATATCTACGTTCGCTATTTGAGATCGTTTTGAACACTTGATAGAAATATCGCGAGTCTTTTTTCATAAATAAAATTTTTGCTTTATATTTGTTTAATGGATAAAAAGGGCTATATAGAAATTCGGGTTGTTGGTAACGAAGGTAATAACCCTCTAACCCCTGATAATTACGATATTCGAGAGATTAAGTCAATGCTAGAGAATATCGAAGATATCCTATACCCAGGAAATAAAAAGATGCGACCGGATATCACTTATCAAATTGAAGAAGGATCAGTTCGTAATATTTTTAAAACCAGTTTGCAGGCTGTGGTCACATTCACAGCGATTGCCGGAATGATAATTGATGCCGGCTCGATTGATGGATTGGAACTCCCTACAGCAAAGGCGATAGAGAATATTCAGGATATTGCTCGTAAACGAAATTATTCCTTTGAATTCACAACTTCGGAGTCAAGAAATATTGTCTTAGAGATCACTCCCACAACGAATTATGAAAGGTCTGCTAATTTGTGGGTAGATGCTGAATTCTATTTTTATGGTGTACTTACTAATGCAGGGGGGAAAGGAAAGGCCAATATTCATTTGGACACGAAAGAGGTTGGAACAATTATCATTGAGACCGATAAAACATTCCTTAAGGATGAACCCGAAAACCTTCTTTATAAAGAATATGGTGTGCGTGTTACTGGTAAACAGAATTTGGAAACAGGGGAAAGAGATCGTTCTGATTTAAAATTGATCCAATTGATAGATTATCACCCGAAGTACGATGAAGCATACCTTAATAATCTAATAGCCAAAGCAAGCCCTAAGTTTCAAGGGTTGGATGCTGATCAATGGTTGAGGGAAATTAGAGGAGATTATAACTATGAATAGTGTACTTCTGGATACGAGCTTCTTTATTCGTCTTTTAAACCATCAGGATCAGCTGCATGAGAATGCCAGAGCATATTACAAGTTTTTTCTTGAGGAGGGTATTGAAATGATAATTTCCACGATCTCTATAGCCGAGTTTTGTGTTAAAGGAGATGTGACAGATTTACCGTTAAGAACACTCAAGGTCTTGCCTTTTAACTATAATCACGCACAAAAAGCGGGTGAATTTGCCAGGATTATTTATGAAAACAGGGCGAAGCATAATCTGGATATCCATCCAAGAGTCCTGATTCCTAACGACTCCAAATTGTTTGCTCAAGCAGACTATGAGAATACTATAAACGCATTTGTGACATCGGATGAGCGTACACAATCTACAATTGAGTTGTTGAAAACATCAGCGCATGCTCAATTTACTTATATTGATATAAAAGTTCCATACAGTCAGACATTTGGAAAACTTTTTTAATATCGGGTAATCCAAAACTGAGAATAACAGCATCTATTTATCGAATTATGCGGTTAATAAATTGTATATGAGTTTATTGTATTTTGTATTGTCCGATACTGTTCTTGCGCGTTTTCAAATATGGT
>CAYFMZ010000022.1:0-28978 GCA_964344275.1 uncultured Proteiniphilum sp.
TTCATTGTAACTACATATTGTGTTTTACTTTCAATAAATAAACATACATGAAAGAGATTGGTTCAAGAGGGGACGATATTTAATACTCTGCTGTTTATTATTCCATTGTGCTTAACACCATTCATGAGGATTTAAGAAAATAAAACAGTAGATTATGGCAATATACTTGACATAAAGTAAGTAAAATGACGAGAAACGCGTATCTTTGCAACTTACATGAAATTTTATGCTGAACATTATAATTTTTGGAGCCCCAGGTTCAGGGAAAGGGACTCAAAGCGAGAAACTAATAGATAAATATGGGCTGAAGCATATATCTACGGGTGATTTATTTCGATCCGAGATTAACGAAAAGACAGAGCTGGGAGTTTTGTCCGATTCTTACATATCAAAAGGTCAATTAGTTCCCGATGACATTGTAATAAAAATGCTGGAAGAGCAGTTGAAGAAGCGTTACAGCTTACCGGGCTTTATTTTTGATGGTTTCCCTCGTACTTTATTTCAAGGCGAAGCCCTTGATGCTATGTTAGCTAAGTATAATGAAAAAGTATCATTGGTGCTTAGCCTAGAAGTGGAAGAAGAGGAGTTGGTTCAACGCTTGCTCAAAAGAGGAGAAATTTCGGGTCGATCCGATGATAATAGAGAAGTCATCGAGTCGAGATTAAAAGTTTATTACGATCGCACGACTCCACTAAAGGAGTTTTATCGTAAGCAAGGTAAGCTAGTAGAAATAAAAGGACAAGGTTCTATAGAGGATATTTTTGAATCGATGATGTTAACTGTAGATCGAATTATAGCGTAGAAATGGGCGATACCAATTTCGTTGATTACGTAAAGATTTTTTGTCGATCAGGGAAAGGAGGCCGTGGTTCGGCTCATTTCCGGCGTGAAAAGTTTGTTCCAAAAGGAGGTCCCGATGGAGGCGACGGAGGTGATGGTGGCGATATTATCTTGCGTGGCAATCGAAACTATTGGACGCTGTTACATCTTCGTTATCAACGCCATATTTTTGCCGGGCATGGTGAGAGTGGCTCTAGGGATAACCGAACTGGGAAAAGTGGAGAATCCAAGGTGATAGAAGTCCCTTGCGGTACTGTGGCCTATGATGCGCACTCGGGAGAATATTTATGTGATATCACCGAGCATGAACAGGAAGTTCTCTTATTAAAAGGGGGCAGGGGAGGATTAGGGAACGTCCATTTCAAATCGGCTACTAACCAGGCACCTCGCTACGCGCAGCCCGGGGAACCTTACGTCGAGCGATGGATTATTTTGGAATTAAAGCTTTTAGCCGACGTAGGATTAGTGGGTTTCCCGAATGCTGGTAAATCGACCCTCCTTTCGGTGGTATCTGCCGCGAAACCAAAGATCGCTGACTATCCTTTTACCACACTCGAACCAAATCTAGGAATTGTTAGCTATCGTGACAGTAAATCGTTTGTAATGGCTGATATTCCTGGAATTATTGAAGGAGCAAGCGAAGGGAAAGGGTTAGGATTACGGTTCTTACGTCATATAGAGCGAAACTCGCTGTTACTGTTTGTGATTCCTGCAGATAGTGACGATATATTCGCGGAGTACTCCATCCTTTTCAACGAATTAAAACAGTACAACCCCGAATTGCTCGATAAAAAGCACGTACTTGCTATATCTAAGGCTGATATGTTAGACGAAGAGTTGATGCAAGAAATATCCCTCGAATTACCGGAGGATATTCCATACGTGTTTATATCTTCCATTACTGGTTATGGTGTTCCATTATTAAAAGATATCTTGTGGAGAGAGCTCAATTCAGATGAAACGTTGCCATTATCGGTTTCACACCGATCTTTGGTCCAGCGGAGCTTAGATGTGACTGTCCTCGATTTTGGACCTGAGGAGACATTTCTCGATGAACTAGATGATACGGACGATCCAAGTGCAGAAAACGAAGATATTAATAAGAGCATGTAAGGTTCGGTTAAGATCGGTTTTAGTGATTGTATTAGATCATGAAGGTGCATCCTCAACATAATAATTTACTTCTTTTCAACCTGTTGGATAACGAGGGAGCGATCTCACATTTTACTACCACTCGAACGGGAGGTGTAAGTGATGGAGCATATGCCTCGCTCAACACAGGTAACTTTTCAGATGATAGTCCCTTGAATATACACGAGAACCGAAAAATCATCGCCCGGATGTTCTACATGGAAATGGATGAATTTATCATCCCACATCAAACACATGGCACGAAGGTTTTGATGGTTGACAAAGACTTCTTGGGGCTGGAACACTCTATAGCGATAGAAAGATTGTACGGGGTGGATGCGGTGGTTACGAACGAAAAAGGAATTTTTCTATGTGTAACCACGGCTGATTGCGTTCCTATTTTGTTATATGATAGAGAGAAAGATGTCATTGCCGCGATTCACGCGGGGTGGAAAGGTACCGTGGGACGTATTGTGGAAAAGACAATCCACGAGATGATCTTTCAATATGGTTCTTCTCCAAAAAATATCGTTGCAGGTATTGGTCCGGCTATTGGTCCTGCACATTATGAAGTAGGGAGTGAAGTGGTTGAGCAATTTGCCACCAGTGGTTTTAATATATCTGACGAGTCAGTTTGTTATAGGAAGCGAGTAGGGTCTAAACACCATCTCGACTTGAAGGAGATCAATCGTAGAGAGCTTCTCCGTTTGGGTGTTTCTGAGTCACTGATTGAAAAAAGTGATTTGTGCACGTTTGAAGAGCAAGAACTTTTCTTTTCAGCTCGACGACAATCGGTACATTCGGGAAGGATGTTAACGGGTATCATGATTAAGAAGAGAGGGTAGCAATCCCGTGAGTAAAAGATGATGGCAGTTGATAAAAGATAAAGGGAACGATTCGCCAATTGGCTATCGCTCCCCTATTTTCAAAATCAACATACTTCTTACTTACTTGAAGTATCCGGTAAGCAATTAATACCGTTGACCTACCACTTCCCAGTTGATAATTTTCCAAATCTCCTTGAGATGGTCGCCACGCCTGTTTTGGTAATCCAGGTAGTAGGAGTGTTCCCATACATCGAAACCTAGAATTGGTGTGAGCCCTTTTGTCACAGGATTGCCACCACCACTTTCTTTCTCGATGGATAGTTTTCCGTTCGCATCTTTTGCTAACCAAACCCAGCCCGATCCAAAGACAGAAACTCCTGCCGCGTTAAACTCTTCTTTAAACTTGTCGAACGAGCCGAACTGTTCGTTGATTGCTTCTCCTAGCTTTCCCGTGGGTTCGCCACCACCATCTTTTTTGAAAGAAGTGAAATAGAGGTTGTGGTTCAGTATCTGACCTGCGTTATTAAAGATCGCACCATCGCTTTCTTTTACCACCGTTACTAGGTCCGCGTCCTCAAATTTAGTTCCAACGACTAATTTTTTCAAATTATCCACGTAGGCTTGGTGGTGTTTACCGTAATGGAGTTCAATTGTTTGTTTACTAATAACCGGTTCTAAGGCGTCGGTTGCATAAGGCAACGCTACTTTTTCGAATTTCATATTTTCTTTATTTTTAGAATTGTTGTTATCGTTGTTCCTCGCGTTCGAGCTGTTGCAACTGGTCATTGCTATAGCCAACAAGCCAGTCATCAAATAAAAATGTATTGTTTTCATACGACTATTTTATTTTCTTTTTTTGATGGTGTATGGAACTACCTGCGTGGGTACAGACAGTTTGCCCGTTCACTTTCCACGCTGAGAATCACACTTTCATTTTGCACGCAATTATATAACGAAAACCACGGGTTATTGTTCGATATTGATTCAGATCTGTTTCAAATGCCGCCTTTATTTTGCAAGCAAAAAAAACAGCCTGATCTGTACTGTTCAGGCTGTTGCAAAGTTATACGAGGGTTAATCGCTTTGACTATTCATTTTGTCTATCGCTCTTTTTCTTTATTTATTAACTGGAGTTAACCCTCCTGTGGTTGCTCGCTTATATTATCTGAAGGATCCGGTGGTGTTGAACTATTTCGATTTTCAACAAAAGCTGGTTCATCCGCTGCACCTGGTTGAGTAGAAGTAGCGGCATCCTGAGCAGTCTCCCGGTTGCTTTCCAATATTTCGTGTGATCGAGAAATCCACTGTCGTTTTCCGAATATATGTACTAGGTCATCGGCATAAATTATCTCTTTTTCCAACAGGATCTGAGCCAATTTTTCGTGACCTTCCGCTTTGTCTCCAAGAATCTGTTTTGCTCGTTCGTATTGTTCAGAAATCATGGTTTTCACCTCAGTGTCAATCAACTCTGCTGTGTCCTCACTGTACGGTTTGGAGAAGGTGTACTCCTGCCCCGATGAGTCATAGTAACTCAAGTTGGGAAGCTTATCGCTCATCCCCATATAAGTTACCATTGCATAAGCCTGTTTAGTGACACGTTCCAAGTCGTTCATTGCACCGGATGATATTTGTCCGATGAACAGGTCTTCAGCGGCTCGTCCTCCAAGTAGGGCACACATCTCGTCTAGCATCTGATCTTTGGTGGTGATTTGTCGCTCTTCGGGTAGGTACCACGCTGCTCCTAGAGCTTTTCCTCGGGGAACGATGGTTACTTTTACAAGTGGGTTGGCATGTTCCAGAAACCAGCTTAGCGTGGCATGTCCCGCTTCATGTATAGCGATAGATTTTTTTTCTTCTTGCGTGATAATTTTGTTCTTTTTTTCCAATCCACCCACGATGCGATCTACCGCGTTCATGAAATCCTCTCTTTGCACGAATTTTTTCTTTTTACGGGCAGCTATTAGTGCTGCTTCGTTACAAACGTTCGCGATATCGGCTCCCGAGAACCCCGGCGTTTGGCGTGCGAGAAAGTCAATGTTGATGGATTCATCGATCTTGATGGGGCGAAGGTGCACTTTGAAAATTTCCCTGCGGTCGTTCAGGTCAGGTAACTCCACGTAGATCTGTCGATCGAAGCGTCCGGCACGTAAGAGAGCTTTGTCCAGTACATCGGCACGGTTGGTAGCTGCTAGAATGATAACTCCGCTGTTGGATCCAAACCCGTCCATCTCTGTAAGGAGTTGGTTGAGGGTGTTCTCTCGTTCATCGTTGGAGCCAAAATTGGTGTTTTTGCCCCGAGCTCTTCCCACGGCATCTATTTCATCAATAAAAACGATGCACGGTGCTTTTTCCTTTGCTTGACGGAAGAGGTCGCGTACCCGTGAGGCACCTACACCCACGAACATTTCCACGAAGTCAGAGCCAGAAATTGAGAAGAAGGGTACGTTTGCCTCCCCGGCCACAGCTTTGGCCAAAAGTGTTTTACCAGTCCCAGGAGGTCCTACTAACAACGCACCTTTGGGGATTTTGCCGCCTAAATTGGTGTAATTACCAGGATTTTTTAGAAATTCCACTATTTCTTGAACTTCCTCTTTTGCCTCAGACAGACCCGCGACATCTCTAAAAGTAACTTTCTGGCTAGAGTCTTTATCGAACAGTTGAGCTTTTGATTTTCCTACATTGAAAACTCCCCCGGATCCTCCTCCAGCACCTCCTTGCATTCTCCGCATCATCCAGATCCAGAAAACGATTAACAGGAGAAACGGCGCAAAGGTGAGCAATACTCCCCACACCTCGGAAGAGGTGTCAAATCGAACCTCTATGTCGTAATTCCGCTCCTCCTTGACACCCTCGATGAACTCCGAGATAGCGTCGGGGGAAGATCCTTTCACGAGAATTACGGGAGTTCTGCCCACTTTATTGGCGTCCTCGCCAAAAATGTGTGAGATTGATTCTTCGCGAACGATGGCCTCGGCAGTCTCTTTATTGTTGTAGACTACCACGCTCTTGACTCGGTTATCTCTCACGTATTGTTGAAACTCCGACCACTTTATCTCTTTCACGGTGGTGTCTTGCCCGAAGATCCACATCCCCATTAGGATTGCCAGCACTATAGCGTATACCCAGTATGGATTGAATGGTTTTTTGGGATTGGTATTTCCACCTAGTTTTGGACGTAAAGTAGGTTGTTTGTCTTTTTGTTTATCTTTATTCGTATTGCTCATTTGTCTACTGCCTTCCTTGTCTGAAATTGTTAATGAAATAGGGGGAGTTATTAGTAACAATTTTTCTGGGAATAAGTTTTTCAATCGATATCTGGAATTCGGACGGAGCGTGCGTCTTCCCAGAGGAGATCAATGTTGTAAAAATGCCTTAATTCCGGTAAAAAGATATGAACGATCACGTTGCCGTAATCCATCCCAATCCACTCCGCGTTATGTTGACCATGAATTCGAAGCGGTCGTTCGCCGATGTTATTTTTAACGGT
Organism: uncultured Proteiniphilum sp.; assembly: GCA_964344275.1. Lineage (GTDB taxonomy): Bacteria > Bacteroidota > Bacteroidia > Bacteroidales > Dysgonomonadaceae > Proteiniphilum. Next base: position 6,286 of record CAYFMZ010000022.1, read on the forward strand.
TTTTTCTACCGACTCTGCTAATGCCGATACTTGTGTGGGGGTATTCCCTTCACAAATGACAAAATAATCACACACGGCACCGGGCACGTTTTTTAGTTCGATGGCACTGATGTTCCTTCCTTTTTTCTCTTGAATTCCTTCTATAACACGTTGTAAAAAATCGTTTTTTTCTATCATTCTAAACGTTGAATCGGTTTGTATAATTTGCCAATTCGGGGGATGATTAATTTACTGTTATAATTATTTATAGTGTAAACTGACAAAATTACTTGCTCTTATGAAAATTGGTTTCATGATTAAAAGCAGTCATCTAATTTTGAAAAAACACCAAACAGGCAGATACAAAGATAGGTTGTTTTTTCTTCATAATGATCCCCATATGGGGATAACCTTCCCTTTTTATGCAATTACATACAAAAACAGTGCCAGTAAGTGCGGGCCTCCGTGAATTAAATGGTGCCATTAATTATGTTAGGGGTTGATTCACCATGTCCTGTAATGGATCACGGTGGCAAATTTCATTTACAGTGTTTGTAATGTCAAGTTTCTCCAAAGAACTCGGATTCCTCCCCCGTCATGTATCTGAAGTGCAATGCGTCCTTGGGCACGACCGATTATCTCATCGGTGATATCCACCATATCTTCTCCGTTGAGCCAAGTTTTCACGTTGCCACCTTTCACCATGATTCGCAAGGTATTCCACTCGCCCTCCTTTAGTATTTCTTCTTTTTCATCAGGGATCTGGACCAGCCATCCTCGGCCGTAAGATTCATAGATACCTCCCGTGTCGTGCCCTTTGGGAGCTACTTCAACTTGCCACCCGTTTACAATCGCACCGGGTTCGATAAACGAACGGAAGAACACGCCAGAGTTACCATCAGCCTCTTGCTTAAATTCCACACTCAGGTCAAAATCATCATAATACTCGCGGGTAGCGAGATAGCCGTACTGCTTGTCGGGTCCGCTTTCGCACACTAGTAGTCCATCCTCCACGTACCATTTCTCCGTGCCATATATTTCCCAACCGTGTAGATCTCTTCCATTAAAGAGGTCGACTTTTCGGGTTTGACGAGGGAGTTCTTTAATTTTCACATTGCGGAACCAAGCGGCTGAACCATGATCCTGCAGACAGATCAAGCCTTTGCGAGCAAGGCCATACTCGGGAGCATCTTCCCATTTCCCACTGTTTTTTCGCTCGAACCAGTCATCGGTCCATGCTTCGAATTCAATCACTTTTTCACCGTTTAGCCAGTGCTCCACGTGGCCATTATCGAATACAATCTTCGAAGTGTTCCATTCGCCGGCAGGTTTGATGATCGTTTTTTCGGGGTCGGTGGTGTACATCGCGTAATCGGCTGCTGTTTTCTGCCAATCTTCCAGTGGTTCGGGGAAGCCCAAGTCATCTATTAATTGATATTCAGGCCCCGTTACATAGGGAACCGTGAATTTGGGATTTTCAACCACATGGTATAATACGCCGCTGTTACCCCCTTCGGCTATCCTCCACTCCCATTTCAATTCAAAATTTTCATATACTTTCTCGGTCACGATATAACCGTGTTCGTCAGCGCCTTCGCCCTTAGCCTGTATCATTCCATCTTGGGCAAACCAGGGAGCTGTTAATTTTTCCCCATTATAATCACGCCATCCATTAAGTGTTTCACCATCAAATAGGAGTTCCCACCCCTCGGCGATCTCTTGCTGAGTGAGTGTGTTGTGTTTGGCCTCACCCGTGCAGGCAGTTATAAATGCCATCATAGTTGCAGTAAAAAATAAGATTTTTGATTTCATTGTTTTCTTTTTTTATATGGGCTATATTTGCCGCGTATTGTGAATCACAAAGATATTAAAAAGTGACGAGAGTAACACGTTTCTTGGAAAATACGTGCTGAATGATAGGTGACTGTACACGTGCGCGGTCCTTGTACATGCAGAAAACCTTCAGCTTACTAAACAAAGAGACGTTAAATTCGTTCAATACACACACGCGTTAATGTAAATAACTCGCTATTTTGAAATTCATTGATCTAGGTGTAGAAAAGGAGATAACGGATGAAGCATTTGTTGCTACCGTTGGTTTTTTTGATGGAGTCCATATAGGGCACCGTCATCTTATTGAACAGGTAAAATCGGAGGCGCGGCGTAGGGGTCTTCCCTCTGCTGTTATCACGTTTCCGGTGCATCCCCGTAAAGTGTTGCAAGCGGACTACCAGCCTTCGTTGCTGAGTGGCTTTGATGAGAAAGTAGAACAGTTGGCTACTACAGGTATCGATTATTGCATTAGCCTTCCTTTTACAGTGGAGCTTTCTCAACTTTCTGCCGAAGACTTTATACATCATGTCCTTAAAGAAAGAATTCAAGTTGACACTCTTTTTGTAGGGTATGACCATCGCTTTGGACATAATAGAGAAGAGGGGTATACCGAGTACAAGCAATACGGGGAAGCGGTAAGGATGAATGTTTTCCTTGCAACCGAGTTAACATCGGGTATCCATCACGACGTGAGCTCTTCCCAGGTTCGTCGGTTGTTAAAGAAGGGTAACGTCAAAGAAGCCAGTCAACTGCTCTCATACAACTACACCCTTTCAGGAAAAATCGTGGAGGGATTCCAAGTAGGGCGTACCATTGGATACCCTACCGCGAACATGCAGGTTTGGGAGCGTTACAAGGTTGTACCCGCGCTGGGTGTGTATGCTGTGCTAGTACATTTGCGCGAAATAATATATCCTGGCATGTTGTATATTGGCACTCGTCCTACCCTTCATGAGGACAGTGAGATTAGCGTGGAGGTTAATCTTTTCGATTTTGACGGCAATCTTTATAATCAATCGATGACAGTTGAATTCGTTGATTTTGTTCGTGCTGATGAGAAGTTTAACACGAAGGAGGAGCTTGTTGCTCGGATTCACCGTGACAAGGAGGAGGTGAAAAAACGATTAAAGAATAAAAAATGATAGAAACCGTATTGTTGAATAACGGAGTTGAGATGCCCGTGATGGGTCTGGGCACCTATAGGATCGGGCGATCCGATGAGGAGGTGTATCGGGCGGTTCGCTCGGGATTGGATGTAGGATATCGACATATTGATACCGCTGCGCTCTACCTCAATGAGCATTCAGTCGGTAAGGCCATACGAGAAAGTGGTATCTCGCGCAGTGAGATTTTTGTAACGACGAAGCTTTGGGGAAGCGATGTCCTAAAAGATAATATTCCTGGTGCTTTCGAGACAAGCCTGCGAAACCTGGGACTCGATTACTTGGATCTCTATCTCGTCCACTGGCCCGTGAAAGGGCGTTTGCGTAGCACGTGGGAGCAAATGGAGGCGATCCATCATTCAGGTCGGGCTCGTTCGATCGGGCTCAGTAATCACCTGATTCATCATGCAGAGGAAATATTAAAGGAGGCTACTGTAGCTCCCGTGGTTAACCAAGTGGAATTGCATCCTTATCTTTTGCAAGATGATCTAGCAACGTATTGTCACGAACACGGTATGGAGTTGCAGGCATGGAGCCCTCTTGGCAGCAATAAAATACCTTTGCTGGATGAGCAAGTGCTTAAGGCAATTGGAGACCGTTATAATAAAACCCCGGCGCAGATTGTCTTGAGGTGGCATCTAGACAAAGGGGTGGTGCCCATTCCCAAGTCCTCCCGCTCTAGTCGTCAGGAAGAAAACCTTCAGATATTTGATTTTCAGCTTAGTAAGGAGGAGGTTTGTCGGATTGATGCCTTGAACAAGGGGCATCGAACAGGGATGCATCCTGACAAGATCGAGTTCTAAAAGATTCCTCGTTCGTTCAATGCTCGTTGGTAGGCTGCCGCGTTACGAGCATGCTCGGCATGGGTGACAGCAAAGTTGTGTCGTCCAGATAGATCATCTTTCGCGCACATGAAAAGATAGTCGTGTTGTTGAGGCGATAGCACGCCCTCAATAGCTTGGATGGAAGGAATACGTATTGGGCCCGGAGGTAATCCAGTCCTCTTATAGGTGTTATATGGTGACTCCACTTCGAGGTGACGATATAGGATGCGGCGCAATGTGACATCCCCTATGGCAAACTTCACCGTTGGGTCGGCTTCAAGCCGCATCCCTCTCTTCAGTCGGTTGATATATACCCCAGCCACGACAGGATACTCGTCGGCATACGTTGCCTCTTCCTCTACGATGGAGGCCAGGGTAGAGACTTCAACCGGTGTCAAGCCGATCTGTTGAGCCTTCCTTCGTCTCGATTCGTTCCAGAAAACGTTGTATTCTTTTTTCATACGGGCAAGAAGATCATCAACGCTCGTGTTCCAGTAGACCTCGTACGTGTTGGGTATAAACATGGCTGGAAAGTTATCTTCGTTGAAGCCAAAGCCTTTTGCTTGGACACTTTCATTCAGGCTGTTTATTAGTGTAACGCTATCCATCATCAATTGCCGTGAGACACGTCCGGCGAGATCTTCCAAGGTCCGAATATTATTAAATGTAAGGTTCACGGGTGCTTGGTGCCCTGATCGCAACCGACGGATTATCTCGGGCATGGTCATCCCGTCTTCGACGGCGTACCTCCCCGTTTTAATTGATACCGGATAATTCATACGTTCCGCGAGCAGATGAAAGATTTCTTCAGAGGGGAGTTTCACCTTTTCGTTTAATTGCTCTACCACTTGCTCGTATCCATGCCCCCGATCGATATAGATATAAACGGTTTCTGGTACTGAAAAGGGCCTGAAAATCATACTATGGATATATGCACCCGTCGCGATCGTGAGGGTCAACAGGATGCCTAGGACCCAGAGGATGCTTCTACTCCGCTTCTTCTTGTTTCTCTTAGGTTGTTCCATCTTTTGTCTTTTACGTTTTGTCTTGAAAGAACCTCGCGAATTTACAGGTTATTCTTGATGAAAGCCCCTTCGTGGTGGTGAAAAACCTAGTAATTTATCGCAATAAAGCGAAAAATGGTATTTCTGGCTACAGTAAAAATAATAATCGCGTCAAAACCTCCTTTTTCTTTGACAAGTTAAAAACAAACTTGTATATTTGCATCCGATTTCAGCAAATCCATTAGGAAGTGTGGGTGAGTGGCTGAAACCAGCAGTTTGCTAAACTGCCGTACGGGTAACTGTACCGGGGGTTCGAATCCCCCCGCTTCCGCTGATAGAGAGAGGATGTTCGACGCCAGTTGTAATAGACTGCATCTATCACTCCATGAAAAAATCAATCAGAAACATGTTATATAACATGTTTTTTGTTGTATCTTTGTATTGATTTAAATGGCAAGCGAGTTATTTGAATTTGTTTTTTAGGTTATTTTTTATTTAAATGATTGAAGGGCTTTCAAAACCGTTTGCCGGTGAATCATAACTTTTTAATTTAAGGAGAAATTATGACTATTAAAAGCCTTACTACAGAAGAGATTCTGTCTCAGATTAAATACCTGGAGCAGAATATTACAAAAGGATCCCCGAGCTATCGTACCAATCGATTAAACAGGATTCGATCTTTGAAAGCCAGCTTGCGAATGGCAAGTTGATGTGGATCACGCTGCCGTTTGGCGGCTTTTTTTGTTTTATGGCCTTAGCTAATATACAATACCATTAATATATACCATTACATATGCCTTTACAGTTGTTGACGTTTTGATATTTTGTCCGCCTTGAATAATGCATTATGAAAGATATTGTCGGATATAGTGTGCATATGTATAGCGTTATCATGAAAAATAAATCTATTTTCTTGTAAATAAGGTCGCGTATATGTTTTTTGTCTATCTTTGTATTTCTTACCTTTAGGATGACTTAATTTATTGAAATTATTATGGATTTACTTTCTGCCCGACTAGCTGCCCTGTCTCCTTCCGAGACGTTCGCGATGGCACAAAAAAGCAATGAGTTAAAAGAACAAGGTGTTGATGTGATCAATATGAGTGTGGGAGAGCCTGATTTCAATACGCCTGATCACATAAAAATGGCCGCGAAAAGAGCCATTGACGATAATTTTTCGTTTTACTCTCCTGTTGCCGGTTTCCCCGATTTGAAGAAAGCTATCTGTGAAAAGCTTCTAATGGAAAATCAGCTTGAGTACACACCCGCCCAAATTGTAGTGTCAGGTGGCGCGAAACAATCGCTTTGCAACGTGATTTTATCGATTGTTGATAAGGAAGACGAGGTTGTTATACCTGCACCCTATTGGGTGAGTTATCCCGAAATGGTGAAATTAGCAGAAGGAAAGCCTGTTTTTATTTACTCAGGTATCGCCCAGGATTTCAAGATTACAGCACGACAATTGGAAGAGGCGATCACTCCTAGAACTAAGGCTCTTATTCTTTGTTCCCCTTCCAATCCCACGGGCAGTGTCTATACCAAAGAGGAATTGAGAGAGTTGGCTCTTGTGCTGGAAATGCATCCTCACGTCTACATTATTGCCGATGAGATTTACGAGCATATCAATTATATCGGTCAGCACGAATCAATCGCCCAGTTTCCCGCCATACACGACCGTGTGGTTGTCGTGAACGGTGTATCAAAGGGCTACGCGATGACTGGTTGGCGCATCGGCTGGATAGCTGCTCCTCAGTGGATTGCGTCTGCATGTACCCTTTTGCAAGGTCAGTACACGTCGGGGCCTGCTTCGATTTCACAACGGGCTGCATGGGCAGCGTATACTGGAGACCAGCATTGTGTGAGCGAGATGAAGGTTGCTTTCGAAAGACGAAAAAATCTAATTGTAAGCCTGCTAAAGGAGATTCATGGATTAAGGGTGAATAACCCTATGGGGGCGTTTTATATTTTTCCCGAGTGTACAAGTTACCTCGGAAAAGCGTACGGTGACAAGATATTCAACACGGCAACCGACCTTGCAATGTATGTATTGGAAGAGGCGCACGTGGCATGCGTGGGAGGGGATGCTTTTGGAGCTCCTGGTTACCTACGGTTATCCTATGCTACCTCAGATGATAACATCGTGAAAGCCATTGATCGAATCAAAACAGCTCTAGAGAAGCTATCTTAAAAGGTGGCATCGATGACCACAGGGAAGTGGTCTGAAGGAAATCTCCCGTAATGCATGTCGTTGAGGACCCCGTATCGCTTAACGGTGATCCCTGGTGTGACCCAGACATAATCGATCCTGTTTTTCATTGGGGCATCGAGCTTAAAAGAATTAAATGTGCCAATCGTCCCGTAAGGGGGGGTTAGGGTGACCAGATAGGAATCATAAAGCCTTCCTGAATTATAAATTGTTTGAATTGGCTCATCTTCGGGTACCGCGTTGAAATCACCGGTAACGAATGTTGGGTAATCTTGCGCGATCTTTTTGATCCTTTCTAAAAGTAAAGTGGATGAGTTTCTTCGAGCCTCTTTGCCTTGGTGATCGTAGTGCGAGTTAAACACGAAAAATTTTTTTCCCGATTTGGTATCTTTAAACTTTGCCCAAGAACAGATGCGGTTGCAGCATGTTGCATCCCATCCTTTGCTAGGCTCTTCAGGTGTCTCTGAGAACCAGAAATCCCCGTGATCAAGGAGCTCGAATTGATCTTTCTTGTAAATAATGGCCGAGTGTTCGCCCGCGTCCTTCCCGTCGTCTCGACCGACACCCGTGTACGCGTAGTCGTCCAAGTCAAGTATATCTTGTAGCTGATGTTTAAACCCTTCCTGGGTACCAATTATATCGAGTTCGTGGAACCGGATCAGACCCTTCACCATCTCTTTTCTATGAGACCAGGCATCTTTCCCGTCATTGGGAGTATCTAGCCTCAGGTTGAAAGATGCCACGCGGAGCGAGGTGGTGCTCTCGTCTCGTGATAATCTCCTGTCTCGTGATAGTAAAGCTTGTGCCGATAAAATGGTCATTGTTACCATGATAAAACATATCCGTATGACACTTTTTTTCATTCTTTTTGTTGTTGTATAGATATTGACTTCCGCGTGAACAGCCCATCGGTAGCCGATGGTTTGCTACAGTCGGCCCTTTTGTTTAGGAATCAAAAATACACCATTCCTTTTAAAGGAACAAATTAGCGGGTCGAAAAACAGAATTTATTGCTACCTTTGCACATTAATTTTCTATCAGGTATAAAATCACTGCAGATGAGCAAAAAGTTTCCGGAATACAGTAACCTTGACCTCTCGGGAATAAACAAGGAGATGTTGAAAGAGTGGGATGCTAGGGATATCTTCAGGCAAAGCTTGGAGGCACGTGAAGGGAGCCCATCGTTCGTTTTTTACGAGGGGCCGCCCTCGGCCAATGGCATGCCCGGCATTCACCACGTGATCGCACGCTCCATTAAAGATATTTTTTGCCGTTACAAAACAATGAAAGGGTTCCAGGTTCACCGCAAAGCGGGATGGGATACGCATGGGCTTCCAGTGGAGCTAGGTGTAGAAAAAACCCTTGGGATTACCAAAGAGGATATCGGGAAAAAGATATCTGTAGAGGAATACAACGCGGCGTGCCGTGCGGAAGTAATGAAATACACCAAGGAGTGGGAAGATCTTACGCACAAAATGGGATATTGGGTGGACATGAGCGACCCATACATTACCTACGATAACCGTTACATTGAGACTCTTTGGTACTTGCTCAAAGAGTTATACAAAAAGGGATACCTCTATAAAGGATATACCATTCAACCCTATTCCCCCGCGGCCGGCACCGGCTTAAGCACGCATGAGCTAAACCAACCAGGATGTTATCGTGACGTGAAAGATACCAGCTGCACTGCCCAGTTTCGTATCAAAGATCCCCTGCCGGAGTGGACTCAATTTGGAGACCCCTTCTTTCTGGCATGGACCACTACCCCCTGGACGTTGCCGTCGAACGTGTTGTTAACAGTCGGTCCGAAGATAGATTACGTGGCGGTGCAGACCTACAATCAATATACTGGTTTACCGGTGACAGTAGTGCTTGCGCGAAACCTGCTAAACGTTTACTTCTCTTCAAAAAATGAAAAATTAAAACTCGAGGAATACACCTTTGGTGATAAAGATATCCCTTTTCGAGTGATCGACAAAGTGTGGAGGGGGAGTGAGTTAGCTGGGATACGCTACGAGCAATTGATCCCTTGGGTAAAAACCTCCGATAACGCGTTCAAGGTGGTGACCGGAGATTTCGTGACCACCGAAGACGGTACTGGCATCGTGCATACAGCCCCCACTTTTGGTGCAGATGACGCGAAGATAGGAAAGGAAAATAACGTGCCGGGGCTCACGCTTACCGACAAAGAGGGTAACGTGCGTCCTATGGTAGATCTAACGGGAAGGTTTTTTCGGATCGATGATCTCGACCCGGCGTTTGTCCGTGACTACGTGAACGTGGAATTATACCAAGCGTACGCGGGACGGTACGTGAAGAACGAGTACGACGACTCCCTCACGGAGGCTGATGCTACGCTCGACGTGGATTTGTCTGTGATGCTGAAGTTACAGAACCGTGCATTCCGAATAGAGAAGCACGTGCATAGCTATCCCCACTGCTGGCGTACGGATAAACCCGTGTTATACTACCCACTAGATAGTTGGTTCGTACGGACTACCGCCTGTCGTGATAAAATGATTGCCCTCAATAACACCATCAACTGGAAACCGAAATCTACCGGTACAGGTCGATTTGGCAAATGGCTTGAAAACTTGCAGGACTGGAACCTGAGCCGGAGCCGTTACTGGGGGACACCCCTCCCGATCTGGCGCACTGAAGATGGGAAAGAAGAGAAATGCATTGGCTCCGTGAAGGAGTTGTACGAAGAGATGCAAAAGGCACTGGATGCAGGTGTGATGAAAGAGCTTCCTTGGAGGAATGTGAACCTAGAGGAGTATAAAGAACTGGAGTATGACCGGATCGACTTACACCGTCCCTACGTGGATGACATCGTTCTGGTATCCGACAGCGGTAGGCCCATGAGAAGAGAGCTTGATCTGATCGATGTCTGGTTCGATAGCGGCGCGATGCCTTTCGCGCAATTGTTTTACCCGCACCTCCCCGAGGAGGAGTTCCGAAAAGCGTTCCCTGCCGATTTTATTGCTGAAGGGGTCGACCAGACACGAGGATGGTTCTACACCCTCCATGCCATAGCAGCAATGGTGAAGGGAAGTGTCGCGTTCAAGAACGTGGTGTCGAACGGGCTTGTGCTGGACAAGAACGGAAACAAAATGTCGAAACGATTGGGAAATGCAGTTGATCCATTTGAGACCATTGAGAAATATGGCTCCGATCCATTGCGATGGTACATGATCACCAACGCCTCACCATGGGATAATCTCAAGTTCGATATCGAAGGAGTAGAGGAAGCAAGGAGAAAATTCTTCGGTACATTATATAATACCTATTCGTTCTTCGTGTTGTATGCCAACGTGGATGGTTTTAGAAACCAGTACCCGGAAGTGGAGATAGATCAACGACCGGAAATTGACCGATGGATCATCTCGTTGCTGAATTCGTTAATAAAAGAGGTGGATGAAGGATTTGACGCGTACGAACCCACCAAGGTGGGCCGTGCTATTGCCGAATTCGTGAACGATCACCTCAGTAATTGGTACGTGAGGTTAAACCGCAAGCGTTTCTGGGGAGGAGAGATGACCGATGATAAGCTGTCTGCATATCAAACCCTTTATGAATGTCTAGTTACCGTGGCTAAGTTAATGGCACCCATTGCGCCGTTTTATGCCGACAGACTCTACCTCGATCTTATGGGTGCCGCGGGTAGCGAACTGGCAGAGTCTGTTCACCTCGTGGATTTTCCTCGCTGGAACGCGAAATTAATCGATGTTCAGTTGGAAGAACAGATGCATTTGGCGCAGGCCGCCTCTTCCATTGTCCTCGCGTTGCGAAAGAAGGTTAATATCAAGGTGAGACAACCTCTTTCTAGAATGATGATTCCTGTTGCAGACGTGCTTCAGAAGGAGAATATGCAAGCGGTGGAGCAGCTCATCCTGAGCGAAGTTAATGTAAAGGAAATGGTATTCGTAGACTCTGCCAACGAGATGTTAGTGAAGCGAGTGAAACCTGATTTTAAAAAACTTGGACCACGTTATGGTAAAATCATGAAGTTGTTAGCCGTAAAGATACAAGAGATGGAAGGTGACGATATTCAGGAACTGGAGAAGACGGGCTCCTTTATGTTGTTGGTAGATGGACAGGAAGCTGTAATCACCCTCGAAGACGTGGAGATCCTGTCGGAAGACGTGCCTGGGTGGCTGGTTGGTAACGAAGGGCGGCTCACGGTTGCACTTGATATCACGATGAATGATGAGCTTCGAAAAGAGGGGGTTGCTCGAGAATTGGTGAATAGGATACAGCATCTACGCAAAGCTAACGAGCTGGAGATTACTGATCGGATTTCGATTAAACTTACCTCAAACCCGATGTTTAATGAGGCAGTAGTTGATAACGAACAATATATCAAAAACCAGGTGTTGGCCGATGAAATTATCATCGTGAACGAGACACTGGAAGACGAAATAGAGATTGATGACCAAACATTGACTATCACCATACATAAAAACTATTGAGTATTATCTGTTTTATACGTATCTTTGTACAAGGAAATAGACGGTAAATATTTATTATATGAGCGAAAAAACAAGATATTCAGACGATGAGTTGGCAGAATTTCGTGCAATTATCAATGAAAAATTGCAGGTAGCCCGTCAGGAGTACGAAAATTATCGTGCTGCCGTAACGAATACCGATGGAAATGATACCATAGACACCTCTCCCACGTATAAGGTGTTAGAGGAAGGTGCATCTACTCTTTCCAAGGAAGAGGCAGGGAGACTAGCCCAGCGACAAATGAAGTTTATTCAGAACTTACAGGCCGCGTTGGTGCGCATCGAGAACGGGACCTATGGCGTTTGTCGAGAAACAGGCAAGCTAATTCCTAAAGAGCGACTGCGAGCGGTTCCACATGCTACACTCAGCATTGAAGCCAAATCCAAGAAGAAAAGATAGTGATCCAACGCAACTCTTGCGGTAACCATTAGGTACTCGTGTTTATAGCATTCTTATGAATAGTAAAAGAAGCAGAATGTTGGTTGCTATCGCGGTGGTGTTTTTAGTGCTGCTGGTGGACCAACTATCAAAAATATGGGTCAAAACACATATGGGTCTGTATGATACCATTCATGTTACAGACTGGTTCAAGATCTATTTCGTGGAAAATAACGGAATGGCCTTCGGTATCGAAGCAGGTGGAAAATTGTTCCTATCTATTTTTCGCATCGTAGCGGTAGCGTTTATCGTATACTATGTTTCAAGGCTGGTGAAACAGCACTATAAGGCTGGTTTCATCGCGTGTGTCTCGCTTATCTTGGCGGGTGCGTCTGGGAATATTCTCGACAGTATTTTTTACGGAGTCATCTTTGAAGCTAGCTATCCAGGGCACGTGGCCTCGTTTGTCCCATGGGGTGATGGGTATTCCACCCTCCTCCACGGAAAGGTGGTAGATATGCTCTATTTCCCTTTGTTCAGTGGCAACTTCCCGGACTGGATGCCTTTCGTGGGAGGACAAGAGTTCCTCTTTTTTCGCTTTATTTTTAACGTAGCTGACTCTGCAATCACTGTAGGGGTAATCTTGTTATTGCTCTTCTATCGAAAAACGTTGTCTTATTCCTTGTTATCAAAGGCGGAACGCGAAAAACAGGCGAAAGAGAGGATAGCAAACACAAACGTGAACGTGAGTGAAACCTAGAGTGGCTTCATATGTGCTGATGCTCGTTATCGTGAGCTTGTTGATCGCTTCATGTCAGAATCGACCTAGAGAGGTATTGAGTAGAAAGAAAATGGAGCAATTAATGTACGACGTCTACGTGGCCGAGGCAACAATGGAGAGCGATTATCAAAACTTTAATTCACCCGAGAAAAAAGAAGCCTATATTAATCGGGTTTTCAAAGCGCATGATGTTACCTCTGCACGATGGGATACCTCCTTATCGTGGTATTCCGATCGGATTGATCTCTACCTGAAAATGAACGATTCAGTAAAGGCCCGCTTGAAAAGAGATCAGGTGGAAATTGAAGCCCTTATGGCGAAGCATTCTATACAAAAAACAGCGCACGACCAATCAATCCTTTCCGACTCCTATATCCCATCATACTATTCTTTTGCAGCACCCGATGCACGAAGGGGGTTCCGCTTCCGTCTGAATTCAAACGATATCGTATCAGAAATAACAGAAGATCAATTTCTGTTCACCTATAGCGCCATCGGAATACCGCCAGCTTTCACTGATGGCATTTCGGCCTTACTCTCGTTAGAATATAGAGATACTACCCTGTACCATTACCAGCAAATTACAGAGAATAAGAGTTATCCTGTATCCGCTTCAAAATATATAAACAACGATACTCTCATGCGAATAAGCGGATACATTCAGCTACAGAAGCCGCTGGAAATTAGCACTCACATACAGTTGTATAACGTGTATCTTGGAAATAAAGAGACGGATCCGGAGCCACTGATGTCCGACACCACACGATCCCTCGACCCTCTATTAGAAGATACTTCCCGAGTCGATATTATTCCTCCGAGGATAGACACAACTCATGTCAGTGAAAATTTAGAAAATAAGCATTCGCGGTAAACACTATAGAGAAAAGCTACACATGACAAGATGCTCGATTTAAGATAAATTGCTATATTTGCCGAATCAAATTAGATACAAACAATCAATTTAATATTTAACTTATTATTACTTAACATTACATGGAGAAAAAAAGAGTTTACACCTTTGGAAATGGTACTGCCGAGGGACGGGTTGATATGAAAAACCTGCTGGGAGGAAAGGGAGCTAACCTCGCTGAAATGAACCATATCGGGGTGCCTGTTCCTCCGGGCTTCACTATTACGACGGAGGTATGCACGGAATATAACGAGCTGGGTAAAGAATACGTGATCAATGTATTGAAAGAGGAGGTAGAGCAAGCGATTGCACAAATAGAGGAACTCACCGGCACCAAATTTGGTGACGAGGAAAACCCGTGCCTGGTTTCGGTACGTTCCGGCTCACGTGTATCTATGCCGGGGATGATGGACACCGTTTTGAACTTGGGATTGAATGATAACGCGGTGAAAGGTATTGCCAAAAAATCAGGGAACGAACGTTTTGCTTGGGACTCTTACCGTCGTTTCGTGCAAATGTACGGCGACGTGGTACTGGGTATGAAGCCCCAGAGTAAAGAAGATATAGATCCCTTCGAGGAGATCATGGACACGATGAAAGAGTCGAAAGGGATCGAGTCGGACGCCGATCTCACGACCGAAGACCTGAAAGAGTTGGTAAAACAATTTAAGGTTGCAGTAAAGGATAAAACTGGCAACGAGTTCCCTGTAAATCCTTGGGATCAACTTTGGGGAGCAGTCTGTTCGGTGTTCGATAGCTGGATGAATGATCGCGCGATCCTCTACCGGAAAATGAATAACTTCCCAGAGGAGTGGGGTACAGCGGTGAACGTTCAAGCCATGGTGTATGGGAACATGGGGAAAACATCGGCCACTGGGGTTGCGTTTACTCGTGACGCGGCAACTGGTGAAGATATTTTTAATGGCGAATATCTGATCGATGCCCAGGGAGAAGACGTGGTGGCGGGCGTACGCACTCCGCAACAAATCACGCTGGAAGGAGCTCGTCGCTGGGCCAAGTTGCAGGGTATCTCTGAAGAAGAGCGCGCGGAGAAGTATCCCTCTTTGGAAGAGGCACTCCCTGCATGTGCTCAAGAGCTTATTGAGGTGCAACAAAAACTCGAGGATTATTTTAAAGATATGCAAGACCTCGAGTTCACCATACAAGACGGTAAATTATGGATCTTACAAACCCGGAGCGGTAAGCGTACAGGGGCCGCTATGGTGAAGATCGCCATCGATATGATGCACCAGGGCTATATCGACGAGAAGACCGCGTTACAAAGATGCGATCCCGAGAAATTAGATGAACTGTTGCACCCTGTGTTTGATGTTAAAGAGTTGGCGAAGGTGAAGCCGATCACCACCGGTTTGCCGGCATCACCCGGTGCTGCAACGGGACAGGTAGTCTTCCATGCCGACGAAGCTGAACAATGGTACAAGGACGGCAAGAAAGTGATTTTATGCCGTATTGAAACCTCCCCCGAGGACTTGAGGGGAATGGCTTCTGCCGAAGGAATCTTGACCGCGAGGGGTGGAATGACCTCGCACGCCGCTGTAGTTGCTAGAGGAATGGGGAAATGTTGCGTGTCGGCCGCGAATAACGTGGTGGTCGATTACAAAGAGCGAAAGATGACAATCAACGGGAAGGTAATCAACGAGGGGGATTGGATCTCTCTGGATGGCTCTACCGGAAGCGTGTATGAAGGAGCGATGTCTACACAGGATCCTGAACTTGACGCGGACTTCAGCGAATTGATGGAGATCGCGAGCAAGTACGCTCGCATGGAGGTAAGGACCAACGCTGATACTCCCAAAGAGGCTTTGGTGGCTCGTGAGTTTGGTGCTGCCGGTATCGGGTTGTGCCGTACGGAACATATGTTCTTCGAAGAGGATAAGATCGTTTCTATGCGAGAAATGATTCTAGCCAAGGATGAAGAGGGAAGACGTGTGGCGTTGGAGAAGCTGCTCCCGTTGCAGAAGAAAGATTTTATCGGGATCTTTAAAGCGATGGATGGCTTGCCCGTAACGGTACGACTTCTTGATCCTCCCTTGCATGAATTTGTTCCTCACGATGAAAAGGGACAGATGGAGATGGCGAAGGTGATGGGTATCTCGTACCAGGATATTCACGAACGGGTTGAAGGACTCATGGAATCCAACCCGATGCTTGGCCTTCGTGGATGCCGTCTTGGTAATCTCTATCCCGAAATTACCGAGATGCAAACGCGTGCCATCATGGAAGCTGCCTTAGATTTGAAAAAAGAAGGTGTTCAAGCCGTTCCCGAGATTATGGTACCGCTTACGGGGATTGTCCACGAGTTTAAAGCCCAGAAGGATATCATCGAAAAGACTATCCAAGAAGTATTCGACGAAAAGAAAGATTCGGTGGAGTACAAGATCGGTACTATGATTGAAATCCCGCGTGCCGCACTCACGGCGCACAAGATCGCGAAGGAGGCCGATTTCTTCTCTTTTGGAACCAACGACCTCACGCAAATGACCTTCGGGTATAGCCGCGACGACGTGGCTAAATTCTTGCCGATGTATATCGACAAGGGAATCCTTAAGCAAGATCCGTTTGCCGTGATTGATCAAAACGGGGTGGGACAGTTGGTGAGTATGGCTATTCAGAAAGGACGAGAGGTAAGTCCGACACTCAAGTGCGGTATCTGTGGCGAACACGGTGGGGAACCTTCGTCGGTGAAGTTTTGTCATACAGTAGGGTTAAATTACGTGTCTTGTTCTCCTTTCCGCGTACCCATTGCACGGTTGGCAGCCGCTCAGGCAGCAATTGAAGGATGATCAGAATATCGGTAATCATTTCACGAAGGCACCTTAAGGGGTGCCTTCGGTGGTTAATAACTACTTTTAACCCTCCACCTGTTTGGCTGTTAAGGGGAATATCACTACTTTTACGCTTGTATTCTTAATCAGATATTTGTTATATGAACCGTTTCGTCAAGATATTATTTTTTCTTATCGCCTCGTTTGCCACGCCGTACCTGATAGCTCAAAATAATGTGATCGATGAGATCGTTTGGGTAGTGGGAGACGAAGCTATCCTTAAATCGGAAGTAGAAGAGTACCGGAAAGAAATTCTGATGCAAAATCAGCGTATCGAAGGGGATCCCTACTGTTTTATCCCCGAGCAATTGGCCATCCAGAAACTCTTTCTTGATCAGGCGAAATTGGATAGCATCGAGGTACAGGAGTCGCAGGTAAACCGCGAATTGGAATACCAGATCAATAACTTCGTGTCCTCCATCGGATCGGTAGAACGCTTGGAAGAGTATTTCGGGAAAAATATGGCCGCGATCAGAGAAGATATGCGGGTGCAAATACGCGAACAACAACTTATTCAAGGAGTACAGCAAAAACATTTTGGCAATATACAACTCACGCCCTCCGAAATTCGTAAGTTCTATAACAGCCTTCCCCAGGATAGCCTCCCTTTTATTCCTACCACGTTGGAGCTGCAGATTATTACCGCGGAGCCAGAGATACCTCTATCCGAGATCGACAACGTGAAAGCGCGTTTACGCGAATATACAGAGCAGATCACAAGCGGGGAGCGGGAGTTTTCTACCTTGGCGTTGATACACTCAGAAGACCCGTCGGCCGTGCAGGGGGGGGAGCTGGGTTTTGCTCCTCGTAGCAACTATGTTCCAGAATTTGCAAGCGTGGCATTCGCCCTGAACGATCCCGGGAAAGTGTCCAATGTAGTGGAAACCGAATATGGATTTCATATCATCCAGCTTATCGAGCGAAGAGGAGAAATGGCTAATTTACGCCATATCCTCTTGAGACCGAAAGTGCCCCAGGAGTCGTTAGATACTGCTTTGGTCAGGCTTGACTCTATCCGGGCGGGAATCATCGACAAGAAAATCACTTTTGATGATGCAGCAACATATCTTTCAGCCGATAAGGATACGCGCAATAATAAGGGCATCATGGTCAATAATGTGCCTAGAAGCAACAACATTAATACGCCTCGATTCGCGTTAAATGAACTGAATCAAGATATCGCCAAGATCGTGGGTGAAATGAAAACGGGAGAAATCTCTGAGCCATTTATACTCCTTAATGATAAAGGACGGCAGGTAGCAGCCATCGTGAAAATAACGGATCGAAACGAGGGACACCGTGCCAATATCAATAACGATTACCAGATCATTAAACAGATGGCTGAAAACGACAGACAGCAAAAACTGGTGGATGAGTGGCTGCAGAAGAAGATCGGGCAAACATACGTACGGATCGATCCCGCGTGGCGTAATTGTGACTTTCAGTATAACGGGTGGTTAAGGTGACCGTCTTACTTGTTTCTTGAAAATGAAAAAACGAACTCCACGCTGTTTTTTACAGGAAAGCATACTTCTACTGGGTGTGCTTTTTGTTATTATGGCTTCCGCTAAAGCGCAGCAGCCCCCACTCAAAAATGATAACGAAGAAGGGGTTACTCGTATAGTGGAGATGAAACAAGCCGACTTGTGGAGTAAACGCGACGGTTTTGATGCCGAGATTTTGACAGGAAGCGTGGTTTTCTTTCACGAGGGAGCAACCATGTATTGTGATAGCGCGTACCTTTATCAGCAGACTAACTCGTTTGAAGCGTTCAGTAATGTGATGATGGAGCAGGGAGATACCATCTTTGTCTATGGCGACTATCTCCACTATGATGGGAATACCCGCTTAGCACGCTTACGTGAGAATATCCGAATGGAGGATCAAACGATGACGCTCTTTACCGATAGTCTCGATTACGATCGAGTTGAAAACTTAGGCTATTATTTCGATGGTGGAATGGTGGTAGACGATGAGAACGAACTTACCTCGTACTGGGGACAATACGCCCCGGATACAAAAGAAGCACTTTTTAGTGATAGCGTGAAGCTTGTAAACGAAGATTATACAATCTACGCGGATACACTGAAGTACAATACCGTTTCAAAAATTGCTGATATACTAGGTCCTTCACGTATCGTGTCAGATAGCGGATACATTCACACTAGCCGTGGTTGGTATAATACCGTTACAGAGGATTCGCGTCTTCTTGATCGCTCGGAGGTATATAGCAACGATGGTACTAAGATTCTTATTGGAGACACCATCTATTACAATCGGCTCTCCGGCGAAGGGGAGATCTTTGGTGATATGTTTCTTCAGGATTTAGAGCGAAAAGCTATCCTACGCGGACACTATGGTTTTTACAATGAAAAAACAGAGTATGGATTGGCTACCGACTCCGCGTTTGTGGTGGATTACTCTCAACAAGATAGCCTCTTTCTACATGGCGATACCCTAGTGATGATTACCGATTCTGTCTATCGGGATATCAAAGCTTACTACAAAGTACGCTTTTATCGTTCCGATCTTCAGGGGGTAAGTGATTCGGTACACTACTCTTCTCGCGATTCCATGATATACATGCGGGGAGATCCGGTGATATGGAACGAGGGCAACCAGATCCTGGGTAACGAGATTGATATCCATCTGAACGATTCTACCATTGAGAAGGCCCACGTGAGGGATTACGCCTTGGCTATACAAGACAGAAGAGAAGATAGGCAGTTTAATCAATTAAGTGGCAGGGATATGGTGGCCTTTTTTAAAGAAGGAGAGCTGTATCACGTCCTAGTGGAGGGCAATGCCGAGTCGTTGTACTACCTTGTTGAACAAGACAGTACTATCATTGGGTTGAATCGAACAGAAAGTCCTTATTTATCCATGGATTTCGAAGATGAGCAACTTAAGAAACTCAAAGTGTGGCCGGACGGAAAAGGGGAAACCACACCACTTTCATTGTTGAATCCCGAAGCATCGAGGTTAAAAGGTTTCGTCTGGCTCGACTATTTACGCCCCTTGGGACCGTCCGATATCTTCCGAGATAACCAACGAAGAAGCTCCGAGATTACTGAACCACAAAGACGTTTCCGCCGCGAGGATATTACTCTGTAGTGCAGCTCTTTCAATGTTTATCTACCCCTTTCAGAAGTCGTCTTATAGTTGACAGGTGAAAAGTCTTGTGTATGAGATTTATATGTTTCTGTTATGAAATAATTTGATTAACATCAAGAAAAATCAATTCCTAGAGGTTATATTTGTAAAAATCAAAAAAACAAAGATCATGGGTGTATTCTTTTTCTATAAAAACAGAAAGCCGAGAAAATATAACTATAAACCTATTCTTTATGATCCTGATGAGGAAGAACGTAAAGAGCGATTACAAGAGCGCATACAAGAGATAAAGAAAGAGATGGGGGTCCTGCCCAAAGAAGAGATCGAGAAGAGGACAGAATTCAAAAAGGAGTTTATATCTCAAACCCGTCATTTGAAGAAACGTAAGATGAGGAGTAGTTCAGGGCAAGCTCCTTTTTATACCAAGAATTGGTTGTTGATTATCTTCGTTATCGTGTTGCTCGCGCTTTTCTTTTTTTGGATTTTGAGTTAGGTCATACACCGCTTCATAAACCCTATGGAGCTGTGCCGCGTTTGGCCTATCTATAATGAACGTTATAAACTTTCTATGTCGGATATTATTCATCTATTACCTGATTCCATCGCGAACCAGATCGCGGCGGGGGAGGTAATTCAACGTCCCGCCTCGGTCGTGAAAGAACTGGTGGAGAACGCCCTTGATGCCGATGCTACGCGTGTAACGATTAGCATCAAGGGAGCTGGTCGCACGCTGGTACAAGTGATCGATGATGGGAGAGGAATGTCAGCCACTGATGCCCGTATGGCGTTTGAACGTCACGCGACTTCTAAAATACGACAGGCAGATGATTTGTTCTCGCTTACCACTATGGGATTCCGAGGGGAGGCTCTTCCCTCCATTGCAGCCATCGCGCACGTGGAGGTCAAGAGTCGTAGGGACGAAGATGAATTGGGAACTCTTCTCATAATTTTTGGCTCGAAAGTGGAAAGCCAGGAGATGATTGCTTGTGCCAAGGGTACTTCGGTATCAGTGAAAAATATTTTTTATAACGTCCCTGCACGGAGAAAGTTCCTGAAATCCAACGAGACCGAACGACGGAATATCTTTACCGAAGTCGAGCGATTAGCTCTGGTGCATCCCGATATTGAGTTTACACTTATCGAGAATGATGTGGAAACGCTCCACCTCCCGAAAGCCACTCTCAGGCAACGAATCGTTCAACTGGAAGGAAAAGGTGTCAATCAACAGTTGATAGAGATCGAAGAACAGACCACCCTAGTAAAGATCAGAGGCTATGTGTCGCGTCCCGAGTTTGCCAAAAAGGGGAGAGTTAGTCAGTTCTTTTTCGTGAATAATCGATATATACGTCACCCTTATTTTCATAAGGCAGTACTCGTGGCATTTGAGAATCTGATAGCAGCCAACGAGAAACCGAGTTACTTTATTTATTTTCAAGTAGAACCCGACTCTATAGATGTAAACATTCATCCCACGAAAACAGAAGTCAAGTTCGAAAATGAACAAGCACTTTGGCAGATACTCATGGTAACGGTGAAAGAGTCGCTAGGAAAATTTAATGCTGTACCCACTATCGACTTTGATACTGACGACGCACCGGATATTCCTATCTTTGATCCTTCTCGTCCTGCTTCTATGCCGCGTGTGAACGTGAATCCCGACTACAATCCTTTTCGAGAATCCACTTCAGGGAATACCTTTTTTTCCTCATCATCAATGGGATGGGAACAGCTATACAAGGGGTTTGAGCGCGATAGGATGGAGAAAGAGTTTTCGAGTATCGCATCTGCTGGTAATAAAATGGAACCTACTCTGGAATTCAAAAAAGCTGGCACGAGACAAGATGAACCAGAGAGTGAGCTTTTTCCCGAGCATTACCAGTATAAGCAAAAATATATTCTTACCTCTGTGAAATCTGGACTGATGATCATAGATCAACATAAAGCACACGTCCGCATACTTTTTGATAAATACCTCCAACAAATTCAAAACAGGAAAGGTGTTTCACAACGCGTTTTATTCCCAGAAGTGATGGAGCTATCCGTGGCAGAAGCCGCCGCGTTACCCTCCGTGAGAGAAGATATAGAAGCACTTGGATTCGAGCTGAGCGAACTGGGAAATTGCAGTTTTGCCATTCAGGGAGTTCCTTCTGAAATTGAATATAGTGATCCCTGCGAACTTATCAGAGGGATGATTAATAAAAGTATAGAGACCGAGAGTGATGTGAAGATTGAACTACAAGAATCACTCGCGCTTTCGCTCGCCACTATGACTGCTATCCCCTACGGCAGAACACTTACCTCGGAAGAGATGCTACTGACAGTGAGTCAACTCTTCGCGAGCAAAGAACCTACCTACACGCCCGACGGCCAAGTGATTGTAAACGTTGTATTAGATAAGGAGATCGAAAGCAAAATGAGTAGGTGATTCCCATATTCTTATTACAATTGAAATATGTGACATAAGATAAATATGTTAATGGTCGCTAATCACGTGAATTGGATGAACGTTCTTAGAATACTTCATCTTCTGCCTTTATTTTTGTCATTATTGACTTGCTCGGATGAAGCACCCCATGACTCCATTCCTTTTGCCCCAGTTAACTTCCAAATTGACCTGAAAGTGCTCGACCACTCGTTGCAGAACCCACTAACATATAAGATTTTTACCGAACAGGATAGGCGATATGAGGAAGATCGTTTTGGTTTCAGCGGGGTGATGGTTGTCTCGAATGCCACTGCTACTGAACTTTACGCGTATGATCTCTGTTGCCCTTACGAAAAGAGACGAGAAATCAGGATAGTCCCTGACGAGTACGGTACAGCCACCTGTGAAAACTGTGGCAGCTCGTTTGCTACCCTTTATGGTTTAGGAACTGTTCAGCATGGTCCTGCTACTCAAAGTCTTCAAAGATATAATGTGTTTCCTATTCCTAGCCGCCCCGGTTCCTTTCGCGTAGCCAATGACTTTTTTTCTCATTAATCATTTACGGGGATAACCTTTTACTAAAAGATGTAGTATAACCACCTGGTTTATCATAGCTTTTTTTTGCATTTATTTTTAAACAATCTCGTCCCGTTGCGGGTTATATAACTTTTACTTTAAGGTTCACAACGCCATCGTGTCGTGAGGTTCTTATAAC
>CAYFMZ010000022.1:29078-30931 GCA_964344275.1 uncultured Proteiniphilum sp.
TTATAACGCTAACTTTTTTGGGATGAGAAAAGTTTTTATTTTTTCTTTTTTACTGGTAGCTGGTTTAGTTTTATCGCAGTTTGTTCCTCATTTATTAGGAACAGGTTTTCACGTTTACAAAACGATCTTGGACGCGTTGCTGTACATATCATTGGCTTTCATCATGATAAATGTTGGTCGCGAATTCGAGATAAATAAAAAGCAATGGCGTGCCTATTCCGTCGATTACGTGGTTGCAATGGGTGCCGCAGCTTTCCCATGGGTACTTGTTGCATTGTACTACCTATTCGTGGTGGCTCCTCCCGAAATGGAAATTTGGAATAACGATGCTGCCTGGAAAGAGACCTTTCTATTAAGCCGATTTGCTGCTCCTACTTCCGCCGGTATACTCTTCACGATGCTCGCGGCAGCCGGGTTAAAATTCACATGGGTATATAAAAAAGTACAGATACTGGCCATATTCGACGATTTGGATACCATTATTTTGATGATCCCGTTGCAAATTTTAATGGTTGGTATGCGATGGCAAATGTTTGTGATACTTTTCGTTGCAATTATCCTAATCGTAGTGGGGTGGAAAAAAATGAAGAGTTATAATCTACCCCAAGGATGGAAATGGATTCTGGGCTATTCAGTGGTTGTGTTTCTTTTGATTGATGCACTGTATCGGATTTCTACCTACTTTTTTGGAGTTGAAGGAAGTATTCATATCGAAATTCTTCTGCCAGCATTTGTTTTGGGCATGATCATGAAAGGGGAGCACAGTCCCGTTCCGCGACAGAAAGATGAAAGAGTGTCCAATGGCATTTCTTACCTATTCATGCTGTTGGTGGGTATGAGTATGCCACTCTTCATTGGAGTAGATTTTGCTGCTGTAGCAGAGCAATCTAATTCCATTATATCCGGTATACCAATGTTGCCTTGGGTAATTATTGCTATTCATGTGTTCATGGTCACTATTATTTCAAATATTGGTAAGCTTTTCCCGCTCTTTTTCTACAAGGACAGAACGACAAAAGAACGTCTTGCCGTTTCGGTAGGGATGTTTACTCGTGGTGAGGTAGGTGCTGGTGTTCTCTTTATTGCTATAGGTTATAATTTGGGTGGAGTTTTGCTGGTTGTTTCTGTTTTGACGATGTGTTTGAATCTATTGCTTACCGGATTCTTTATCAGCTACGTGAAACGAGTTACGCGAGCAACTTCCGTGGAATTGACACCCGCATCAACATAAGCCATTAAACAATAAGCCATCCAATTCGTGAAATATTTAACGAATTACTTTGAAAACCGAAGAAACATCTTTACATTTGCAGTCGCGAAAACAGGGCATGTTTTTGGCCGCAATTCAGGTGCGATTTGAAGTAGCATCCTGGTTTCGCGGAAGTAGCATTTTGGTATTGCGGAAGTAGCTCAGTTGGTAGAGCACGACCTTGCCAAGGTCGGGGTCGCGGGTTCGAGTCCCGTCTTCCGCTCAATAGGAGGGATGCCTCCTTTTCACGGGGAGTTGCCTGACGGTAAAGTCCCTGATTATATATATTTAAGGTACGCTCGGATGGTGGAATGGTAGACACGCAAGACTTAAAATCTTGTGGCCATTAAGGCTGTGCGGGTTCAAGTCCCGCTCCGAGTACCGAAATCGCTGTAAATCGATCGATTTACGGCGATTTTTCTTTAATCTTTAAATTTAATAAAAGTAATATCGACCCGCTCGCGACACCGTCTGTCCTCAAATTATCTATCCTTCAAAAATATTTACTTTTTTAAATTGCTCTGTTTTTATAAAAAACGTTTATATTTGTATAATACAACCTCTCCTCGGAAACGGAGTACAAGCAGGGGCTTTTTTTGGTGAC
>CAYFMZ010000023.1:0-30400 GCA_964344275.1 uncultured Proteiniphilum sp.
CACATTAATTTATGCAAAGATAGCTTTTTTAGGCATATTATCCCGCGCCTCGGCTAATTGAACTCACCCCAGTGCTTGATGGCGATATCCTCTACACCAATCCGGCAGAAGGCTTTGATAAAAGCACTCGCCAGCCGCGCGTTGGTAATCAGCGGGATGTTATGATCGATCGCCCCGCGGCGAATTTTATAGCCGTTGGTGAGTTCTCGTTCGGTGAGGTTCTTGGGGATGTTGATAATCAGGTCGAACTTCCTCTCGGCGATCATTTGGTCCACCCTCGGATCGCCCTCCTCATCGGGCCACACCACGTACGTGCTCTCGACACCGTTCTCTTGCAAGAAGCGGTGCGTCCCCCGGGTGGCGTACAAGAGGTAGCCGTGCCGTTGCAGTAGTTGGCAAGCGTCCAGAAGGGCGACTTTCGACCGGGTACCCCCGGACGACACCATGACGTGCTTCTCGGGTACGCGGTGCCCCACCGCCAGCATCGCGGTCAACAGGGCATCGTCGAAATGGGTTCCCAACGCCCCCACTTCTCCCGTCGAGGCCATATCAACCCCCAACACGGGATCGGCCTTCTGCAGACGAGTAAAAGAGAACTGGGGAGCCTTGATGCCCACGTAGTCCAACTCGAAGGCGGACTTCTCGGGCTTCTCTACCGGAACCTGAAGCATCACTTTCGTGGCCAACTCCACGAGGTTTATTTTCAACACCTTAGAAACAAACGGGAACGATCGAGAGGTCCGGAGGTTGCACTCGATCACCTTGATATCGTTCTCCTTTGCCAAGAACTGGATATTAAAAGGCCCGGAGATATTCAGCGCGCGTGCAATCTCCCGGGTAACCTGTTTGATGCGGCGCACGGTCTGCACGTATATTTTCTGTGGCGGGAACTGGATGGTAGCATCGCCCGAGTGTACCCCGGCGAACTCCACGTGTTCCGAGAGCGCGTAGACCAACAACTCACCGTCCCGCGCCACCGCGTCCATCTCGATCTCTTTCGCCTCTTCGATAAACTCCGACACCACGACCGGGTACTCATTAGACACCTCGGTGGCCAGCGTCAGGAACCGTTCGAGCTCATCTTGGTTAGAGCAGACGTTCATCGCCGCGCCCGAAAGCACGTAGGAGGGCCGCACCAGTAGCGGGAAACCCACCTCATCAGCAAAGCCCTGAATATCCTCCATCCGGCTCATCTCTTTCCAACGGGGCTGATCGATTGCCAGTCGGTCCAACATCGATGAGAACTTGTGACGGTCCTCCGCGTTGTCGATGCTCTTAGCGGAGGTACCCAAGATGGGCACCCCCTCCTTGTGCAGGCTCATCGCCAAGTTATTGGGGATTTGTCCCCCAACGGAGAGAATTACCCCGTGTGGGTTCTCCAACTCCACGATATCCATCACCCGTTCGTGCGATAGCTCATCGAAGTAGAGGCGGTCGCACACATCGTAGTCGGTCGACACCGTCTCGGGATTGTAGTTAATCATCACCGACCGGTAACCCTCTTTACGCACACTCTCGAGCGCGTTCACCGAGCACCAGTCGAACTCCACGGACGACCCTACCCGGTAAGCCCCAGACCCAAGCACAATCACCGAACGACGATCTCCTGTGTACTGTACATCATCCTCCGTGCCGTTATAGGTAAGGTAGAGGTAATTGGTCCGCGCGGGGTATTCCGCAGCGAGGGTATCAATCTGCTTCACCACCGGCAGAATGCCCCGCTGCTTTCGGTAGGCACGCACTCTCTTCTCTTCTGTTGGGCAGGCCACTCCTTTCCGGAGAGCCCGTGCCACCTGCAGGTCGGAGAATCCTTGCTGTTTGGCACGACGGAGCAATTCATCAAAGAGGGGATTGGCTTCATCTCGTAGGAGTTTCACCGGATGATTATCTACATGGGTATTGTCAACAGGTGAGTTTTCTTTCACGGATGACAGGGGAATCGATTCCGTGGGGAGCGCTTCCAACGCTTCCGCGGTATCCACGATGTTTCGCAGACGCTGCAGGAACCAGCGGTCGATCTTCGTCAACTCGTGAATCCGGTCGATGCTATACCCCTCCCTGAATGCCTTGCTGACAACGAAAATACGCTGGTCGGTCGGCTCTCGCAATG
The DNA here is from genome assembly GCA_964344275.1 of uncultured Proteiniphilum sp. Lineage (GTDB taxonomy): Bacteria > Bacteroidota > Bacteroidia > Bacteroidales > Dysgonomonadaceae > Proteiniphilum. Next base: position 2,111 of record CAYFMZ010000023.1, read on the forward strand.
CTTGTTCAACATGAGCGATTTTCAACTCCTTGTTCTCCACGAACCCCTGCATCCCCACCCCGATCATGCGGAGTCCTTTTTGGATCGCCTCCTCAAACGTGCGGCCAATTGCCATAACCTCGCCCACCGACTTCATCGAAGAACCAATCTCCTGGGAGACGCCGCTGAATTTCCCGAGGTCCCATCGCGGGATCTTCACCACCACGTAGTCGAGTGCCGGCTCGAAGAACGCGCTGGTAGACCCGGTCACCGAGTTCTTTAGGTCGAATAGCCCGTACCCGAGGCCCAACTTGGCGGCGACGAACGCCAGGGGGTAACCGGTAGCCTTCGACGCCAGTGCCGAGGAGCGGCTCAACCGCGCGTTCACTTCGATTACCCGGTAATCTTCCGACAACGGGTCGAAGGCATACTGCACGTTACATTCGCCCACGATACCGATGTGGCGCACGATCCGGATGGCCAACTCCCTAAGTTTATGGTATTCGCTGTTAGTGAGGGTCTGCGAGGGAGCCACCACGATGCTCTCGCCGGTATGGATACCCAGCGGATCGAAGTTTTCCATGTTGCACACGGTAATGCAGTTATCGTATCGATCGCGCACCACCTCGTACTCGATCTCTTTCCACCCCTTCAGCGACTTCTCGATGAGGAGTTGATCGGAATAGTGGAGCGCCTTGCTTGCCAACGCTTCCAACTCCCCGGGGTGATCGCAGAAGCCGGAGCCGAGCCCTCCCAACGCGTAGGCAGCCCGCAGGATGACCGGGTACCCGAGCCGCTCCGCGGCCGCCAACGCTTGATTTACGGTGGCTACTGCCTCGCTTTGGATAGTCTTCACGCCGATCTGTTGCAGCTTCTTCACGAAGAGATCCCTGTCCTCGGTATCCATGATCGCCTGTACCGGGGTACCCAGCACTTTCACATCATATTTTTCAAACACCCCCGATTCGTAGAGCTTCACCCCGCAATTCAGCGCGGTCTGCCCCCCGAAGGCCAGCAACACCCCGTCCGGCCGTTCCCGCTGGATCACCTTCTCCACGAAAAAGGGGGAAACCGGCAAGAAGTAGATTTTGTCGGCCACCCCCTCCGAGGTCTGCACCGTGGCGATATTGGGATTGATGAGCACCGTCTCTACTCCCTCCTCACGCAGTGCCTTGAGTGCTTGCGAACCGGAGTAGTCAAACTCCCCCGCCTCGCCTATTTTGAGCGCGCCGGAACCCAATACAAGAACTTTTTTTATCGATTTATTCATCGTCCATTATAAATCATACACCATTAATCACATCAACAAATCATCTTATCATCTTATCATCGTGGTTGTATAGCTAAATATAAGACATATAGCTATAACCATAGGACAAGCGAAATTTTAAATTATCACATCAGCAAATCAGCCGAGTTGTGCATAAAACTCTTCGAAGAAGAACCGTGTATCGGTCGGTCCCCCCTTCGCCTCAGGATGGAACTGCACCGAGAAAAACGGCTTGTTCTTGTGCCGGATCCCCTCGTTGGTTCCGTCGTTCATGTTCACGAACCACGCCTCCCAATCGCACCCCAGCTTTGTCTCGTCCACCGCGTAACCGTGATTTTGTGAGGTAATGTAGCAGTCGTTGCTCCCCACCCTTCGCACCGGCTGGTTATGTCCCCGGTGGCCATATTTTAGTTTATAGGTGGCCGCTCCCGCGGCTTTTGCCAAGATCTGGTTCCCCATGCAGATCCCGAAGATCGGCTTCTCACGCTGCATCGCCTCACGCACGTGCGCGACCGTGATATCACAGTGGTCCGGGTCACCCGGCCCGTTCGAGACCACCACACCGTCGTAATCAATTTGGTTGAAGTCGTAATCCCACGGCACTTGAATAACCTGCACCCCTAATCCGATGAGCTCCCGTGCGATCTGGAGCTTCGTGCCGCAGTCCACCAGCACCACCTTTCGACTGCCAGTTCCATGCACGATCGGCTCGCGGCAGCTTACTTGAGCGACCAGATTGGAGGTGGCCGGGTCGACGAAAGGGATAAGCTCGCCATCCTCCTCTTCCGCCACGATTTTCCCCAAGAGGGAGCCCTTCTCACGTAGAACCTTTGTCAGGCACCTCGTATCGATGCCATAGATACCCGGGATCCCTTCCTCCTCGAGCCACTTACCCAAGCTTCTTTTCCCGTTCCAGTGCGAATACGCGTCGGAATACTCCTGCACGATCAGTCCACTTACCTGTACGCGGTCGGACTCAAAAAAATCGGAAACTCCGTCTGTTTCGCTGTGCGCGGGAACTCCGTAATTTCCGATTATAGGATATGTGAGCGTTAAAATTTGTCCTTTGTAGGAGGGGTCTGTCAAGCTTTCGGGGTAACCTACCATCGCGGTATTGAAAACGACCTCTCCCGACGTGGCCCTATCGGCCCCAAAAGACCGTCCCTGAAACACCATTCCGTTTTCAAGGATCAGTCGCACCGGTCTATCTTTATTCATCGTGCGAACATTGTTATATTGGGTTGATATCGTATGATATTAGGACACAAAGGTAAATAAAAATCTGGAAAAACAGCAACACCGAATATCACTAATTGTATTTTGTTGGCGTATATATTTCCGCCCGTTTAGCCTATACACAGCGGCCTTAGTTTGCTTTTATCCACTTTTTTTGTTATATTACGACGTTAAAAATTGAATCACTGAAACCTATTGCCCCCGTGGCAATCAACAAACGATAAGAATGTTTGGGTATTTTTAACGAAATCAAATCAATTTAGAATGTTTAATTGTGTATAATCCGCCCGATTGGTTGGAGGTGGATTAGACCATAACTTTTGCCAAATATATGAATAAGATCGCGCTTATAGGGAATTATCCTCCCCGGAAATGTGGTATAGCCACGTTTACAAAGGATTTGAACGACGGAATGAAGGAGAGTGGAGTTACTACTTCAGTAGTAGCGATGAACGACGGGTTGAATCGATACGATTACCCAAGTGATGTGGTGTTGGAGGTGGAACAGAACGTGATAGCCTCCTATATCAAAGCTGCCGAGTATCTCAATTCCAATAACTACGATGCAGTGATCCTGCAGCACGAGTTTGGCATCTTCGGGGGTACCGATGGTATTCATATTCTCCAACTGCTCAAACGGCTACGAATGCCGGTAGTTACTACACTGCATACTATCGTGGACGATCCCACCGAGAACCAGCGCCACGTGGTGAATGAGCTGGCTCGCCTTTCACAAAGGCTTATCAGCATCTCCCAAAAAGGAGTTGAACTGCTCACCACTGCCTATGGCATTCCCGAAGCAAAGTGCGTGCACATTCACCACGGGGTACACGACGTGGGCAAGGATAACGGGAAAGGGTTGAAGAAAAAGCTCGGTGTTGAAAATAAAATGGTGCTCCTCACTTTTGGATTGCTCTCACGGAACAAATCAATCGAAGTAGTGATCAACGCGCTGCCGGAGGTGGTAAAGAAGCACCCCGACGTGGTCTATATCGTGTTGGGAGCTACTCACCCGCACGTGTTAAAACATGAAGGTGAAGATTATCGCCACTCGCTGTTTCGCTTGGTGAACAAGCTGAACTTGGAGAAAAATGTACTGTTCGTCAACCGTTTCGTGAGTAACGAAGAGCTTTTCAGTTACCTAAGGATGTGTGACATCTACGTGATTCCTTACTTGGGGAAGAAGCAGATCTCGTCGGGTACCCTTATCTACACCATGGGTGCCGCCAAGCCTATTATATCTACTCCTTTCTGGTATGCCGAGGAGATGTTGGCCGATAACCGGGGGATGCTTTTCGATTTCAAGGATTCTCACCAGCTGAGCGACCGGATTAACGAGTTGCTGGACGATGAAGAGAAACGAATGGCTATCGGTCAAAATGCCTTCGCGCTGGCAAAAGAGTGTTATTGGCCGGCGGTAGGAAAACAGTATTACGACCTGCTGGATAAGATGATCGGCGAAGCAGAGGCACCCGCGATGGATGAAGCCGACGAGCTCCGCGACGCGAAATACGTGATTCCTCCCATTAAACTGGATCACCTGCACGTGCTGACCGATTACACGGGTATCCTTCAGCACGCGCGATTTAACGTGCCCGACCGTAATCACGGCTATTGTACCGATGATAATGCGCGGGCACTACTGCTCACCGTGATGCTCCAGAACGAAGTACAGGACGTGGACGAAGTGAACCGGCTGACCAGCATCTACCTCTCGTTTCTTGATTACGCGTACAATCCGGAAAACAGGAAGTTTCGTAATTTCATGAATTATGAACGGCAGTGGCTCGAGAAAGAGGGATCGGAAGATAGCATCGGGCGGACCATCTGGGCACTGGGATACACCGCCGCGTACACCAACATGTACAATTTTCACCACCACTCCAACCACCTTTTCATAAGAGGATTGCACGCGGTGGACCATCTAACCCACCCTCGATCCATCGCTTACGCCATCTTGGGACTGGTACCTCACGCCAAAGTCCATGGCGAGCCGGTCGTGGTGCAACATTTAAAAAAATTATCCAATAAACTCTACTCCTTCTTCGACGATACGATCGAGAACGAATGGCCTTGGTTTGAAGCCAAAGTATCATACGGGAATAGCCGGATCCCTCACGCGATGATCCTCGCGGGGATGTATTTCAAGGACGATCGAATGATACAACGGGGCCTCAAGATCTTGGATTGGCTCATCGAGAAACAATTCACGGAGGGCATCTTCTCCCCCATTGGCAACGATGGATGGCTTACCCCTGAAGGGAAAGCACCGTTCGATCAACAACCCCTGGAAGCCCACGGGATGATCGACGCCTGCCTGCAAGCAGAAGAGTTTACCAATGACGGCACGTATGGCGATTACGCGATCCGAGCGTTCCACTGGTTTACCGGTGAGAACGACTGCTCGCAGCCATTGTATGACTTTGCCACCGGGGGGTGCCGCGACGGGCTTCACCCGGAAGGAGTAAACCTTAACCAAGGGGCAGAGTCTACCCTGTCGTGGCTGATGTCGTTACTGGACATTTCATTCTATCTACGAGAAAAAAATACGTTACTGGTATGATTCAAATGAACCGATCACCAATTAAAATTTTACCGTCGTCTCGACGAACGTTAGTAAGGCCCTTCGTGCCTGGCAGTGAATCACAGGTGGAGCACATCCTGTTCCGCATCTTCTCCACGTCGGTGGAAGAGAGAAACCGCATCCTCGATAATATTTACGATCGTATCGAGGTGCCGCTGGAGATGACAAAAAACATTTTTAGAAAGCATTTCAAAAACGTGCAACACCGCATTCCCAGCAACTTGGAGATGACGGACGAGGATCAACAATTTATAGGGGCGTTCTTCACCCAGCAATACGCGCTGGAGTCGACCGCCCTTTTTAATCCCTCTATCGTACCGCATCCTGTTCAGGACAAGGAGGGGACCATCCGCTTTATCATCAGCCTGCGGGCCATCGGGGAAGGGCACATCTCCTCCATCACCTTTATGGAAGGAGAGATTGATGATCAGTTCAATATCACCTTATCGGAAAATTCTCCCGTGATCCACGAACCGGAACGAAGGGAGCACCTTTACCACAGGGAGGTAATCCTGAAAAAATCGCACGAGTTGGGCATCCTCACGTCGCTTAACCGCCCCTTGTTTGAGATGTTGCCGGATGAGTTCACGTTTGAAAACCTCACGACGGCCATTCATAAAATCGTGCGGGGGAACACTTTTACCAACCGGGAAGAGCTGCAGGTTTCATTGAACAGCATCCGGACGCTGGTATTATCAAACTTCACCCTCAACTTCTCCTCCGACGACATCACCGAACGGGCCATCTATCCCGCCTCCCCGTCGCAGAGCAACGGCCTCGAAGACGCACGCTTCGTGCAGTTCACCCGGGACGACGGCAGCAAAGTCTACTACGCCACCTTCACGGCCTATAACGGGAAGACGATCATGCCCGAGATGTTGGAGACCGAGGATTTCAAGGAGTTCAAGGTCTCCACGCTGAGCGGCCCCGCGGTGAAAAACAAGGGGATGGCCCTCTTCCCCCGCAAGATAGATGGCCACTACATGATGCTGGGACGACAAGACAACGAGTCGCTCTACATTATGAAGTCGGACGATCTCTACTTCTGGTACGATTACCAACCTCTGTTGAAGCCGACCTACGACTGGGAATTGACCCAAATAGGCAACTGCGGTTCACCCATAGAAATAGACGAAGGGTGGCTGATGTTGACACACGGTGTGGGGCCGGTCCGGACCTACTCCTTGGGGGCGGCACTTCTGGATAAGGAGGATCCGCGAAAGGTGATAAAGCGACTAAAAGAGCCGTTGCTCACTCCCGCTAAAGAGGAGCGATCGGGCTACGTGCCCAACGTGATTTACACCTGCGGCGCGATGGTGGTCGACCGTACCTTGGTGCTCCCTTATGCTATCGCGGACGTGGTGACCACCTTTGCCACCGTGAGCGTGGATGAGTTAATTGATAAAATGGTTGAAATAAAGTAGATATGAAGATTGCAATGCTCTCCCCGATTGCTTGGCGAACACCGCCGGTGCATTACGGACCATGGGAGCTGGTAACGTCGCTCCTCACCGAGGAGCTGGTAAAAAACGGGGTGGACGTCACCCTATTCGCCACGGGCGACTCGATCACCCAAGGCAAGTTGACCGCGGTAACTCCCCGCGGCTACGAGGAGGATCGGTCGGTCGATCCCAAAGTATGGGAATGCCTCCATATCTCGGAGTGCTTTGAACGAGCGGAAGAGTTCGATATCATCCATAACCAGTTCGATTTTCTTCCCCTTACCTATTCGGGATTAGTCGATACGCCGGTGGTGACCACCATTCACGGTTTCTCTTCCCCTCGGATCCTTCCGGTGTACAAGAAGTACAACGAACGCACGCGGTACGTCTCAATAAGCGACGCCGACCGGTCTCCCGAGCTCGATTATATCGCCACGGTGCACCATGGCATCGATACCGGCAGCTTCACTTTCAACCCCGAGCCCAAGGGCGATTACCTTCTCTATTACGGGAGGATTCACCAAGACAAGGGAACGAAGGAGGCGGTAGAGATCGCCCGGGCACTGGATGCGCGGCTAATCTTGGCAGGGATAATCCAGGACCAGGGCTACTTCGACTTGCACGTGAAGCCCTACCTTAAGGAGGGGAAGATCGAGTACATCGGCAGCGTGGGGGCCGACCGTAGGGATGATCTCTTGGGCAACGCGCGGGCATTGCTCCACCCCATCCACTTCAGTGAACCGTTTGGGCTTTCCGTGGTGGAGGCGATGGCGTGTGGTACCCCGGTGATCGCGTTCAACAAGGGGAGCATGCCCGAGTTGATCGTGCCCGGCGTGAACGGGAACCTCGCGGAGAACTTGGAGGAGGCGATCGAACAGGTGCGAAACGTGGAGGCGATTCCCCGTCGCTCCTGCCGCGAACACGTGGAGAAGTATTTCACCAAGGAGGTAATGGCGCGTCGTTATATCGAGGTATATAAAACGATATTAGGATAGTAATTTAGTTATACTTAGTTTGCTTACAGCTAAAAATGAGGCCTACAAATATTTTATGGGGTACCCGTTTGATGAAATAGGCGTGATCTGATAAGCTGTTTGAATATTCGCGTTAAGTTAGATGAGCAAAGTCAAGCTTGCTTGAGTTATGCCATAACGAGCGAATATCTAACTTTAGTGAACGAAGCAAGTTATTTATCAGATAGCCTATGAATCTTTTCCATTAAGCCAAATAAACAGAGTCAAGCTTGCTTGAACTATGTTATGACGAGGAAAAGTCTAACTTTAGTGAATCTGTAACGGGTCATAAAATATTGTCCGCCGATTATTTAGCTGTATGCTACAATATCAATAATGAAATTAATATGGCAATAGTAAAACGATACGAGGGCAACCCCATCCTGACGAAAGAGCAGGTGCCCTACCCCGTGGCGACCGTCCACAACGCCGGCATCACCCGGTTCAACGACGAGGTCATCATGCTGTTTCGATCCCACCGGATGAACGGACGAAGCATCTTGGGACTCGCCCGCAGCAACGACGGGCACCACTTCACGGTGGATCCCGAACCCTTTATGGTGCCCTCCAGGGAGGTACCGTTTGCCGAGTACGAAGAGTACGGGGTGGAAGATCCCCGGATTACCCTTATCGACGGCGAGTATCTGATCACCTACTCCGCCTACTCGAGGCACGGGGTGCGGATCGGGCTGGCCAAGACGAGCGACTGGAAAGAGGTGGAACGGGTATCGTTGATCACGCAGGCAGACTACCGTAACACCGTGATCTTCCCCGAGAAATTCAACGGGCTGTACGCCCGGCTCGACCGTCCCCACTCCGAGATCAGCCCTTGGTCCATGTGGATCAGCTATTCACCCGACCTGCGTCATTGGGGCGACTCGAAGGTGATCATGAAGCCGGAGAAGTACCACTGGGATGAGATGAAGATCGGTCCCGGGGCACCGCCCATCAAAACAGAGAAGGGGTGGCTCAATATCTACCACGGCGTGTTCCCCACGATGGATGGCAGTGTATACCGATTAGGCGTGGCACTGCACGACCTGAATGATCCCTCGCGCATCCTTGGCGTGGGCGACGAGTGGATCCTACAACCCGAAGAGCCCTACGAGATTACCGGTTACGTGCATAACGTGGTGTTTACCTGCGGGGCACTCAAGATCGACGACAACACCGTACGAATCTACTGGGGAGGGGCCGATACGGTGATGTGCGTCGGTGACGCTTACATACCCGACCTGCTGGAGATGTGCTTAGAGCGGGGAAGACCTCCCCTATAACGCGTGAAATGCTCGTACTAAACTATTTTGCCTCGTGGTTGTTTTAACCCAATCAATCACATTTTTTAGAAAGGCAAGAAATAAAATGAACGATCAGTACGTTGTTCCGGCACAAACCCGGATTGGACACGTGCACCTCAAGGTATCCGACCTGGAGCGTGCACTGGAGTTTTATCGCGACCTGTTGGGTTTCGAGTTAGTGCAAAAGTACGGCAGCCAAGCGGCTTTTATCTCCGCGGGCGGGTACCACCACCACATCGGGCTAAATACCTGGCACAGCAAAGGCATGCCCAAAGCATCTCAAGAGGGTGTGGGCTTGTATCACTTGGCAGTGGTATACCCCACGAGGAAGGATCTGGCGGCTATCTTCAACAGGCTGTTAAAAGCGGAGTACCCGTTAACGGGAGCCAGCGACCACGGCGTATCAGAAGCGATTTACCTTAACGACCCTGACGGCAATGGCGTGGAGTTGTACTGGGACCGCCCCAAGGAGTTGTGGCCGAAGACCGCGGACGGCACCATCGACATGTATACCGAGCGGCTCGATATACGGGGGCTCCTGAGGGAACTGGAAGAAAAAGAGTCTTAAGGGGCAAGAGAAAAAAGGCCGGAAGCGAGCACTCGAGGGTGCTTCTGCTTCCGGCCTTCATCGTGTGTAATTCAATTAGAGTTTGCGTGCGCCGTCGCTTATCACCACGTCGTACACCTTGGGCTCGTGCCCGTATTTCGCTTTAAATTGCTCTTTCGCGTCCACGATAAACGAGTCGTACAATTCGTCCTTCACCAAGTTGATGGTACAACCCCCGAAGCCGCCCCCCATCACCCGCGAACCGGTCACACCGTGTTCCCGTGCCACATCGTTCAGGAAGTCGAGTTCCTCGCAGCTCACCTCGTAGAGCTTGCTCATGCCGTGATGCGTTTCGTACATCTTTTGGCCCACGGTCTCGTAGTCGCCCCGTTCCAGTGCATCGCTCACGTCGCGCACCCGTTGCGTCTCCTCGATCACGTACTTCGCCCGGATGTAGTCCTCTTCCGAGATCTCACCCTTCACCTCGTCGAGCATCTCCATGGTAGCGTCCCTCAAGAACTCCACCTCGGGATACCTTTTCGCGATCGTCCGCGCGGCATTCTCGCACGATTCCCGCCGTTTATTGTAGGCCGACGAAGCCAGTTCGTGCTTCACCAGTGTATCCAACAACACCAGTTTGTACCCCTTTGGGTCGAACGGGAAATATTCGTACTCCATCGATTTGGTGTCGAGGCGGATCAAGTGCCCTTCCTTCCCGAACAGGGAAGCGAACTGGTCCATGATCCCGCACATCACGCCCACGTAATTATGCTCGGTGGATTGCCCGATGCGCGCCAGCTCGAACTTGTCGATGCCCAGATCCAGCAAGTCGTTCAGCGCGAAGGCGTACGTGCTCTCCAGCGCGGCCGATGACGACATCCCCGCTCCCAGGGGTACATCGCCCGCGAAGGCGGTATCAAACCCCTTGATGCTCTTGCCCCGTTTAATAATCTCGCGGCACACGCCGAAGATATACTTGGCCCACCCCTCTTTGGGAAGGTCCTCTTCGTTGAGTCCGAACTCCGAGTGCTCGTCCAAGTCGATCGCGTACGCCCTGATCTTGTCCGTCCCATTAAACCGGATAGCCGCGATCATTCCTTTATCGATCGCTCCCGGGAACACGAAGCTCCCGTTATAGTCGGTATGCTCCCCGATGAGGTTTACACGCCCGGGGGACGTGTAAACTTCAGGGGCATCATTACCGAATTTCTCGTGAAATACCTTAATTACTTCTTGTTTTGTCATTCTCTTTAAATTCTGATTAGCTGATTTGTTCTTCCGTGGGAAGGCTTTGAGGTGCAGTATCTACCGGGATATCCTCGTCTTCCGTTACCGAAATACCGGTCGTCACGTTTTTCGAACCGATCAACGCGTAGAAAAGGAGATACGCCAGTAATACAACAACTACCCAGTAGCTGGAGATATATCCGACCGAGTCGGCCACTCCCCCTTGGATAGCGGGCAATATACCACCCCCGCAAACAAGTGTCATGAAGATACCCGATGCAGCAGCGGTGAATTTACCCAATCCTTCAACTGCCAAGTTAAAGATAGCTCCCCACATGATAGAGGTACAGAGACCCACGAGCACGATAAACATGGCGTTAATGGGCACCAGTGCCATACCGAACGAAAGCGAACCCGCTGCCGATTGTTGCAGCACGGGCAATGAAACCTGTGTAGTTGCAGGCGAAAGGATAGCCAACAATACCAAGATAAGTCCCACCGACGAGCCAATACCCAACATCGCCTTGCTAGAGACCTTGCTTCCAACAGAGGCACCGATCAATCGTCCGATAAGCATTAAGAACCAGTAGGTACCGGTAACAAATCCGGCAATGGTAGCTCCAATTTCGGCATTATCAGCCAACCAGTAGAACATGATGTAAGGAGTACCCACTTCAACGCCTACATAGACGAAGATCGCGATCGCACCCAGAACGAAGTGTCTGAATTTCAGTGCTCCGCTCATCAGTTTCCCGATAGGTTCTTTTGTTTTTGAAGCGTAAGGCTCCGGGATGTTCACCGCCAACATTACAACAAATACTAAGGCAAATACACCCATGGCGATATACATTACCGGGAAGACGTCGCTAATTCGCGCGCTGGCAGCTTCTCCAATAAGAACACCCACGAACGCGGGAGTAAAGGTAGCCATTACCGAGTTGAAAGAGCCACCCACCTGGATCAGCTGATTCCCCTTGTTTCCACCGCCACCCAGCGTGTTCAACATCGGGTTTACCACGATGTTCAGCAAACACATCGAGAAACCGGCAATAAACGCTCCTAACAGGTACACTACAAAAGCTGACTCTTGCGAAGCATGTCCCGATAGGAACTGCACCAGTACCCCGAAGAATCCTACCGCGATCGCGATAAGAGCCGTTCTTTTATAGCCGACGCGCTGCAACAGGAGGCCTCCCGGAATTCCCATTACCGCGTAAGCAATAAAGTTAGCAGCGTTCCCTAAAAGTCCCAAGAAATTGGAAACACCAAATTGTTCTTTTAATACTTGTCCCATCGGTGCTGCCAAGTTGGTAACAAATGAGATCATCCCGAATAGCGCGATCATCATTATAATAGGCACTACCCGATTCGTTTTCTGATCAGTTGTCGTATTCATACTTTTCGATTAATTAAAAATTTACTTGTTTATACTTTCGTTTTACTCTATAGAAATCGTTTGAACTACATGTTATTTTCACTTCAATCACTCGACAATTTTATTCACATCACTCGACCACCGAAAAACGATAGGTAGTTCTTGAATGGAACTCTTCTTCTGGTTTCAAAACAACCGTGGGATAGTCCGGCTTATTAATACTATCCGGGAAGTGCTGGGTTTCAAAACAGACAGCCGATCGCTCGGGATATCGGTTCCCGTTTTTAGCCGAAAAGTTTCCCGTCATCCAGTTACCGGTATATAGTTGCACCCCGGGTTCGGTAGTAAACATCTCCATTTTTATGCCGGTCTTAGGAGAAAGGCAGTAACCCGCGAAGCTATATTCATCCTCACTGTTTTTATTCAGTACATAGGTATGATCATACCCTTTGCCAAAATGGAGTTGCTGAAAATCGTCGTTAATACGGGAGCCGATCGCATGAGGTTCGGTAAAATCCATGGGTGTACCTTTCACGCTTTCTGCCGGTCCATAGGGGATGGCCGTTTCGTCCGTGGGCAGATAAGTATCGGCATTTAACATAAGCAAGTGGTCACCGATGGAAGGATCTCCTTCGCCCGACAGATTAAAGTAGGAGTGGTTGGTAAGATTCAGGATGGTCGTTTTGTCGGTTGTAGCCCGGTAAGAAATATCCAACGAATTATCGTCCGTGAGCGTGTAGGTAATCGTCACCGACAGGTTACCGGGGTAGCCTTCCTCACCATCTTTTGACAAGTGAAAAAGTTCGATGCTGTTTTCCGTCACCTCCTTCACGTCCCACACCACGGAGTTAAATCCCTTGATGCCCCCGTGTAGCGAGTTGGGCCCGTTGTTTATTGCCAGTTGGTACTCTTTCCCTTCGAGGGTAAACCGCCCCTTTGCAATACGGTTCGCCGTTCTTCCACATACCGCACCAAAATAGGGCTCTTCCGAAACGAGATATTCGTCTATACTTGAATGCCCTAACACCACGTCTGTCATTTTGCCATTCTTAGCGGGTACCCAAAGAGAGACAATTTTCGCTCCGTAATTAGTGACTGTTATTTCACTTCCTGAAGGATTAGTGAGTGTATACAATCCGGTCTGCTTGCCATCTACCGTTTTTTCAAAAGCTTCGACCAACAAACCGGATTTGCTATACATTTTGTTCATGTTGTTCTTGGTTTTTTTTAAAATAAGATATCGCTGAAGATTGATTCTTTAAAATTGTTGTAAAATTAACACAGTTTTTCGATTCGACCTAATAAAAAACTGTGTTATAAAACATAATTTACTAGAATTGTCTTCTCATGGGGTGGTCTATTACACTGTTATTTTGATTTTCAGTGTATCCGATCCACCAATCCACCGTTCGATTCTTATTTATATATTTACTTTATTTATCTTGCTTATTTCTCTTGTAACAAGCACTTTATCTATCTTGTTTCCATCGATATCTACAATTTCAAACTGCAGCTTATCGTATTTAAACTTATCTCCTATATCTGGAATTTTATTGATACAAGCGAAAACAAATCCTGCCACCGTAGAATAATCAATTTTTTCGAAATCCACGATAAAATCTTCGTCGAGTTGTGTAAGTATTTCAATCGGTGCTTCGCCACTCACTAACGCGGAATGTTCGTCTCGCATAAAAAGGAGTGGTTCAGTGGGTTGATCGTCTGTCTCCTCTGGGATATCCCCAACAAGGTTCTCGAAGATATCGTGTATGGTAATGATACCATCAAGGCTGCCGTACTCATCCACCACTACGGCCACGAATTTATGATTATTCTTGAAATTCTCTAATACCCGCTGTGCACGAATTGTATTAGGCACGATGATTGGTTCCGAGATCAATTCTTCGATCTCGAAGGGCTCTTTTTTATTCAACCTCAACAAGAAATCTCGCACGGTGATAATACCCGCGAAATCGTCGATCTTTTTACGGCACGCGAGCACTTTACTGTGCTTAGTGGCCAATAGGTCTTGTATAATCTCCTCTCTATTTTTACTGATATCTACCCATTCCACGTCGGTACGGTGCGTCATCAAGTGAAACGCCCTCTTATCTGAAAAATAGAACACCTGTTCGTGGATGATATTCTCTTCCACGTCAATGACCCCCTCGTGTGAAGCAACCTTCAACATGGCACGTAGCTCCATTTCGGAGATCACCTCCTCTTTTGGTTTCAATCCTATTAGCCTGTTTATAAATCCCGTGGAAGCTGAGAGTATTTTCACGAAGGGATAAAAGATAATGCTCACCGCGTGAATAGTAGGTGAAACAGCAACAGCCATCTTCTCGGGACTGCTCAATGCCATATTTTTCGGTACCAGTTCCCCAATCACGATAGAGACATACGTGATAAGAAAAACCACGATGACCATCGAGATAGCCTCGGCAAATGGAGCCAGGGAAGGAAATTGCAAGAAGAAAGGCATTAAGTATCCCGCGAAGGCTTGTCCCCCGTATGCCCCGTTGATAATGCCAATTAAGGTAATCCCCACCTGTATTGAAGAGAGGAAATTATCAGGGTCAGACTGTAGCTTAAGTGCCCTAACGGCTCCCTTCTTCCCCGCTTTTCTCTCGGTTTCCAGCTTTCTCTTTTTTGCAGAAACAATGGCGATTTCTGAAAGCGCGAAGAACCCGTTGAGCAGGATAAGAAGGAGTATGATGATGATATCAATCCACATGATTAGGAAATTAGGTTGGAGCCGTTCATGAACAGATTAGCATGATACAACGTGGGATTACCATAATGGTGATGGATATTCTTCTTTATCTGCTAGTTCCTTAAGTCGTCGCACCACGTCCGGGCGGTCTTCCGCGTACGTTACCCCGAACCATTTGGAGGGAGTATCCAGCACCTTCACCGATACGGTTTTGTTCACGATTAGATGATTTACCAACAAGGGTATGAAAAATTCCGCCTTAATATTATCGGCATTCTCATTGAGGAATTTCACGAAATAATCGTCAGAATAGGCGAAGTAGTCCGGTGTAAAGCCCCACATGTTCATCGAGACAGGTATGTTATCATCAATCGCCACCCATTGCCCGTTGTCGTCTTTATAGCTCACTTTACCATCCACGCGCATCACTTGGGTGCGTTCCACCACGCCAGTCAGATTCCCCTCTTCGTTGGTCTCGCACACTCCCCGTGCTACGGTACCGCTTTCCGAGAGAGTATTTCCTACCCTGTACCCCACCATGCAATAGCGATTCTCTCTGTTATCCAACGTTGAGAGAAAATCTGAAAGGACACCAAAGCTTTCGCGGCCGTAAAAATCGTCCGCGTTGATCACCGCGAACGGCTCGTTGATTACCTCTTTTCCCATCATCACCGCGTGGTTGGTACCCCACGGCTTCACCCTATCCGGATGCGGAACAAATCCTTCCGGCAATTTGTTCAACTCTTGGAATACCAGCTCCACCGGTATCTTCTTTTCGTATTTCTTCACGATTTTTTCTCGGAAGTCCTTCTCAAACGATTCGCGGATCACGAAGACCAGCTTACCGAAACCGGCATTCACCGCATCGTAGATGGAATAATCCATGATAGTTTCGCCGTTGGGGCCTACCCCATCCAGCTGTTTAAGTCCCCCATAGCGGCTTCCCATACCAGCCGCCAAAACAAATAAAGTTGGTTTCATTTTTTTGATTTGTCGATTTATTCTTAATGATTCGGTTATTCAATAACCATTATGTATGTATTAACGAATCATTTTATCAAATTGCTTATTTCATCCGCAAGAGATGCACTCCGTATTGCAAATGTACGGTTTTTATCGAAACCGTGGAAAAGAATATTGGGATTAGTTGTCCTACCATACCACCACTTCATCTATAAATAGCCATCCTCCTTGGTTTCCATTAGTGGGTGCTTGCACGCGAATGTACCTGCCATGCGCGCTTCCTTTCCATTCGAAAGTTTGGAAAAGCGTACCGCTCGCTTCCTCATCAATGATGTTCTCTTGGGTTATGAGCGTGTGGTAAGCCTCGTTATCCTCCGAGAACGAAAAAGTGACCTCTTTGGGAAACCATATCCACGCGTTACCATTCTGTAAAAACTGAACCTGCAGGCTGGTGAGGTCAACCACCTCTCCCATATCGACCACGACATCCAATTTTGGCACTAAAAAACCTTGCCAAAACCCATCGCCGTGCGACTGCCCACCAGGTAAACCATCCACGAGTGCTTGTTCTCCACCGGCTGGGTAGTAGCGGCTGAACGGAGAATTATAATGAACTTTTTTTCCGATCGCCTTGTGATAATCGATGCGTCGCTTAACCACTTCACCCAATGGAGAACCGTCCTGAAAAAGCTGCGCGGACACCACCGCGGAATCCGTCACCAGGATAGGTGAATCATAGACTGGAGCGTTTAAGTCGGGCTTTGAACCGTCGGTCGTGTAACGTATCTCCACGGGGTAACGCTCGGCGGATAGGGTCACCACCGTGGCAAAATTCACCGTGTCTTGGGATAACGTGAGAAACGGCTCTTTGCTTAACGTGTATGGATGGAACCCTTTGCTTTGCAGAACAGGGATCTCCCGGTTGACCCGTCGCTTGAAGTGTTTCCACGACTTCTGTTCCGGCTCTGTCCAAGCCACTTCGGCCATCGCCAGCAGGCGAGGCCAAATCATATACTCCATATGCTCTTCAGAGGCAATATATTCCGCCCAAAGGTTGGCTTGAACTCCCCATATCCGGGCCGACTCTTTGGAACTCAAGCTGTCGGGTACAGGGTTATAGGAGTAGGCCTTTTCAATCGGTAAAAACCCTCCGATGGCTTCGGGTTGCTTATCCGGTATTCCTTGGTAACTATCGAAATAGGCATACTCACCGGGAGTCATGATCACTTTATGTCCCTTCTGAGCAGCGCTTACGCCCATCTCCTCACCGCGCCAAGCCATTACGACCGCGCTGGCGTCGAGCCCCCCCTCCAAAATCTCGTCCCATCCAATCAGTTTGCGACCCTTGGAGTGTAGAAACTTCTCGATGCGTCGGATCAGGTAGCTCTGGAGCTCGGCCTCGTCTTTCAACCCCTCCTCTTTAATGCGTGACTGACATTTGGGGCACTTCTTCCAGTGTTCTTTGCTGGCTTCGTCTCCCCCCACGTGAATGTATTCTGAAGGAAAGACAGCGATTACCTCATCGAGTACGTTTTCAAGAAATTCAAACGTCTCTTCGTTCCCTATACAAAACTCTCCACTGGTGTAGGGAATCCCTGTACAGGAGAGATCCGGGTAAACAGCCAGTACCTCTTCCGAATGGCCGGGCATTTCTATCTCGGGGATAACGGTCACGTGGCGCTCAGCGGCATATCGGACCAACTCACGCGCGTCCTCCTTCGTGTAATACCCCCCGTAAGCACCTGCTGTACCTTCGGCGACATATTTACGGTCCGAAGCCCACCAGTCTTTCCATAGCTCTTCAGGTCTCCATGCCGCGATACCAGTTAGTTCCGGGTACGCGTCTATCTCCAACCTCCACCCAGCGGCATCGGTCAAATGCAAGTGAAACTTGTTAAGCTTGTAGTGCGCCATCCTGTCGATCTGCTTTTTTAGAAAATCGAGCGAAAAAAAGTGCCGAGACACATCCATATGGAGCCCCCTGTATGCAAACCGCGGCTTGTCTTTAATCTCGAGGTATGGAATATTTGTATCCTGTTTCACCAATTGCATCAATGTTTGGAGTCCATAAAAAAGTCCAATTTCAGAAGGCGATTGAATAGCTACGCCCTTCTTGTCGATGGTTAAGACATACGATTCTCTGCTTTCTTCACTCTTCGAAAGCTCCCCGTTATCCGATGACTCTCCGTTTTCCGAAAGTTGCATGCTCAGCGATTTCCCGTTATCGCTCAAGAGAAGCGGGCTATCATTCAGGTAATCGGACAGGTTGCGAGCCATCTCCTCCGTCAAGTTACCCGGTTGAAGATTGAACCCTTCCGAGGTATCAAGTGAGCCGGAGCGCGTGGTTATTGAATGGGGCTTTGGAATTAGCTGCAACGATTCGCCCGATGTTTTCGACCCGCTGTTACAAGCAGATATAAAGGCAATAAAAAGTAATAATAGAAGTTTTACATATCGGTTGACGCACATATTGTATTTGTTTTAATGTAGTAGTTAGTAGACGAGGCATCGCTTGTCTATTCAACGGATTGAACGGATTCAAAGGATTTCCACAGATTCTCTTCGGGCACGGGCGCGGTCACTGAAACCTGCTTTTTAGAAACCGGATGAGTGAACGAGATGGTACGGGCATGCAGACTAATGCTTCCGTCTGGGTTGGAACGATTCGCACCATACTTCAGATCCCCTCTGATAGGACATCCGATCTTTGCCAGTTGAACGCGTATCTGATGATGCCGTCCGGTCTCCAGGTCGATTTCCAGCAAAAAGTAATTCCTTGATGCAGCAATTAGCCGGTAATGCAATACCGCCTTTTTTGCACGTGGCTTTTCAGTATCGTAGGCGATTGACTTATTGATCTTCTCGTTCTTGATGAGATAATGGGTTATCCGATCCTCCTCTTTAGGGGGACGATCTTTCACAATAGCCCAATAGGTCTTATCCACTTTCCCATCACGAAACAGCGTGTTTAGCCGAGATAGCGCTTTGCTCGTTTTGGCAAACACCACTACCCCGCTCGTCGGCCGATCGAGCCGGTGAGTGACCCCACAAAAGACGTTGCCCGGTTTGTTATACTTTACCTTGAGGTAATCCTTCACGATGTCTGACAGTGGCTTGTCGCCTGTTTTATCGCCCTGTACAATCTCACCAGCAGCCTTGTTAACGATAATAATATGGTTGTCTTCGTAAAGAACGGTCATGATTGAATGGAGTTCTATTGGATCGCGTTGAATGGATAAAATTTCAGGGATACGAAAATCCTCTCGTATCCCTGATATAGATTAATAAATCTGTAGCAAGAATCATGTATTCATGCCGCCACAGACATTGATAACCTGTCCGCTCACGTACGAAGAGAGGTCTGATGCAAGAAAAAGAGCCGCATTCGCAACATCTTCCGGAGTACCTCCTCGACGCAGTGGGATTTGCTTGGCCCATTCGTTACGTACCTCTTCAGAAAGTTGTCCCGTCATTTCAGTAATAATGAAACCCGGGGCGATAGCATTGGCACGGATACCGCGTGAACCCAACTCTTTCGCGATCGATTTTGCCAACCCGATCATCCCAGCCTTGGAAGCAGAATAATTCGACTGTCCGGCATTACCTGACACGCCTACCACGGAGCTCATGTTCACGATGCTGCCCGACTTCTGGCGCATCATCACGGGAGTTACCGCGTGAATGAAATTAAACGCCGATTTTAGGTTCACGTTGATCACCGCATCCCATTGTTGCTCACTCATGCGCATCATCAGCCCGTCTTTGGTGATACCGGCATTGTTGATCAAGATATCGATGCGGCCAAAATCCTGCATCACCTGTTCCACTACTTGGTGTGTCTCTTCAAAGTTGGCCGCGTTAGAGGCGTATCCTTTGCATTTCACTCCCAACGAAGCGATCTCTCGCTCCGTGGCTTCCCCCGCTTCGTCGATTGTTAAATCGGTAAAGGCGACGTTTGCCCCTTCAGTGGCAAATTTCAAAGCGATCGCTTTCCCGATTCCTCGGGCAGCTCCCGTGATTAAAGCTGTTTTTCCTTCTAAAAGCTTCATATATACATATTAATTGTAAGTTACTGATTCAATTGTTCCCTTTGGCGTCTCCGTACCACCTTGTTAATCTTAATACACGAGGCGCTGGAGCATTTTTATTTTTTTCCTTAATTAAGATACAGCCCTTTAAAAACAAGATTAGAAATGATCTCCCGATCTTCTTTCTTGTTATAATCAAGCTTCAACGTGCCACGTATGACCGGTACCTCGAGTCCCTTAAACGCATAGTGTAGAATTTCTGCCGTTTGTCGCACATCGGCGATCTGGAAGACCCCTTTATCGACACCATCTTGCAGGATCGACTCCAAATAGTAAATCTCGTTCTTGTCAAACTCTTTCCGTACGTTCTCCACTTGCCATATATCCCGGAAAAAATCGGCCCGGAGGGTACCGTTTCGGGTAACTACCTCCTTGATGGCATTCAATCGGGTGAAGGCAAGCAGTAAAAGTTTCTCATCAGCAACCATATCGCGTTTGACCACCTCCTCCAACTTACCGTACAACCCGCTCAGCTCCGATTCGATCACCGCCTTGTAGATATCCTGTTTACTTCTGAAATAAGTATAGAGGGTGCGCCGCCCACGCTGGGATGCTTCGGCAATATCGTTCATAGTGGTATTATCGACACCTCTCTTAGCGAAGAGTTGCCGTGCCACGTCTATCAAGTCCTTTTTTGTTTTCGAAATAGCCAAGGTCACGCTGTTTTGCACATTTTATTTATATATGTGCAAAAATAAAACAAAGATTTCAATTTCGGAAAAGTATCTACATAAAAATGTACGAAAACTAAAAAAAAATGAGGTTGAGATTCCAAAAAATTAAATTCCCTCCTGATCCTCATTTTTTTTAAGTAATTCTGCCGCTTCGCACACTTCATTGTACCACTCTTCGCCAAATTTCCTGATAAGAGGGTCTTTCAAAAACCGAAACAAAGGCAACCCCTCGCTTCGCCCCTTCCTCACAGCCGGCTGGCATACCGACCATCGGTGGTAGTTCACCGCTGTAAAAGTGCCGTACTCATTTAGACGAATGGGATACAAATGGCAGGATATTGGTTTTTGTATGGGAATGCGCCCCTCGCGGTAAGCGGTATCAATGGCGCATTTACATATGCCGTTCTCGTCATAATATGCAAATACACACTCTCTTCCCTTCACCAATGAGGTAACCAGCTCTCCATCGTAATCCACGTAGGAGATACCCTGCTCGGCAATTACTTCTTTGGCAGCCGGAGAGAGATCATCCAAGATCTCCGGTAGGATGGTCTCAATGTCTTCGCGCTCTTTAAGTGTGATAGGGGCACCCGACTCTCCCTCCACGCAACACTGCCCCTTGCACTTGCAGAGGTCGCATATAAAATGCTCTTCGAAAATATCATTGGATAGTATGGTATGTTGAATCTGTATCATTGTTTTGTTATATTTTTTCTTTATTGATCATTATCTACTAAATCGTTGCTGGACGCTTATCGTACTCGCTTCACGTGTACACCTTTTCTTGTAATTATGGAATAAAAGAATGGTGAACGCTGCACTTATAGCGGCCGCTGTCGCGAAATAAACAGTCACTTCCATCTCTTCCACCCTATGCATCCATTCGGTATCTTTCCAGAAATGGCTGAGCACTATCACCGTCGCGTTGTTTATGAAGTGTACCAAGATGGGAATCCATAAATTACGGGTATAAAGAAATAGATATCCCAATAACGCCCCCAACACGAGCCGTGGAAAAAAACCGTAAAACTGGAAATGGATCACGCTGAAAATAAGAGATGAGAACCATACCGCGGCGTGGCCATTCCGGTATTTTTCCTGCAGGAGCTGTTGCAACGCTCCCCTGAAAAAGATCTCTTCTGATAGAGCAGCGAGAGCAGCAATAATAACTAAATTCAGGATGAGGTGAAGGATGGTCTCACCAGATAACAAGAGGTGAGTGGTCTGCATGGCCGAATCCTCAAGCGAACGCATCCAGTCTTCTACCGCACGCAGTGACTCGGGCAGCACGAGGTTCTGGTTCCATTGGTTCAGAAAAGAGACACACACGTAAGACACTATAAAGACGGATATCCCCAATGCCACCTTTTGAGCCATCCTTGTATTCCGTTTGAGCTTGAGATAGCTCCATGCATTTTTTTCGCCCATCCTCACGGCAAGATACGATGGAATCATAAAAGCCATGACCGATTGCAATATAGTCCCAATGTAAATGGTGGCTCTCCCACCGCTTTCCAATCCGAACACAGACGAAAGAAAAATCAAGATGAGCCCGGATACAAACAACCCTACCAATAAAAATAAGAACAGGTACACGATACGAGTACCATGGGATGCGTGAAGTAGCGTGAGCTTTGTCGTTCGATTCATTTAAAAAAATCCAGCCAAGTGACAATAATTAAAGCACAAAGTTACAATGTTTACCGAAAAGCTACAACTTTGTTTACCCGTTCCATAGAATGTGGAGTGTCTTGGTTTTGCTCCTCCCAGTGGCGTGACAAAATAATTTTTGCAAATTGAAAGAATAACACTAATTTTGCACTCTTATTTCGAAAAGATTTCAAACGGTTGAACGATACCGACTTTCAATAAAATTAATCATTGCACTCTGATGAAGTCAACACTGAATAAAACAAACGATGTGAATGGAACCATCGTGATTGAGCTAGAAAAGGTAGATTATCAGGAAAAGGTAGATAAATCATTGAACCAATTCCGACAACGCGCCAATATCCCTGGGTTTAGGCAAGGGAAAGTACCTAAAAGCGTCATTCAAAAACTGTACGGTAAAGCCGTGATGGTGGATGAAATAAATAAGATGGTCACCGACGAGGTTTCTAATTTCATACGCGATAACAACCTGAAAATTCTGGGCGAACCGCTTCCCGATGAAAGTGAAGATAAGCAGGTAGATTTGGATAAGGATGAAGTGCTAACATTCTATTTTAACGTTGCTCTCACACCGGAGTTCGACCTCCCATTGAAGGAACTTGAAATTACCCAGTATAACGTAAAACTCGAGAACGAGCATTTGGAGCAGCAATTAACCTCCTACAAGCAAAACTACGGTACCTACGATTCAGTGGAAGAGGAAGCACTGGAAACCGACCTGATAAAAGGTACGCTCGTTGAGTTAGAAGAGGGTGAGGAGAAAGAAGAAGGTTTAGTGATTGAAAACGCTATTCTGATGCCCTCTTACTTGAAAGACGAAGATGTGAAAAGTAATTTCGTGGGAGCCAAAGTGGGCGATAACGTGGTATTCAATCCTAAAAAAGCGTACGATAACAATGAAGCGGAAGTTGCATCGTTACTACAGAGAACCAAGGAGGACGTGGCCGATATTCAATCCGATTTCCGGTTCAATATCTTGGAGGTCACTCGTTATAAAGAGGCGGAGATGAACCAAGAGCTGTTCGATCGTGTACTTGGTGAAGGAGTAGCCTCTTCCGAAGAGGAGTTCAAGACCAAAGTGGAGGAGATGCTTGTCGCTCAATTTAAACCGAGTGCAGATCACCTTTTTATCCACGAGGCGAGAGACCTGATCGTGGAGAAGATGAGTGACGTGGAATTCCCTGATGAATTCCTTAAACAGTGGTTGATGAAGTCGGACGAGAACCGAACAACTGAGGAAATCGAAACGGATTACCCGAAAATATTGGAGGATCTCAAGTTTCACGTGGCGAAGCAAAAGATCGTGGATGAAAACGATATAAAGGTGGAATTCAGCGATATTGAAGCATTAGCTGAAGAAGTTGCACGTGCACAGTTTGCCCAGTATGGCATGACGAACTTGCCGGAGGACGTGCTTCAAAACTACACGAAAAGCCTGCTTGAAAAAGAAGATAGCATTCGAAATTTATACGATAGGGCTACCGAGAACAAACTAATCGACTGGTTAAAGGAGCATGTTACCGTGATCGAGAAAGAGGTGTTTACGGAAGAGTTCAACACGTTGATGAACGAACACGCGCACCAACATGGGGAAGGTGGGCACGTAGAAGACGACCACACGCACGAGCATCTCGATTCTAACGAAACAGAAGAAGAAGTACTCACAGAAACAGTAGAGGCATCCAGCACGGACGAACCGATTGAATCGGAAAAGACGGCAAAAGCGTCAGTAAAAAAATCGACCAAGAGTAAAAAGAGTACCCCGGCAGAAAAGGATGATAAAACACCGGAACAAGAAATTGCCGAAGAATAATTTAAGAGTAGTTGCAGGATAGATGCTGCTTTTCAGTATTTTATTTTGTAATCTGAATATAGATGTATATTTTTGTTTCGCGGATTTAAACGAGATAATTATTTTTCGTGAAATTCTGGCACTTTATTTGTATGTATTATTTCGACAAGCAAAAGTATAACTATTCAAACATGGGTTCTTTGGAACAATCACGAGTTAATTGAACTAGTGCTAACTGTTGCCTCACACCCTGATAAAAACAATGATCGTATATGAATAACGAGTTTAAAAAATACGCGGTAAAGCACTTGGGAATGAATAGTTCCCAACTGGAAAGCTACATAAATATCACCAGCCAAGGATATATCTCTCCTACCATCATCGAAGAACGCCAGCTCAACGTGGCACAAATGGATGTGTTCTCACGATTGATGATGGACCGCATCATCTTCTTGGGCACTGCTATCGATGATTACACGGCCAATGTGATCCAAGCTCAACTACTTTACTTGGACTCTTCCGATCCAGGAAAAGACATCTCTATCTATATCAACTCACCAGGTGGATCGGTGTACGCCGGATTAGGCATTTACGACACCATGCAGTTTATTTCGAGTGATATTTCTACCATCTGTACCGGTATAGCCGCATCCATGGCAGCAGTGTTACTGGTAGCAGGAACAGAGAAAAAGCGGTTTGCACTTACCCACTCCCGTGTGATGATTCATCAACCACTTGGGGGCGTGCAGGGACAGGCTTCAGATATCGAAATCACGGCTCGTGAAATCGCGAAGATAAAACAGGAACTTTATGCTATTATATCCAGCCATTCAGGAAAACCTGTTGAAGACGTGGCAAGGGATTCTGATAGAGATTTCTGGATGACCGCTGCCGAAGCTAAAGCATACGGTATGGTGGATGACGTACTGAAGAAAAAGTAAGAAAATATCAAAAAAATGGGTAAAAAAGCGAACAGTAGCAACCATTGTAGTTTCTGCGGAAGGAGCGAACAGGAGGTAAACCTGCTTATATCGGGTATGACAGGGTATATCTGTGACATGTGTACCGCACAAGCACACGAGATCGTGAATGATTCATTCAAGAGTTCCACGAAATCAGATATGCCCTTATCGCTTTCTTCCTTGCCTAAGCCGGCACAAATAAAGGAGTTCTTGGATCAATACGTGATAAAACAGGATAACGCGAAACGTTTTTTGTCGGTATCAGTTTACAACCACTACAAGCGCGTTCTGCAGAAGAACGTAAAAGACGACGTGGAGATCGAGAAATCAAATATTATCATGGTAGGGGCAACAGGAACTGGAAAAACTCTGTTAGCACGTACCATTGCTAAACTATTACAAGTACCCTTTACCATCGTTGACGCCACTGTGCTTACCGAAGCTGGCTACGTGGGAGAAGATATCGAAAGTATCCTTACTCGCCTCCTTCAAGTGGCGGACTACGACGTGAGTGCCGCGGAGAGAGGCATCGTTTTTATTGACGAGATCGATAAAATAGCCCGAAAAAGTGACAACCCATCTATTACACGCGACGTCAGTGGTGAAGGAGTGCAACAAGGCTTGCTGAAACTCCTGGAAGGGTCTACCGTGAACGTTCCTCCACAAGGAGGACGCAAGCACCCGGAACAGCGGATGATCTCGGTGAATACCAAGAATATTCTCTTTATTTGTGGAGGAGCTTTCGATGGCATTGAAAAGAAAATCGCGCAACGACTCAATACCTGGGTAGTAGGGTACGCGGCCAGTAGCCAGAAAGCAAATATTGATAAAAACAACTTGCTTAAATACATTACCCCGCTCGACCTGAAGTCGTTTGGGCTGATTCCGGAAATTATCGGGCGCCTCCCTATTCTCACCTATTTGGAACCACTCGACAGGGAAGCGTTGCTTCGTATTCTCGTTGAACCAAAGAACTCTATCATTAAACAGTACCAGAAACTGTTCGAAATGGACGGGGTGGCACTTTCATTCGACGAGAAAGCATACGAGTATATTGTGGACAAGGCTATCGAGTTCAAGTTGGGTGCTCGAGGATTACGTTCCATAGTAGAAGCGATCATGATTGATGCCATGTTCAGCTTGCCCTCCGAAGAAAAAGAGAAGAAAAAACTACACGTCACGCGCACTTACGCGGCTGGTCAACTCGAGAGTTCGGACTTGCATCACCTCAAAGTGGCCTAAACACGGTTGCCGGTTCTGAATAACTAAATTCAGCCCAATCGACAATAACGTGTATCGGCATAAAAAAACGCATGAATATCTTGCGTTTTTTTAATGACAGATATCGAAATTTATTTGGTACGAGCGAATTTTTGATTTATCTTAGAAGTGCCATTGTTTTCCGTAACGTAAGCAATGCATTCAATCGGAGAGTTTTTTAGTATATACTCTCTGTTTTGTTTTTATTATTGCAATACTTTTTTAATTTTGTGTCAATCATAATGGACAACGATTTTATTTCAGGGTAATTCGCTCGATGGAAAAACAAAATATAATATACAAAGGTTTAAAGAACTACTTCGGATTCGATACGTTTAAGGGCAATCAAGAAGCTATTATACAGAGTATCTTATCTGGGAAGGATACGTTTGTGCTTATGCCTACGGGAGGTGGGAAATCATTATGTTACCAACTTCCCTCGCTGTTAATGGAAGGTACCGCCATTGTCATCTCTCCCCTCATCGCCCTTATGAAAAACCAGGTAGATGCCATGCGTAACTTTAGTGAAGAAGACGGCATCGCTCATTTCCTTAACTCATCGCTCAACAAGCATGAGATCGAGGAGGTGAAGAAGGACGTGCTTAGTGGGAAAACAAAAATGTTATACGTGGCACCAGAATCACTTACCAAGCTTTCTAACATAGAGTTTCTGCAGAGTATCCAAATTTCATTCTACGCGGTTGATGAAGCCCACTGCATCTCGGAGTGGGGACATGACTTTCGGCCCGAATATCGACGAATAAGGCCTATAATCAACGAGATATGTGCTCGTCCCATTATCGCGCTCACAGCCACTGCTACCCCAAAAGTACAACACGATATACAAAAAAACCTGGGAATGATTGATGCCGAGGTCTTTAAATCATCGTTCAATCGCCCTAACCTCAATTACGAAGTGCGAAGCAAAACCGATCAAATCGATCGGGAAATTATTAAATTTATTCTATCCCAAGGCAATAAGTCCGGTATCGTGTATTGTCTCAGCAGGAAAAAAGTAGACGATTTTGCCGAGATACTTCAGGCTAACGAGATATTGGCGCTCCCCTATCACGCTGGGATGGATGCCGCTAGCCGAAGCAACAACCAAGACGCGTTTCTCATGGAAAAGGTGAACGTGATCGTGGCTACCATCGCGTTCGGAATGGGAATCGATAAACCAGACGTGCGCTACGTGATTCACTACGATATCCCGAAGAGCTTGGAAGGGTACTATCAAGAGACAGGACGAGCAGGACGTGACGGTGGAGAAGGCAGGTGTATTGCCTTCTATTCAAGAAAAGACCTGCAAAAACTGGAACGGTTCATGCAAGGGAAACCTGTCTCGGAACAGGAAATAGGAAAGCAATTGCTGCTGGAAACCGCTGCTTATGCAGAAACATCCGTGTGCCGAAGAAGAGTGCTTCTACACTACTTCGGTGAAAACTATAACGAACCAAATTGTGAACATTGTGATAATTGTTTAAATCCAAAAATTAAAGTGGAAGCAAAGGAATTACTTATTACTGTCTTAGAGGCTATTGCAGTCCTTAAAGAGAAACAAAAAACCGAATACCTGATCGATTTCCTTATCGGTAAAGAGTCTTCGGATATAGAGACATACGGTCACGATAAGTTAGAGGAGTTCGGTTCAGGTGCCGATGAAGAGGCTTCCACGTGGGAAGCCGTCATCCGTCAGGCATTGTTAGACAACTATTTAAAGAAGGAGATCGAAAACTACGGCATACTCAAAATCACGAAAAAAGGGAATGGTTTTCTGAAATCCCCCGTATCGTTCAAAATCACAAAATTAGATGAAGACGAGGACGATATGGCCGATTTGGATGGGGAGGATTCCGATGTGATAGTTTCTGGAGGAGGAAGTGGCGGCGCTGCTGACCCAGTTCTTTTCTCCATGATGAAAGACCTTAGAAAGAAGCTATCGAAAAAATTAGATATCCCGCCGTATGTCATCTTCCAACCTTCGTCGTTGGAAGCGATGGCTACCTCCTATCCTATCACGCTCGAGGAATTACAAAATATTCCCGGTGTAGGTGCCGGAAAAGCCAAACGATATGGCAAGGAGTTCGTGGACCTGATTAAAAAACACGTGGAAGAGAACGATATCACTCGCCCAGAAGACCTGCGAGTCAAAACGGTTGCTAACAAGTCGAAACTGAAAGTTTCCATCGTACAAGC
>CAYFMZ010000024.1:0-1526 GCA_964344275.1 uncultured Proteiniphilum sp.
TTAACCCTGCACTTTTTAACGAGTAATCAATTGCTTTTTCTTTTACCCGCCCAAGAAAGATATCAAGATCCCGGCGGTTACCGCTGACCCAATCACCCCCGAGACGTTACTCGACATGCAGTACTGCAGGATGTGATTCGATTTATCGTATTTCAACGCCATTTCGTTGGCCACGCGCGATGCCATGGGCACGGCACTCAAACCGGTTGCCCCCACCAGCGGGTTGATTTTCTTTTTCGAGAACCTATTGTAAGCCTTCACTCCCAAGATACCTCCGGCCACCGAGATGGCAAAGGCGAGGAAACCGCCCACGATAATTCCCAAGGTCTGCGGGTTCAAGAACACCTCGGCCGTCATGGTTGCACCCACGGTGAGCCCCAAGAAGATGGTGGCAGTATTCATGATCGGGCCCGACGCGGCTTCGGCAAGACGGCTGGTGTTGGTACCAATCTCCTTGACCAGGTTACCAAACAGCAGCATACCCAACAACGGTGCCGCGGAGGGCACGATTACCGATACCGATAGACCAAGAACGATCGGGAAAACAATTTTCACTGTCTTCAGGTGCTTGATCTCGTGTTTGGGAGGATATTGCTTATCCATTTTCCTCATATGAATCTTGAACTCATCTTCGGTCATCAACAACTTGGCCACTGCCGGGATAATTACCGGTACCAATGCCATGTAGGAATACGCGGCAATAGCGATGGGTCCCAGCAAGTGAGGTGCCAGCTTAATAGTGGTATAGATGGCCGTGGGTCCGTCGGCTCCACCAATGATCCCAAGCGAAGCCGCTTCAGGCAGGGTAAAACCTATCAATACCGCGGCAAGCAGCACCGTGAAGATACCTATCTGGGCCGCTCCCCCGAAAAAGGCAAGGCGCAAGTTTCGAAGCATGGGGCCGAAGTCGGTCAATGCCCCCACTCCCATGAAGATAATGGGAGGCAATAACCCCGTCTTGATTAGCGCGAAGTAGAGAAAATTCATGATGCCGTGCTGTTCGGCAATATCCATCAGGTTCATGTAACTCCCGTCGGGGTTCATCACCAACGAAGTGTCCACGATGCCCATCCCGGCACCGGGAAGGTTGGCCAACAAGACCCCGAAACCGATGGGAACAAGCAGCAACGGTTCATACTCCTTAAAAATTCCAAGATACAATAAAACTAAAGCGATAACCCACATCAGGACGGTATCCCATCCTGTCATGGCAAAGCCGGTCATTTCCGGTAGACTGGAAAAAATTTCACCCATTCTTATGCCATTTTAATAAGTATGTCGTCTTCGTCCACCGGATCGCCGTTCGCGAAACAGATCTCGGTCACCTTGCCACTTTTTTCCGCGGCAACGGCGTTGTAGGTTTTCATCGATTCGATATAGCCGATGATATCGCCTTCATTCACGCGGTCGCCCACCTTGACGGCTTTTTCCGACGAATCCTTGGTGAGGAAAAACTTTCCTTCCAGGGGAGATATCACCTCTATAGCCGCGCCATTGGAGCTGCTCGCCGAAACGGGAGCCGCTTG
>CAYFMZ010000024.1:1626-30277 GCA_964344275.1 uncultured Proteiniphilum sp.
TTCCCTGATTCGGGATAGGAAACATTCACAACATACTGTTCATTGTCGACGTTAATTACCATCGTACGGGGTTGGAAGTCGGTGTTTCCAGCCGGCGTTTTCTCCGCGGTTGCGGTAGATGCCTCTTTCTTGGCACGCTTCTTCTCGAGATCAGCCTCGAACGCGCGCTTCGCTTCGCCCGACTTGTAGGCCCTGTACTGTTCCGGGTGCATGGCCAGTTCGAACAACTCCTCGTCGTCCTGTCCAAACTCCCAGTTATTCTTTTTCATCTCCTCACGGTACTGATCCAACTGGTCGGGGTACAGGTCCTGCGGGTTTCCGGTATAGAACTCCCTGCCCTGCTTTTTGGCCATCTCCACGAGCTCGGGAGCCAGTTCACCGGCAAGTTTACCCGATTTACCAAGCATCATATCCCAGATATTATCGGCGATCATGCTCCAACGCTCTCTGCCTTTCTCCAGCTGCACCACGTTCATCAAGGCCAGGTTCTTCACGTACTGGCTGAACGGGGTCACCAAGGGTGGATAACCCACCAAGGGCCACACGTACGACACCTCGTTGAAGAGCTTGATCATCATCTCGTCTTGCGTGAGTTCCGGCTGATTGTTTTTCTTTTTCCACTTGTTGAGTGAAGCCAGATTCTGTTCCAAGTCCGCCATCAGACTGCCCATCATGCCTCCCGGCAATCCGGGGCCGATCAGTAACGAGTTCATCAACCGGTTCGTGGGATTAATATAATATCCCAAGAAATCGTCGATAAACTTCTGGGTCAACGAACGCACCTCCATGTAGGCGTTCATGTTGATCTCGGGCACCTTGAAGCCCGCGTCTTTGAGCATCTCTTGTACTGCCAGCACGTCGGCATGACCCGTTCCCCAAGAGAGGGGCTCCATACCCACGTCGATATACTCTGCTCCTGCTCTGGCTGCCTCAAGAATAGACGCCATCTGGAATCCCGGGCCGGCATGGCCGTGATACTGTATCGGTATGTTCGGGTGACGATCCTTGACACCTTTGATGATTTTCCCAATGGTTACCGGCCGGCCAATACCCGCCATATCCTTGATGCTGATCTCTTCGGCTCCCATCTCTACCAGTGTATCCGCGAGGTTGGTAAAATACTCTACCGTGTGCACGGGAGATACCGTAAGGCTAAGGGAGGCTTGCGAGATCATCCCTGCTTCTTTCGCGTATTTAATGGAGAGCTCCAAGTTACGAGGGTCGTTCAACCCGTCGAACGAACGAGCTATATCTGTTCCCTGTTTCTTTTTTACCTGAAACATCAGTCGCCGCACATCGGCCGGCACCGGTGTCATTCTAATTCCACTCAATCCTCTCTCGAGCATGTGGGTTTGGATTCCCGCCTCGTTGAAAGGGCGTGTCCATTCGCGCACCGACTTGTTGGGGTTTTCACCAAACAGAAGGTTGATCTGTTCAAACCCCCCGCCGTTGGTTTCCACCCGAGCGAAACACCCCATATCGATGATCGCGGGAGCCACTTCGGTGAGCTGTTCTACCGTGGGGACATACTTTCCCGACGATTGCCACATATCCCTGTATAAAAGACTGAATTTAATCTCTTTTCCCATAAGATTTCTATACTTTTTATGTTTATTTTCTTTGAATCGAATCCACGTTGCCTTTTCCTTCGGTTACCGCGTCAACAGCAGCCACAATGGCGGCCATCTTCTTGCTATCGGCCGTTCCTCTCCCGGTGCCTCCAGTCGGCGTATCTTTTACCGGGATAAACCGGTTGGTTAAACGCACTACGAGGTTGCCAATAATTACAACCAGCCAGAGAACGATCATTACAGTTATCATTCCCACTACTAAAAGGCCTAAAGCCGTGTTTAAATTTTCCATTATATACCTGATTTTATTTGGGTTGCTGGTAATCTGAGAAACCTAATTGAAAGAAATAGACCAGATTTAACGCAAGAATGTAGTGTTTACGAGCCAAAAATACAAAAAATATTCCTTTTTCTGCACGAAAAGTTTCAATTCGTGCAATAAAAAAGGAATATTTAAGCAACCTTTCTCTTCGTTAGTATTTTGTTGCTGTTTTCGGGGGGAGGGCGTCCCCAGGCTTGACTCTATTTACTTATAGCATCAACCGAAGTACGTGATTTGCCGATAGATATAACCTTATGTGTTAATACTCATCTTTCGTATGATTCAATTTCAGCAGTTTCACCGCTTCTACTACCACGATCGGCACGAACGATAAAATGCCCACGTAAACCCAATGCAATCCATCCATCGGCACGACTCCAAACACATCCATCACACCGGGGATTAATAGAACTATAAACAGCAGTAAGGAAGAGGCAAGGATGGCCCCTAAAAGCGATCTGTTTTCCATCAACCCGGTTCGGAACGAAGAGCGTTTATTGGAATGGAGGTTACGCACGTGAAGTAACTGAGAGAAGCCAAGCACCGCGAACGCCATGGTTTGACCGAGCGGTTGGCCGCCATCGGCATACCCGATAAGGTAGGCAGCCAATGAAATCAACCCAATGGTAGCTCCTTGATAAAAAATGCGCCACTTCATGCCTTTGGTAAAGAACCCTTGCGCGGGATCCCTCGGCTGGCGAGTCATGATATCCTTTTCCGCGGGATCCATGCTTAACGCCAGCGCGGGCAAACTATCGGTCACCAGGTTGATCCACAAGATAAGTATCGGGGATAGCGGGTTCCCGATATTAAATAGGGAGGCGATAAAAATCAACAGTACCTCCCCCACGTTGGCCGACAATAGGAATTGGATCACCTTTAATATATTGTCGTAAATACGCCGGCCCTCCTCTACAGCTTTGACGATGGTAGCAAAATTATCGTCGGTCAGCACTACATCCGAAGCGTCCTTCGCCACTTCGGTACCCACGATGCCCATGGCCACGCCTATATCGGCCTGCTTAAGCGCGGGAGCATCGTTCACCCCATCGCCGGTCATTGCCACGATATCCCCTTTCGATTGCCATGCTTGCACGATACGCACCTTGTGTTCGGGTGCCACCCGAGCGTAGACCGAGAAATCCTGTACATCGCGATAAAGAGCATCGCTGCCCATCGTCTCCAGATCCGAACCGGTAACCGCCTCATCGTCCTCGTTGTATATGCCAATTTCGCTCGCGATGGCCATCGCGGTCACTTTATGATCTCCGGTTATCATCACGGGGCGTATACCGGCTGTTTTACACTTCTTTACCGCTTCAATCACCTCCGGTCGAGGCGGATCTATCATACCCAATAGTCCCACGAAAATCAGGTCCCGCTCCACCGTATCGGCCGCTATATTATCAGGGAGTGCATCAATATCATTATAACCCACTGACAATACACGTAGGGCCGCGCGTGCCATGCGTTGATTCGTCTCTTCGATGGCTTGGCGGTCTTCAGCCGTGATAGGGCGCACCTCTCCCTCGTGAAGGATACGGGTGGTTACGGCCAACACTTCGTCCAATCCACCTTTGACGTTTACCCTGAAACGATCATTCTCCATTTGGTTGATCGTGGCCATTCGCTTTCGTTCAGAATCGAACGGCACCTCTCCCACGCGCGGATGGTGCTGTTCCAATTCATTTTTATTGATGCCGAATGTTAATCCCGCCTCCACGATAGCCGTCTCCGTGGGATCGCCTGCCAACTCGTGTGTTCCATCCTCCAGCTGCTTCAAGTGCGCGTCGGTACACAGAAGGGAGCTCTGCATCAAGAGTTCAGCGTCACCCTCTAAACCTCCCTCTAATTGAGAGTCGCCCAACTCACTTACCCATATCTCCACCACAGTCATCTTATTCTGGGTAAGTGTGCCGGTTTTATCGGAGCAGATCACCGTGGTACTCCCAAGTGTCTCCACCGAAGGCAACGTTCGAACAATGGCGTGTTGCTTCACGAGCCGCTGTACACCGATGGCAAGCACGATGGTCGACACGATTTGTAACCCCTCCGGAATCGCCGCCACGGCCAAGCTCACCGCCATCATAAACATCTCCAGCCAGTCGTTCCCGTAGATCACACCGATACCGAAAATGAACGCGCAGATAACCAGCGCTACATAACCCAGCACCTTCCCGAGTTGCTCCAGCCGCTTACCCATAGGCGTTTCAGTGGCTTCGGTATGCTGAAGCATATGAGCAATCTTGCCTACTTCGGTCTGCATGCCGGTTCCTACCACTACTCCCTTGCCGCGGCCGTACGTGATCACGCTGGTTGAAAACGCCATATTATGCCGGTCACCCAGCGGGATTTCCTCGTTCGGCAACACGTCGGAGGATTTATCTACCGGCACCGACTCGCCAGTGAGGGCCGACTCCTGTACTTTTAAATTGACCACTTCAAAAAGCCGGGTATCGGCCGGTACGATATCGCCCGTCTCTAAAATCACGATATCGCCAGGGACAACATCCACCGAGTCGATCTCCGATACTTGCCCCCCGCGCAACACTTTCGTGTGGGGAGAGCTCATTTTATTGAGAGCCTCCAAGGAGGATTGTGCACGCTTCTCCTGAACGGTCCCTATTACCGCGTTAACGATGAGTATCGCGAGGATAACGAAGGTTTCCACCAACCCTTCACCTTCCATCACCCCGATAACACCGGAGACGACCGCCGCGACAAGAAGTATCACCACCATGCTGCTCTTGAACTGTTCGATGAACATCGAAAGCAGTGATTTCTGTTTTTGGGCGGCGAGGCGGTTTAAGCCATACTCTTCTACCCTCTTTGTTATTTCGGCATCCGATAAACCTTGGCCGGCATCCACGCCAAATTGCTCCAATACCTCTTCCGCGGGGAGGCTGTATAAATGATCCATATAGTCAATATATTTAAAAAAGCGCCACTACCCAGGGTCGTTCGAGTGAATAGTGACAAGGGTAGAACAAATAGCAGACAGGAAATGTTTTTTATGTTGTATAACATAATCGTAACAATTTTTTTTGTCGTACATTTTTTATAAATTGCGAAACGTTTCAAAAGCATGACTTTGCAGTGATATTCCACCCTGCAAAGTTTTTTCATTGTCATATCAACATTATTGCCAAAATTGTCACAATTAGCGCATCGGCACATCAGCTAATTGGTTCAAGGTAGAATTAGTCACATTAATAATATAGTTCTAATCATGAAAGTGTATAAAACAAACGAAATCAAAAACATTGCTATTCTTGGCAATGCCGGATCAGGTAAGACCACCCTCGCGGAAGCTATGCTTTTCGAGTGTGGTCTTATAAAACGACGCGGCACCATCGACGGAAAAAACACCGTGAGCGACTATTTTCCGGTTGAAAAAGAGTATGGTTACTCCGTGTTCCCCACCGTATTCTCATACGAATGGAAGGAGAAGTTGATGACTTTTATCGATTGCCCGGGATCGGACGACTTCGTCGGTGGAGTGGTAACCGCGCTCAACGTTACCGACATGGCACTGATGCTGATCGATGCATCACAAGGCGTGGAGGTTGGTACAGTTAACCAGTTCAGGTATGTAGACGAGCTTAAAAAACCGCTCGTGCTCCTTGTTAACCAAATGGACCATGAGAAAGCAGATTATGATAACACCCTATCGAGCTTAAAAGAATTTTACGGGAATAAAGTGGTGCCGGTTCAATACCCGATCGGCAGCGGCCCGTCGTTCAACGGAATCGTGGATGTACTGAAACAAAAACTATATAAATGGGAGCCGGGAGCCACCGCCCCGGAAGTATTGGATATCCCAGAAAGTGAACGGGAAAGAGCCGACGAGTACTACCAGGCACTGCTGGAAGCAGCGGCAGAGAACGACGAGGGATTGATGGAAAAATATTTCGATCAAGGCACGCTTACCGAAGAGGAGATGCGTGAAGGGATCCATAAAGGCATGATCAGCCAAAGCCTCTTCCCGCTCTTCTGCGCCTCGGCAGAAAAGAACATGGCCGTTCATCGCGTCATGAACTTCTTGAGCGTGGTAGCACCTTCACCGGACGATGTGGCTTTCCCGAAAAACTCCGATGGAGAAGAAGTAGCCCCTGACGCGAACGCACCCGCGAGCCTCTTCTTTTTCAAAACAACGGTGGAACCGCATATTGGTGAAGTGTCCTATTTTAAAGTGATGTCGGGTACAGTGAAGGAGGGGGATGATTTCACCAACGTGAACCGTCGCTCCCGAGAGCGTCTCGCTCAGCTGTATTCGGTGGCGGGACAGATGCGGAACAAAGCAACCGAACTGCAAGCGGGAAGCATCGGTGCCGCGGTGAAACTTAAAGAAGTTCGCACCGGAAACACGCTGAACGGTAAAGGGGCAGAGCACCTATTCGATTTCGTGAAGTACCCGGAGCCTCGCTACCGTAGAGCTATACGGGCTCTAAGCGAATCGAATTCTGAAAAATTAAACGAAGCACTCACCCGTATGAGGGAAGAAGATCCCACTTGGTTGGTTGAGATCTCGAAAGAACTCAAACAGACCATCGTATCGGGTCAAGGTGAATTCCACTTGAAGACGTTAAAGTGGCGTTTGGAAAACAACGATAAGATCGAAGTGGAATTTATTGAACCCAAGATTCCTTATCGCGAAACCATCACCAAGTCGTCACGTGCCGATTACAGGCATAAAAAACAGTCGGGAGGTGCCGGCCAGTTCGGGGAGGTACATCTTATCGTGGAACCCTACACCGAAGGAATGGACCTACCAGAGATCTACCGTTTCAACGGACAGGAATACAAGATCCAAAACCGCGACACCCAAGTGGTTGAACTGGATTGGGGAGGCAAGCTGGTCTTCGTGAACAGCATCGTGGGAGGCGCTATCGACACGCGTTTTCTACCGGCCATCCTGAAGGGGATCATGGGGCGCATGGAACAAGGTCCCCTCACCGGATCGTATGCACGCGATGTACGTGTAATCGTGTACGATGGAAAAATGCACCAGGTGGATTCCAACGAGATATCTTTCATGCTGGCAGGACGAAATGCGTTTAGTACGGCATTTAGAAACGCGGCTCCCAAGATTCTGGAACCCGTGTACGATGTAACCGTATCGGTACCGGGCGAATACATGGGGGACGTGATGAGCGACCTGCAGGGACGTCGGGCCATGATCATGGGGATGGAGAGCGACAAAGGCTTCGAGAAACTGAAAGCAAAGGTGCCGCTGAAGGAGATGAGTTCTTACTCTACCTCGTTGAGCTCTATCACCGGGGGTCGTGGATCTTTCCAAATGAAGTTCGCCAACTACGAACTGGTCCCAAGCGATGTGCAAGACAAACTCCTGAAAGAGTACGAAGCAGAAGAGAAAGAGGATTGATCGCTTCATCGACATCAACCACAAAACACAGGAGGGCAACCGATTGGTCACCCTCCTGTTCTGTTTTTTGGAACTTCTTCGGATTGACTTACCCGAGATAGTAACCGAACACGATAAAATCTCTTATAGAGATATTAACACTCCGCACCGCGTAAAAGGATGATTTTTTTGTATATTTGTCCGGTTTTTATTAAACCAAAACATAATATATAATGACAATTAGTACAGAATTAATGCTGCTTGTAGGATCCGTTTTGTTTTTTATAAGCATGCTGGTCGGGAAAGCGGGGCACCGTTTTGGCGTTCCCGTGTTATTGCTTTTCTTGGGTGTGGGAATGATATTTGGGTCCGATGGATTCGGGCTTGTATTCGAAAACGTTCAAACCGCTCAGACCATTGGTACCATCTGTTTATGTATTATCCTTTTTTCCGGGGGACTGGATACGAAATTTTCGGAAATAAAACCGGTCGTTTGGCCGGGTGTAGTGCTGGCTACCGTGGGTGTATTATTAACTGCTCTTCTAACAGGGATATTTATCTACTGGCTGTCTGGAATGATGTTCCCCGCGATGGGAATTGGTTTTGCAACCGCGATGCTTCTTGCTTCTACCTTCTCATCTACCGACTCGGCATCCGTTTTCGCGATTTTACGTTCGAAAGGACTATCCCTCAAGAATAATCTTCGCCCCCTGCTGGAGCTGGAGAGTGGGAGTAACGACCCAATGGCATATATGCTTACCCTGATGTTCATGAGCATCATCCAATACGGGAGTAACCCCGACTATGGTGCGGTGGCCATCAGTTTCATAACTCAACTCGTGGTGGGCACTATCGCCGGATTCTTGATGGGCCGGGGAGCAGTCACCGTCATTAATCGGATAAAGATGGGTAATACCGCGTTGTACCCCATTCTCCTGTTGACCATCGGACTCTTTATTTTCGCGGCGACCTACTACCTCAAAGGAAACGGTTACCTCGCGGTATATATCGCCGGCTTGGTAATTGGAAACCACAAGTTCACACACAAGCGCACTTCTATGAGATTCATGGACGGGTTCGCGTGGATGAGCCAGATACTGTTATTCCTCACGTTGGGTTTGCTTGTGAACCCCAGTGAACTGGTAGATGTGCTGGTGCCCGCTCTTCTCATCTCCCTGTTCTTGATACTCTTGGGACGTCCATTGACTGTCTTCCTTACCCTGATCCCCTTCCGAAAGGTCGGATTTAAAGACAAGCTCTATATTTCCTGGGTAGGGTTGAGAGGCGCCGTACCCATTATCTTCGCCATCCTCCCCCTGGCAGCGGGAATACCGCACTCGCGCTGGATCTTCAATATCGTGTTCGTGATCACCCTTGTCTCCCTACTGGTACAAGGAACCTCGCTGCCCCTTGTGGCACGATGGCTGGGACTGGCCGAAAAACCAAGCCAAGATAAAGCACTGGAAGATTTCGACGTGGAGTTTGCCGAAGAGATCAAATCGGCCATGACCGAGATACTCATTACTGAAAAAACGTTGGAATACGGTAAAAACCTCATAGAGATGCCACTGCCGGACAAAACACTCGTGGTGATGATAAAACGAGGGGAGCACTACTTCGTGCCTACTGGGCAGACGGAACTTCATGCCGGAGACAAGCTACTGGTTATTTCCGACGACGAGGATGCATTGAGAGAGACCTACCAGAACATTGGAATTTCCAACTATTCCTACCAACGAAATACATAAAGCAAAACATTCTTAACAATACTCTTTTAAATTTGAGGAAAAATACATAAGTTTGGGGAAATTATCTCAAATGAATAAGCACACAAAAGAGCAGCGCGTTATTTTAATTTCTTTTCCAGGTTTCGTTTGAGTGCGTTCAGGAATTCGTGAGTTGTTAGGTACGTATCGCGTGAAGCACCGTCCCCATGGACCAACAATGCCAAATCCTTGGTCATTTCTCCCCCTTCGACCGTCTCGATGCATACCTGTTCGAGTTTCTCACAGAAGTTGATCAGCTCATCGTTCCCGTCCAGCTTTCCCCGGTGTGCCAGCCCACGAGTCCACGCGAATATAGATGCAATGGGGTTGGTGCTGGTCTCCCTGCCCTGTTGGTGCTGGCGATAGTGACGGGTGACCGTGCCGTGAGCTGCCTCTGCTTCCACCGTCTTACCGTCGGGAGTGACCAAGACGGACGACATCATACCGAGCGATCCAAAGCCTTGGGCCACGGTGTCCGACTGCACGTCGCCGTCGTAATTTTTACAAGCCCACACGAATCCACCGTTCCACTTCATGGCAGCTGCTACCATATCATCAATTAAACGATGCTCGTAAGTAATGCCCGCTGCTTCAAACTGATCTTTAAACTCGTTCTCGTATACCTCTTGGAAAATATCTTTGAATCGTCCATCGTACGCTTTCAGGATGGTGTTCTTTGTAGACATATAGAGTGGGTAGTTCTTGGTGAGTGCCATCTGGAACGAAGAGCGAGCAAAACCATAGATCGACTCGTCGGTATTGTACATAGCCATCGCCACGCCATCCCCTTCAAAACGATATACTTCCCAGCTCCGTGTTTCACCATTCTCTCCGGTGAAAGTCATCGTGAGTGTCCCCTTACCCTTTATCACCTCATCGGTGGCACGGTACTGGTCACCAAACGCGTGACGTCCAATGATAATAGGTTCGGTCCAGCCTTGCACGTAACGCGGGATATTGCTACAGATGATGGGTTCCCTGAAAACCGTTCCCCCCACGATATTTCGAATGGTACCGTTCGGGGACTTCCACATCTTCTTGAGTCCGAACTCTTCCACTCGAGCCTCATCGGGCGTGATCGTGGCGCACTTGATGCCCACGTTGTACTTTTTGATGGCTTCGGCCGCGTCCACCGTGATTTGGTCGTCGGTAGCATCGCGGTTTTGAATACTTAAATCGTAATACTTTATATCCAAGTCGAGGTAGGGCAAAATAAGCTGATCCTTGATGAAGGACCAGATAACACGAGTCATCTCGTCTCCATCAAGCTCCACGACCGGATGGTCTACTTTTATTTTTCGCATTTTCAATTATCTTTCAATTTCGTTCGACGTTGCCAGTACTCATCCTACGCTCCCCACAAGCTTTCAGCTTTGTAGGCTGCGCGGCTTTCGACTCCGGCAAACTATCTGCTTAAACGGTACGTTGATTCAATGGGATAAATTCTTGTTTCTCTCTCACGTTCTTGTAGGCTGGCCTGATCAGTCGCTTGCTCGCGAAGTTCATCTCCTCGATGCGATGGGCCGACCATCCCACGATGCGTGCCATGGCAAACAGAGGGGTGAACACATCCGACGGCAGGCCGATAGCATCATACACGAAACCGGAATAGAAGTCCACGTTGATGCAGACATTCCCCTTCGCGTGCCGCTTTTTGGTCTCCAAGAACACTTGGGTAGCCCGCTCTTCGACCAACTCCATAAACTCGAACTCATCTTCGCGCCCCTTCTCCTTGGCCAGGTCTCGCGCCATCTCCTTCAGTAGGATCGCGCGAGGGTCGCTCACGGTATACACGGCATGGCCAATTCCATAGATAAGCCCGGTACGATCAAACGCCTCCTTGTTCATGATCTTTCTCAGGTAGTCGTCCACCTGATCGGTATCCTTCCAATTGGTCACATGCTTCTTCATGTCATCAAACATTCCTTGTACCTTGATGTTGGCTCCTCCATGCAACGGCCCTTTCAACGAGCCAATTCCCGCGGCGATGGCAGAGTAGGTATCGGTCTCGGTGGAGCTGGTAACTCGTACCGAGAAAGTAGAGTTATTTCCCCCTCCGTGTTCGGCATGAAGGATCAGTGCTAAGTCGAGAATTTTCACATCCAACTCGGTGTAACTATCACGCCCTTTCATCATGAAAAGGAAGTTCTCGGCCACGGAGCGACCCTCGAGAGGCGGCCGCACGTGCAGCGAACGACCCAACGTGTCGTGACGCAACACTTGATAGGCGTAAGCGATGATGGTAGGGAACTTAGCAATCAGGTTGATCGATTGGCGAATGAGATTGTCGGGCGATATATCATCCGGATTTTCATCATAAATATACAACTCAAGTACACTTCTTGCCAGAATATTCATGATATTTTTTCCTTGAAGCGATAGGATATTCATCGTGGCAGTATGGTTCAGCGGCATAGTTTCTGCTATGAGTCGGCTGGAAGCATCTAACTCTTCTTTAGTGGGAAGCCTTCCCGACAAAAGGAGAAAGACAGTCTCTTCAAAACCTAAGCGGTTTTCGCTCTGTATTCCCTTGACCAGCTCTTCCACGTCTAAACCCCGGTAAAAGAGCTTGCCTGGGACAGGTTTCAGTGTACCATCATCCTGGCGCTCGAAACCTACCACGTCGCCCACCCGGGTAAGGCCCGCCAGGACACCGGAATGGTCTTCGTTTCGAAGGCCACGTTTTACACCCATCTTAATAAAAAGCTCTTTATCAATATTGCTCGTGAAATCTATCGTGCCCGATAAAACTTTTGTTATCTGTTCATTATCCATAATGATATATTTGTTTTGTTAATATGCTTTTGCTTCGCGTTCACCGAGGTATCGGAAGTACTCTTGTTTTAACATTCTTACTTCCTTTTTGTTTAAAAGAATATACAACAAGTTTGATAGTACTCCTCATGGCAGGGTGAGTTAACGCTCCGACAAAGTTAAACTATTTCTGCTAAAAATGTTTTCAATTATAAATTTTCAATCACTTTTGATGAAAATTCGGAAGTAGAAAGCACCTTTCCTTCCTCCATGAAGCGAGCGAGGTCAGCAGTAGCGTAACCTTGGCTAAAAAGGCTTTCCAATGCAGCAATAATACGACCACCGGCTTCTTCCCACCCCATGTATTCCAGCATCATCACACCAGAAAGCAACATGGAACATGGATTAGCCCTACCCGCGCCCACGATATCAGGTGCTGTCCCGTGAGTCGCTTCAAAGATGGCATGTCCGGTCTGGTAATTAATATTCGCACCGGGGGCAATCCCGATTCCGCCCACCATAGCCGCCAACTGGTCGGATATATAATCTCCATTAAGGTTGAGTGTAGCAATAACGGAGTACTCTTCCGGCTTGAGGAGCGTGTTCTGTAGGAACGCATCGGCAATCACATCTTTAATAAAAACCTTTCCCGAGGCGACAGCCCTGTTATATGCTTCCACGGCGGCTTCAAGCCCCCGCTCTTCTTTAACCCGGTTGAACGTGTGTTCGGTAAAGGTGTGATCCGGAAATTCACGTTCCGCTAAGGCATAGCCCCACTTCTTGAAGCCACCTTCGGTAAACTTCATGATATTGCCTTTGTGGACCAATGTTACAGATGGTAGTCGGTGCTGCAGAGCGTATTGAATGGCTGCACGTACCAGTCTCTCCGTCCCTTCCACTGAAACCGGCTTGACTCCCAAGGAGCTGGTTTCCGGAAAACGGATTTTAGTCACCCCCATCTCCTCTCTCAGGAAAGTGAGTACTTTTTTAAGCTCGGGGGTGCCGGCAGCCCACTCGATTCCCGCGTAGATATCTTCGGTGTTTTCACGGAAGATAGCTACACGCACTTTATCGGGATGCAATAGAGGGGTAGCAACCCCTTTGAACCAACGTACCGGGCGAAGGCATACATAAAGGTCGAGTTCCTGCCGTAACGCGACATTGAGGGAACGGATTCCCTCTCCCACCGGCGTGGTAAGCGGCCCTTTGATACCAATCAAGTGGGTACGAAATGCCTCCAATGTCTCCACGGGAAGCCATGTCCCCACCTCGTTAAAGGCTTTCTCCCCCGCGAGCACCTCTTGCCACGTTATTTTTCTTTTCCCATTAAACGAGCGATCAACGGCCGCATCAATTATTCGCCGCACATGCGGAGTAATCTCTTTTCCAATACCGTCTCCCTCGATGAAAGGGATAACAGGACGATCGGGGACGACGAGCCGATCCTTTTCTTTGGTTACCTGCATGAAGTTTTTCTCTTTCAAGGCCGTTATTTTCTCATAGCGTTGAGCGCGCTACCCGCTTTAAACCATCCGATTTGCTGTTTATTATAAGTATGGGATGCTTCAAAACGGTCCGTGGTACCATCGGCATGAAGCAATTCAATAGTCAGGTTCTTACCTGGGGTAAACTCATCCAGCCCCAGCACGCTGATCTTATCACGTTCCTGTACTTTCGCGTAATCATCTTTATCCACGAAAGTGAGTGCCAGCATGCCTTGCTTCTTGAGGTTAGTCTCGTGAATCCGTGCAAATGATTTTACCAAGATCACTTTCACGTTGAGATGGCGCGGCTCCATGGCGGCATGCTCCCTGCTAGATCCTTCGCCGTAGTTCTCTTCGGCCACTACCACCGAGCCAATACCCCGTGATTTAAATTTGCGTGCCAAGGTAGGAACAGCCATGTACTCCATCGAATCGGGATCAAGCACGGCATTGGTTTTCTCGTTAAAGGCGTTCACTGCCCCAATGAGCATATTATCCGAAATATTATCCAGATGGCCCCGGAAGCGGAGCCACGGCCCGGCCATCGATATATGATCGGTAGTACATTTCCCTTTCGCTTTAATAAGCAGAGGCATATTCCGCAGATCCTGACCGTCCCACGCGGGGAAAGGCTCCAGTTTTTGTAGCCGATTAGAATCAGGAGCAATCGTGATCTCTACGCTGCTTCCATCCGGAGATGGTGCCACATACCCAGCATCTTCTACATCGTAGCCATTAGGCGGCATCTCATGCCCTTTGGGTTCAGCCAATTTCACCTTCTCTCCACGCTCGTTCTCAAGGGTGTCGGTCAGCGGGTTAAAGCAAAGGTCTCCCGCGATGGTCAATGCCGCCACCAACTCGGGGGAAGTCACGAACGCGTGGGTATTGGGGTTGCCGTCGTTACGTTTAGCAAAGTTACGATTAAAAGAGGTGACAATAGAGTTGGTACGCTCGCTCTCTCCATCATCGCGCCGCCACTGCCCGATACAAGGGCCGCAAGCGTTGGCTATGA
The DNA here is from genome assembly GCA_964344275.1 of uncultured Proteiniphilum sp. Lineage (GTDB taxonomy): Bacteria > Bacteroidota > Bacteroidia > Bacteroidales > Dysgonomonadaceae > Proteiniphilum. Next base: position 15,901 of record CAYFMZ010000024.1, read on the forward strand.
TAGTGGCACCGGCATCCTCAAACACTTGAAGAATACCGTCACGCTCCGCGGTATAGCGGATCTGCTCCGATCCGGGATTAATCAAGAAGCTCGCTTTCACCGGGACCCCTTCGTCCCGTGCCTGCTTCACGATAGAAACGGCTCGGGTAAGATCCTCGTAGGAGGAGTTCGTACAAGAGCCGATCAGGCCGACCTCCATCTGACGGGGATAATTATTTTCTTTTACCACTTGGGCAAACTCCGAAATAGTGTAGGCGGCATCGGGCGTGAACGGCCCGTTGATATGGGGTTCAAGTTCCGATAGATTGATCTCGATCAACTCGTCGTAATACTGTTCCGGATTGGATAGCACTTCGGGGTCTGGGCGCAAGTGTGCCATAATTCCACGAGCTGCATCCGCCACCTCTTTCCGGCCGGTTTGCTCCAGGTAAGCGGCCGACTTCTCATCGAACGGGAAGATGGAGGTAGTAGCCCCCACTTCGGCACCCATATTACAGATGGTACCTTTACCGGTAGCCGAGAGGGTCTCGGCCCCATCGCCAAAGTACTCGATCACGGCATTGGTACCACCCTTCACGGTAAGAATTCCTGCCACCTTCAATATCACGTCTTTGGGAGCGCTCCAACCAGAAAGCTTACCGGTAAGTTTCACGCCGATCAGCTTTGGCATCTTCAGTTCCCAGGGCAGGCCGGCCATCACATCCACGGCATCGGCACCACCGACCCCGATAGCGATCATACCTAATCCTCCGGCATTAGGCGTGTGCGAGTCTGTACCAATCATCATCCCACCGGGAAAGGCGTAGTTCTCTAATACCACTTGGTGAATAATCCCCGCACCCGGCCTCCAAAAACCAATACCATACTTGTTGGATACATCCCGCAAAAATTCAAACACCTCCCGGTTGGTGATTTTTGCTGTCTCTAAATCTGTCTCGGCATCTTTATATGCCTGTATCAGGTGATCGCAATGAACGGTGGAGGGCACCGCTACACTGGTTCGCCCGGAGTTCATCAACTGCAATAGCGCCATCTGCGCGGTGGCATCCTGCATGGCCACCCGGTCGGGGGCAAAGTTGACGTAATCGTTTGCACGTTTATAATTCTTCAAAGGAACATCCACTGAGAGATGCGAGAAAAGAATTTTTTCCGTAAGGGTCAAGGGGCGTTTCAGCACCTTCTTTGCTTTGTTAATTCTTTGGGGAAGTTGAGCGTACACTTCGCGAATCATATCGATATCGAAAATCATATGGAAAAGTATTAAATAAGTTTCTACTAAAATGCCACAGATATTTACAAACAGTATATCTATGAACTGTAACTCACTTTTTAACAAATAAGGTGATTAAATGTTCGACTGCTTCCACAATTTAGCATTCGAGATAGCTTGATTGATTGTTGAACAAAGTTTTCAAATAATATTGGACATTGATTTCAAGCAGTTAAGTTCGTTAAAACTTTGCTATATCACAAAAATAATCCTTAACTTTGTAGACAATAATCAAATGAGCAGAATACAGGTATTTTCACCCCTTGTTTCATGATTGAACACGAAGGAATAATCGAGAAGATCAACGGCAATCGTATTACCGTGCGTATATTACAACAGTCGGCATGCAGCGCGTGCCACGCTAAGAGTGTATGTATGGCAGCCGATTCCAAAGAGAAGTTGGTAGATATACTGGATGCAACGAGACTGTACCACGTGAACGAGCGTGTGATCATCGAGGGGAAAGAGTCGATTGGCTATAAAGCAATTTTTTGGGCTTTCGTGATCCCGTTACTTATTCTTCTGGGTGTGTTGGTGGCCTCGCTCACTCTATGGAATTTCACAGAAATAGAGGCAGCCTTCGCCGCGATGGTCGCCCTCGTACCCTATTACCTTGTATTATACCTGCTTCGTAACAAAATGGCAAAATCGTTTAGATTCAATATTAAGAATACAAATTAATTAAAATTTCTCGTTTCGCTAAGCTACGGTATCAGACCTGTTGCATTATCGTTAGAGAGAGAGTCTAACTTATATATTATGAGCGTATTACTAAGTGCTATAGCCACGTTGGGTGCCATTGGTGCAGGAAGCGCAGCGATCTTGTTCCTCGTGGGACAACGATTTAAAGTAGAGGAAGATCCTCGTGTGGAAGAGGTGCAGGAAGCATTGCCGGCCGCTAATTGTGGCGGGTGTGGCTTTCCTGGATGCGCTTCTTTCGCGGTGGCTTGCGTGAAAGCGGAGACACTTGACGGCCTCAACTGCCCGGTAGGCGGACAAGAGACTATGGATCGAGTGGCCACCATCTTGGGACAAACCGCCCCGGTAACGACTAAAAAGATCGCGGTGGTCCGCTGTGAAGGAACCTGCGACAACCGTCCTCGTCTTAATCAGTACGATGGTGTCTCCAATTGTGCCATCGCCGCGGCTCTTTACGGGGGCGACACCGGCTGTTCATTCGGCTGCCTTGGGCTAGGCGACTGCGTGGAATCGTGCGCCTTTGATGCTATCCATATCAATCCGGGGACACTGCTTCCCGAGGTGGTAGAAGATATGTGTACTGCCTGCGGCGCGTGCGTGAAGGCGTGCCCTAAAGACATCATCGAATTGAGGAAACAAGGCCCCAAATCAAGACGCATCTACGTGAGCTGCGTGAATAAGGATAAAGGGGCCGTAGCGAAAAAAGCATGCGCAGTAGCTTGCATCGGGTGCGCCAAGTGCCAAAAAGCATGCGAATTTGATGCTATCACCATTGAGAATAACCTCGCGTTTATTATAGACGACAAATGCCGGCTTTGCCGTAAGTGTGCACCGGTATGTCCCACTAACTCGATATTGGAATTGAATTTCCCGCCGCGGAAACAGAAACCGCTCGCGCCGAAAGAGGAGGTTGTAAACGCGTAAAACAACTACACATCACTATATGTTAAGAACATTTAAGATTGGCGGTATTCACCCGAAAGAACGGAAGATATCGGCAGGAAAAGCAATACAACCCCTTGCGATCCCCGACCAAGTGATTATCCCGCTGGCGCAGCATATTGGTGCGCCCTGTCAACCGGTTGTAAAAAGGGGCGATGCCGTGAAGGTAGGCACACTGATCGGGAAGACCGTCGGATTTGTCTCGGCCAACATCCATTCACCCGTATCCGGCACAGTGATGAAGCTGGATAAAGCACTCGACGCGAGCGGTTACCGACGCGATGCAGTCTTCATCAAAGTGGAGGGAGACGAGTGGGAGAATGGGATCGACTGCACCGAAACACTGGTAAAGGAAAGCACGCTAAGCTCCAAAGAGATTATCGATAAAATTGCCGCGGCAGGTATCGTGGGAATGGGAGGTGCCACGTTTCCAACTCATGTGAAACTGACTCCACCTCCTGGCACGAAACCCGAAATACTGATCGTCAACGGGGTGGAGTGTGAACCTTACCTCACTTCCGATCACCAGTTGATGATGGAGAAGACCGATGAAATCCTGGTAGGCACCAACTTGGTGATGAAAGCACTTAACGTGGATAAAGCCATCATCGGCATTGAAAACAACAAGAAAGATGCCCTGGCCCAGTTTAGGAAAAGAGTCAAAGCGTATCCCCGTATTCATGTAGAAGCACTGAAAGTACAATACCCCCAGGGTGGAGAAAAACAACTGATCGACGCGCTCATCGGACGCCAAGTGCCGAGCGGTGCGTTGCCTGTATCAGTGGGAGCAGTGGTACAAAATGTGGCTACCATTTTCGCCATCTACGAGGCAGTGCAGAAAAATAAACCCTTAGTGGAAAGGGTGGTAACAGTTACAGGGAAAGAGGTGAAGCATCCCTGCAACCTACGTGCACGCGTAGGAGTTCCTATCCACTTGCTGATCGATGCCGCGGGGGGACTACCGGAGACAACCGGAAAGATCATCAGCGGGGGCCCCATGATGGGTAAAGCACTGCCCAGTACCGATATTCCTGTAACAAAAGGTACCTCGGGTATATTGCTTATCCCGTCCCTCGAGGCGAAGCGCAAAGCGATGAAGGATTGTATCCGTTGCAGCAAATGCCTTACCGTGTGCCCCATGGGCCTCAATCCCACCTTGTTAATGAACCTAACCGAATACGAGGTATGGGACAGGGCCGAGAATAACGCGATCACCGACTGTATAGAGTGCGGCTCGTGCAGCTATACCTGTCCCTCCGATCGGCCTTTATTGGATTATATCCGGCTGGGTAAAAACAAGGTGAACGGAATTATTAGAGCCAGGAAAAACTAACACGAAGAGAAAAAAGATATGGAACACAAACTGGTTGTCTCTCCATCGCCGCACGTGCATAGCGGAGACACGATTGAAAAAAAAATGTATGGGGTGCTCATTGCCCTGATACCGGCCTTTTTAGTGGCTTTATATGTCTTCCGGATAGATGCGCTGGTGCTTACCACCTCCGCGGTACTTTTTTGCATGGCGTTTGAATACCTCATCGTGAAGTACATCCTAAAGAAAGAGCCGGCCATCTTTGATGGGTCAGCCATCATCACTGGAGTGCTACTGGCATTCAACGTGCCCTCGAACCTGCCACTATGGATCCTTGCATTGGGGTGCTTATTTGCTATCGGCGTGGTGAAACTCACCTTTGGTGGATTGGGAAACAATATATTTAACCCGGCCATCGCTGGACGCATCTTCCTGTTGATTTCTTTTCCGGCACAGATGACTACCTGGCCGGTACCCGCTATTGCCACGGAGGTAGACGCCGTAAGCACGGCAACTGTCTTGGGCCTGTTATTTGACACTCCTGAAGCACTGCCTGCCTTGCAGGAGATGTTCTTGGGAACCGTCGCCGGTTCACTGGGTGAAATCAGCGCACTCGCGTTATTGCTGGGGCTGGGATACCTGCTCTGGAAACGGATCATCACATGGCACATACCGGTGTCGATCTTGGTTACGGTAGCTCTCTTTAGCGGAGTGCTCTACCTGTTCAACCCGGTGCCGATGTATCATCCGCTCATCCACCTTTTCTCTGGGGGATTGATGTTAGGTGCCATCTTCATGGCCACGGACTATGTGACGTCGCCCATGACAAAAAAAGGAATGCTTATTTATGGTGTTGGGATCGGCTTTGTCACGATGGCTATCCGCTTCTGGGGCGCGTATCCGGAAGGGATATCGTTTGCCATCCTGCTAATGAACGCGCTCACACCGCTTATCAATAATTACACGACACCAAAACGATTCGGGGAGGTAGTAGCACATGGCTAAATTGAAATCTACATTCAGGAATATGTTCCTTTCGCTCTCTCTCATCTGCCTAACGGTAGCTATACTACTCGCTCAGGTGAACAAGATGACCGCGACTCCGATCGCGGAAGCGAAAGCGATGAAACTACAGGGTGCCATCAGCGAAGTGGTACCGGAATTTGATAACGATCCCGCGGCAGAAGCATTCACTATGGCCACGGGACAGGGCGACTCACTTTTGGTTTACCCTGCCAAGAGGGGCAGCGAGATCGTGGGATACGCGATGAACAGCTACACCAATAATGGCTTCAGCGGGAATATTCAGCTGATGGTCGGGTTCGACATGGAACACCGCGTAGTGAATTACTCGGTATTACAACATGCCGAGACCCCGGGGCTGGGTTCAAAAATGTCGGAATGGTTCAGAGACGATGAACGCCCCTCACGGTCAGTGATCGGCCGGGACTTATCAGCCGGCCCATTGGCTGTAACCAACGACGGTGGCGAAATAGATGCCATCACGGCGTCGACCATCACCTCCCGGGCATTTTTGGAGGCAGTAAACAGGGCCTACGCGGCCTACACGGCAAGCTTGAAAGAGCAAGGAGATAACCGGATTGAATCGACAGTAGAGCAGGTGAATGCTTCGGAAACATTAACTAAAGAGCAAGGAGGCAATAGCGATGAATAATAATCTTAAAGTGCTGGTAAACGGTATCATTAAAGAGAATCCTATTTTCGTGCTGCTATTGGGGATGTGTCCCACGTTGGCGACCACCAGCTCGGCCATCAATGGGATGAGCATGGGACTCGCTACGATGTTCGTACTGGTATGTTCCAACGCGGCAATATCGATGTTAAAGAACGTGATCCCCGATATGGTACGTATCCCGGCTTATATCGTGGTGATTGCCACCTTCGTAACCATCATAGAGATGTTGATGAACGCTTACGTGCCGGCATTGGCCGATAGCTTAGGGATCTTTATCCCGCTTATCGTGGTCAACTGCATCGTGTTGGGCCGTGCAGAATCGTTTGCCTCGAAAAACGGCGTGACCTCGTCTGTATTTGATGGCGTGGGCATCGGGCTTGGCTTCACCCTTGCCCTTACCCTTTTAGGTGCTGTTCGAGAATTATTGGGTACCGGCAGCATCTTTTCGTTGGGTATCTATCCCGAGGAGTTCGGTTCGTTGATATTTATTTTAGCACCCGGCGCGTTTATCGTACTGGGTTACCTTATTGCCATTTTTAACAAGCTTCAACGCAAGGAAAGCAATTAAGCAGTAACAGTATGGAATATATCGGAATTATAATCGTTGCCATTTTTGTAAACAACGTGGTATTGTCGCAGTTCCTTGGAATCTGCCCCTTCTTAGGTGTCTCGAAGAAAGTAGATACCGCGATCGGCATGGGGGTAGCGGTAACCTTCGTGTTGACCATTGCTACCATCGTGACTTTCCTATTGCAAAAGGGGATCCTGGAGGCGTTCGGATTGGAGTACCTACAGACCATCACCTTCATCTTGGTAATCGCTGCACTGGTGCAAATGGTAGAGATCGTGTTAAAGAAAATATCGCCCTCGCTCTACCAAGCATTGGGAGTTTTCCTACCGCTTATCACCACCAACTGCGTGATTCTTGGAGTGGCCATTTTGGTGATTCAAAAAGAGTATAACCTATTGGAATCGGTGGTGTATGCCGTGGCTACGGCCATTGGATACGCGATGGCACTCGTGATTTTTTCAAGCATCCGCGAACAGCTGGCGTTAACCAAAGTGCCCAAGGCAATACAAGGAATACCGGTTGCTCTTATCACGGCTGGCATCATGGCGATGGCGTTCATGGGATTCTCAGGGATTGACCAGGTGTTTAAATAAAACAGGTAGTGTTAAACCACAGGTAGTGTTAAACCATTCTGTTAAATGGAGGTCTTAATGTTAAATAACAGAAGTTCCACCCTTTAAAAAGCACGGATATGAAAACTTTAAGACACCCCATCATTCTCGCGATAATCGCGCTAGCCTTTTGGTCCTGCGGCTCGTCTCGGAATTACGTCTATTCTCAAGGATACGACGATTACGGCTACTACGAGGGAGAGTATTACGATCAGGGAGGCGTTAATTTCAACGTGTTCTACAACGAGTTGCGCCCTCACGGTAGGTGGATCAACAATCGTTCGTACGGTCGCGTATGGGTTCCCAGCGTGGGCAGGGATTTTCATCCCTACGCCACTAACGGCTACTGGGTGATGACCGACCACGGCAACATGTGGGTGTCTAATTACTCGTGGGGTTGGGCCCCGTTCCACTACGGAAGGTGGTATTGGGACGACTACTACGGGTGGGCTTGGATACCAGGGTACGAATGGGCACCCGCGTGGGTCACTTGGAGAAGCGGCGGAGGCTATTACGGGTGGGCACCGATGGGCCCGAGGGTCAATATAAACATCCATGTGAACTTACCGGGACACTACTGGACCTTCTTACCCACACGCTACATGTATAATCGGAGCATGCACCGCCACTATCATAGGCACACCCCTGCCATCTATAACAACACCACGATCATCAATAACACCTACGTGTATAACGACAACCGTTACTATAGCGGGCCAAGTGCATCTGATTACAGAAGCGCCACGGGAAGGACAACCACGGTGCGCAGGCTTGAAAGCAGTAATAGCAGGTCCAGCTCAGGCAGGTCGACCGTGGTAAACAACAACTCGGTGAGGGTATACCGTCCGGAAGTGACTACCGGCAGGACCTCCACCCAAAGGACTACTGTAAATAGTGGAAACAGCGGTAGGACAACTACCAACCGCAGTGCCACATCCGGCAACGTCACAAACAGTACTTCTAACAGAAGCAGCTCTACCAATAGAAGTGCCACTTCAGGGAACGTTACAAACAGCAATACCCGGAGTAGCTCCACCAATAGAAGTGCTACCACAGGCAGCAGCACGGTAAGGCCTACTACCTCCTCGTCAAGAAGCAACAACAACGCGGCAGTAAGGTCGCAAACTTCCACGAGCAGCAATCGCTCGTCCGGCAACGTGAGATCCAGCTCCTCTTCGTCGAATACCCGTAGCAGCAACAACAATGCCACCGTGAGATCGAGCTCCTCATCAAACAACCGGAGTAACAACAATCCCACGGTAAGGTCGAGCTCTTCTTCATCGAGCAATCGAAGCAGCAACAGCAACGCGACAGTCCGGTCGAGCTCCTCCTCATCAAGCAACAATAACTCCGCAACCTCACGAAGCAGTTCAGGAAGGACCTCCGGCGGAAGGAGATAAGGTATCCGTGTTCAAAAAAAAAGGTCGTCCATCACGGTCGACCTTTTCTGTTTTATACATATTGTTTTGTTTCGTTCGATTTAATCAATCCAACGTTTGGTAAGTTCTTCGTACGCGTCGATCCGTCGGTCACGGAAGAAAGGCCACCAACGGCGAACATTCTCCGTACGTGTTTTATTGATCTCCACGATCTGCAGCGACTCACCTTCCGGAGCATGGTACAGAAATTCACCTTGGGGACCGCAGATGAAGCTGTTCCCCCAGAACTGAATACCGTTGGTAAGCTCGGATGGGTCGGGTTCATACCCGGTACGGTTCACCGCGATCAGAGGCAATCCATTAGCGATCGCGTGTCCGCGTTGCAACGTGATCCACGCGTCCTGTTGCCTTTTCTTCTCATCGTCGCTGTCGGTAGACTCCCACCCTATCGCGGTGGGATAGATCAACACCTCGGCACCGGCAAGTGCCATCAGTCGCGCGGCTTCCGGGTACCATTGATCCCAACAGACCAACACACCCAATCGTCCCACCGATGTATCAATCGGTTCAAATCCAAGATCACCCGGTGTAAAATAAAATTTTTCGTAATAAGCCGGATCGTCCGGAATATGCATCTTCCGGTATTTCCCGGCGATCGAGCCATCTTTTTCAAGGACTACGGCGGTATTATGGTAAAGGCCGGCCGCGCGTTTTTCGAAAAGCGATAACAGGATCACCACTCCCAACTCTTTTGCCAGTGCACCAAAGGAGTCGGTGGAAGGGCCCGGGATAGTCTCTGCCTGATCAAAGACATCGGTATCTTCGGTCTGGCAGAAATAGAGTCCGTTATGAAGTTCTTGCATAATTACCAGTTCTGCTCCTCCTTCGGCCAGTTCTCTTATCTTCTGTTTCAGACGGGAAATATTCTCTTGGATATCTCCCGTGTTAGCTTGTTGAATAATTCCTACTTTCATTATAACCTATCATTAAATAGTTACTCCGGGTATTTTTCACATTCGGCATAGCTGTTTGAGAGGCTACTCGTGATGCGAGCATGCCTTTATGGAAAAACAACGCCCTCCCTGATTTGTTTAATAGCACCTATCTATAAAAACCCCCGCGGATATTGCATCGTTACACAGTGTAACGAACCGTGCTGTTTTACAAGCGGAAGGCAATCGATACCGACTATTTCCCGGTCAGGGAAGGCAAGTTGCAACTGTTGCTTTGCCTCTTCATCTTTCGGGGAATCGTAGAAAGGGAGTAACACCGCCCCGTTAATGATTAAAAAATTGGCATAGGTTGCCGGCAAACGGTTTCCTTCGTGGTACAAGGCATCCGCCATGGGCAAGGCAATCAATCGATAGGGATTTCCTGCCGGCGTGGCAAAAGCCTTCAGTTCTTCTTCCATCGCCTCCAACTCTTCGAAATGCACGTCCTCTTTATCGTCACACTTAACGTAAGCGATGGTATGCTCGTCGCAAAAGCGGGCTAATGTATCGATATGGCTATCGGTATCGTCTCCTTCCAGGTACCCGTGGTGTAGCCAAAGCACCCGGTTCGCACCCAATGATTCTTTGAGCTGTTCTTCGATTTGGACTTGATTCAAGGTGTCGTTCCTATTGGGAGAGAGGAGGCATTGCGTTGTAGTTAGTATGGTACCCTTTCCATCCGATTCGATGGATCCCCCTTCCAAGATAAAATCCAGTCGATTCCGATATATCACCTCGGAGCGAAACACTGATTTATCATACAGCCGGCTCGTGATTAAATTGTCGTGGCATGCCGCGAATTTAAGTCCCCACGCATTAAACCCGAAATCAACAAGTATAGGTTTGCCTTCTTCGAACACCGCGATACCACCGTGGTCTCGCGCCCATGTATCGTTGCTTTCAATTTCAGTCAAGAGAAGATTCTCTTGTTCGTCTCTCGTGAAATAGGACCTCACTTCCTCCGCGTCTCGACAAACCACTAACAGTTTTTCCCTCTTAAGGATCTCTCGAGAAAAGCTAATATAGCATTGAGTTACCTCTTCGAGGATATCGCTCCAATCGGTGCCTCGATGAGGCCATGTCACCTGGACACCACTCTGCGGAAACCACTCGGCCGGAAAAGAGATGCCACGCATGACTTACCCCTCCATATTCCCGCGTACAATACCCCTACTCGAAGATCGAATGAAATCTAGGATATGATCTCGTTCTTCCGACGCTGGTAAATCCTTTTCTATGCGCTCCGTGGCCTGTGTCACGTTGTATCCCGACATATAGAGAAAGCGGTACACCTCCTGGATAGTGTTAATACGTTCGCTGGTAAACCCTCTTCGGCGCAGTCCCACCACGTTCAGTCCCACGTACACGATAGGCTCCCGCCCCACCATCACGTAGGGTGGGATATCCTTAGGTATCTTAGACCCGCCTTGAATCATCACATGGGCACCGATCCGGGAAAACTGGTGCACTAACGTGCCCCCGCTCAGGATCGCGTGATCGTCGATCTCCACTTCACCCGCCAACTGCGTAGTATTACCCAAGATCACGTGGTCTTTGAGTTCACAGTCGTGTGCCACGTGACTATACGCCATGATAAGGCAGTTACTCCCAATTCTTGTATACCCTTTAGAGGCTGTGCCCCGGTTCACTGTCACGCATTCACGAATCGTGGTATTATCACCGATAATAGCGGTGGTCTCCTCCCCTTGAAACTTGAGATCTTGTGGAATACCGGCTACGGTAGCATGGGGAAAGATGGTGCAGTTTTTACCAACGCGCGCTCCAGCGAGTATGGTTGCTTGAGTCATCACCCGTGTGCCCTCCCCTATCTCCGTGTTTTGATCAATATACGCGAAAGGTTCCACAATCACATTATCACCAAGAACAGCTTCGGGATGGACGAACGCTAATGAAGAAACGGTTGTCATATGGTTTCGAATAAGTTATTTATTTTTAATTATTTGAGCCGTAAAATCAGCCTCTGATACAACTTTATCCCCGATAAACGCGAGTCCACGCATCGTGGCTATCCCCCTACGTACTTCGCTGGATAGCTCCACACGGAAAAGCAGCGTGTCTCCGGGCACCACTTTATGGCGAAACTTCACATTATCGATCTTCAGGAAATAGGTGGAATACCGTTTCGGTTCATCTAACCTGGCGAGCACGAACAGTCCACCCACCTGTGCCATGGCTTCAACTTGTAATACCCCTGGCATCACGGGCTCCTGAGGGAAGTGTCCCATGAAAAATGGCTCGTTGGTAGTGATATTTTTTACACCCACTATAAAATTATCTGTCATCTGGATGATCTTGTCCACCATCAGAAAAGGGTAACGGTGCGGGAGCAATTCCCGTATCCGTATATTATCCATTAACGGCTCCACACTTGCATCATACACGGGAGGTTGCACCTCGTTGAGCTTGATATCTTTCCGGATTAACCTTGCCAGCTGGTTATTGATCTTATGACCGGGACGGATGGCGAGCAGCCGCCCCTTGATCGGCTTTCCTACAAGAGCCATATCACCGATGATATCGAGCAATTTATGGCGTGCCGGCTCATTGGGGTAGGCGAGTTCCCGGTGATTGAGGTAACCCAGCTCTGCCGCGTCTTGCCGTGGAACATTCAAAGCATCAGCGATTTCATCCAGCTCCTCTTGGGGTAGCTGTCTCTCGTAAATGACTATAGCATTATCCAGGTTACCCCCTTTGATTAGTCCAGCCTTACGGAGTTGTTGAATCTCACGAACAAACACGAACGTTCGTGCCGGTGCAATCTCCGACTCGAAATCGGTCACCGAATCCATCGTGGCCGACTGGTTAGGGATAAAAAGTGAATCAAATTCGATAAAGGAGTTGATACAAAAATCATCATCAGGCAACAACGTGAGTTTAGAACCGGTTTCGGGATCAGACACTTCAATCTTTTTACGAACCACGTAATAGTCCTTGTCTTTATCCAACTCCTTTATACCCGCTTCACGTATCGATTTTACATACTCGATCGCGCTACCATCCAGAATGGGAAATTCCGACGAGTTCACCTCGATTAAGCAATTATCGATTCCCAAGGCGTAGAGTGCAGAAAGGCCGTGTTCAATCGTGCTGACAGTCACATCTCCTTTTCCTACTACCGTGCCGCGTTGCGTGTTTACCACATTCTCCGCGAATGCTTCTATGATTGGCTGATCCTCTAAATCGATCCTTTTAATTTTCACCCCATGATCTGCAGGAGCCGGGTTGAAAGTTACCTTTATGTCGAACCCGGTATGAAGCCCGATTCCTTGTAACGTGAAGCTGTTTTGTAATGTTCTCTGTTTCACTTTATCAAAAAATTAATTTCACATTTTTCCTATTATTGTGCAAATATACAACCAAAAGCACGAAATTCGGTCAATTTCGTGATTTGATTATGGCTTGAGTTGAAAAAACAGTTGCTTTAACTGGTTGGGTCCAGCCTTTTTTTGAGTTCAGCAATCTCCTTCTCCATAGCGGATAACTGCTTATACATATCGGGCAGTTTGGGAACGATGATACTTGATTTAAAGAAACTTTTCACAGGGATTGCTGGTGAGCCCATGATCTCTGCCCCCTCTTTGGTATTGCTAATGATCCCGGACTGTGCACCTATTTGCGAATTCTTACCGATGGTGATATGTCCCCCGATTCCTACTTGTCCACCTAAGACACAATTCTCACCAATTTTCGTAGAACCGGCGATACCTACCTGAGCTGCCATAGCGGTATGTTCCCCTATTTCGCAATTGTGAGCGATCTGAATCAGGTTATCTAACTTCACGCCTCGACGAATCACCGTGGAACCCATCACCGCTCGGTCTATAGTGGTGTTAGCACCAACTTCAACGTCATCTTCGATAAGGACATTGCCCATTTGCGGTATCTTATGGTACGCTTCGCTCTCTTTGCTATAGCCAAATCCATCGGCACCTATTACCGCCCCCGAATGTACAATGCATCGATCACCGATCACACAGTCGCTATATACCTTCGCCCCCGGGTAAATAATGCAATCTTTTCCTATTTTCACGTTCTCCCCCACGTAAACTTGAGGATGGATAACGCTCTTATCTCCGATCTCCGCGTTGTCTGAAATATAGGCGAATGCACCCACGTATACTTCTTTACCAAGCGTGGCAGTTTGTGAAACAAAGCTCATCGATTCCTGTCCCGTCTTCCGGGGAGCATTGTTGTTCACCATCTCCATTAACGATGCCAAGGCCGCGTATGCATTGGGAACCTTAATGAGAGTTGCCTTAATTGGCTTCTCTGGAACAAAATCGCTATTTACCAATACGATATCGGCTTCCGTAGTGTAAATGTAGGATGTATATTTTGGATTGGCGAGAAAAGAGATAGTACCGCTCTTTCCTTCTTCGATTTTCGAAAAATTAGACACGGTAACATCAGGGTTGCCAAGGACCTCTCCCTTTAAGAAATCGGCAATTTGTTTTGCTGTGAAAACCATTCAATCATAAATTTTTAGAGATCGCACCAAATTTCTTAGCTAAGAGGGAATCCTTTGTTAGTCATGTATAAAAAAGTATTTTCGTGCGAAAATGAAATTTAGTCAACCTCTCAATATCAATTATAAACTGCAAATTAACAACTATTTTTTTTATTCGCCCTTATATTTATTCATAATATACATTAAACGAAAGAGAACACTCTTCCATCCATTTCAATACCCTCAACAGTGTGGTGTATATTATCATCCGTGTATTATCATGTGTCGCGTGATTAAATTACACGTGTCAGTACAAATTGTCCGTACAAAGAACAATTTAATTTGCATAATTGAAATTTTAATGATACTTTTGCACACGCGTTTTTTCGGGATGTAGCTCAGTCCGGTTTAGAGTACTCGTCTGGGGGGCGAGGGGT